>CAVEVC010000071.1:0-16081 GCA_963618935.1 Clostridiales bacterium CCNA10 | reverse complement strand
CTGGGGACAGCCGCCCTCCCAACGGAATCGACACAATTAATTGCCGAAGCAATAGAACAGGGCAGGCGATTACGGGGCGTCTTCGTCGTCGCAGGGCGCGATCTCCCCGCCGAGGATCTTTGTCTGGCACGTCTCGTCCGTCGCGGTGACGACCTGCAGACGGGCGGTCGCCCAGGCTCTTGCAGTTGGCGTTCAGCTGATCCGTCTTGTTCTCGATGTGTTCCGCGTCGATCGACACGAACGGGCGCGGATCAGGGCCTGCCTTTTCGTCTTCGTCGTCATCGTCCCGTCACAAAGATCGGAGGTCCGAACTTCTTGACCCATAACCAACCATAACCATCCATGGCGTTGTCGGCTGCGGCCAAGGCCGTAGCCGACAGGATTGTCTTGTCAAGAGGCGTGGGACGCGACAAGCGCGTCCCTCCCGGAGGCGGGCGAGACCCGGACGCGACAAGCGCGTCCCTCCCGGAGGTGGACGAACCACGGACGCGACAAGCGCGTCCCTCCCGGAGGCGGGCGAGACCCGGACGCGACAAGCGCGTCCCTCCCGGAGGTGGACGAACCACGGACGCGACAAGCGCGTCCCTCCCGGAGGCGGGCGAGACCCGGACGCGACAAGCGCGTCCCTCCCGGAGGTGGACGAACCACGGACGCGACAAGCGCGTCCCTCCCGGAGGCGGGCGAGACCCGGACGCGACAAGCGCGTCCCTCCCGCTTCAGCGGCCTTCGACCTCCCCGCAGACGGCCTCGAAGGCGGACAGGAACGCATCCACGTCCCGCTCCGTGTGGGCGGCGGAGATGAAGTTGCACTCGAACTGAGAGGGGGCGATGTAGATGCCCCGCTTGAGGAGACCGTTGAAGATCTGCGCGTAGAGCGCCGTCGAGCAGGCCTTCGCGTCCGCGAGGTCCTGCACGGGCGTGTCGGTGCAGAACGGCGTGAAGACGCCGTTGAGGCTCTGGCACGTGACGGCGAGGCCGTGTTCGGCGGCGATCGTCGAGACGCCCACCGCGAGCGCGCTGCCGAGCTCGGCCATGCGGGCGTAGGGCGCGTCGCGTTCGAGGACGGCGAGGGTCTTCAGTCCGGCGGCGACGGCGACGGGGTTGCCGCTCAGCGTCCCCGCCTGGTAGACGGGGCCCGTCGGCGCGAGCTGCCGCATCCACTTCGCCTTGCCGCCCACCGCCGCGAGCGGGAAGCCGCCGCCGATCACCTTGCCGAGCGTGATGAGGTCGGGCACGATGCCGCCGTAGAGGGCCGAGTAGGACGAGAACCCGAAGCGGAAGCCGTCGATGACCTCGTCGCAGACGAGGAGGGCGCCGTGCTTCTTCGTGACCGCGCGCAGGCCTTTCAGAAAGCCGTCCGCCGGCGGCACGAGGCCCATGTTGCCCGCGACGGGCTCCACGATTACGGCGGCGATCTGGTCGCCATGTTCCGCAAAGGCGGCCTCGACGGCCTTGAGGTCGTTGTAGGGGACGACGAGCGTATCGGCGACCGCGCCCGCCGTCACGCCGGCGGATGAGGTGGCCCCCATCGTAAGGACGCCCGACCCGCTCTTCACGAGCACCGTGTCGCTGTGGCCGTGGTAGCAGCCGTCGAACTTCAGGACGACGCTGCGCCCCGTCGCGCCGCGCGCGAGGCGAAGGGCCGTCATCACGGCCTCGGTGCCCGAGTTGACGGCCCGCACCATCTCCAGCCCCGGCACGAGCGAGACGAGCCGTTCGGCGAATTCGACCTCCAGCGGCGTCGCGATGCCGAAGGTGGTGCCGCGCGCGGCGGCGGCCTTCGCGGCGGCCACGACCTCGCGGTGGGCGTGGCCGAGGACCATCGCGCCCCAGCTGCAGCAGTAGTCCGTGAGCGTGCGCCCGTCGGCGGTGCGGATCTTCTGGCGACGGCCGCTCTCCACGAAGACGGGCGTGCCGCCCACGCCGTTGAAGGCCCGCACGGGCGAGTTCACGCCGCCGGGAATGACCTTGCAGGCCCGCTTGAAGAGAAGTGCGTGATCCATGGCGACCGTCCTATGCCGCTACTTGTATTCGATCTTGACCTTCTCGCGGAGCTCGGCGACGAAGGCGTCCATCGCGCGGCCGCGCGCCTCGTGGCGGAGGAGGTCGCGGATCTGGCCGGCGACGTCGACGAGCGTCTGAGGCCCGCCCGCGCGTTCGTCCGTCTTGAGGATGATATGGTAGCCGAACTGGGTCTCGATGACGTCCGACACCTCGCCGCACTTCATCGCGAAGGCGGCCTTGTCGAACTCGGGCACCATCATGCCGGGGCCGAACCAGCCGAGGGAGCCGCCCTGCGCGCCGCTCGGGCAGTCGGAATGCTCCTTCGCCTCCTGGCAGAACGCCTGGCCGACTTCGCCGGGCTCGCCGGCGGAGAGGATGCGCGCGCGGATCGCCTTGATCTTGTCCAGCGCCTCCACCTTGTCCGCCCCGTCGAGGCCCTCGGTCTTCACGAGGATGTGCTGGGCGAGCACCTGGGGCTGGGAGACGAAGTCGTCCTTGTGGGCGGCGTAGTAGGCGGCGATCTCCTGCTCGGTCGGCTCGGCGACGCCGCTGCAGGCCTGCTGCACGAGCGAGTCGACGCGGCAGCCCTTCGCGATCTCGCGGCGGAGGTCGTCCTCGGACATCTTCTGCTGGGCGAGGACGCGCACGAAGCTGTCGCGCCCGCCCACCTGGGCGACGATCTCGGCGACCTTCGCGTCGACGGCCTTCTCGTCCACCGGCTTGTCCAGCTGCAGCGCGCGCGCGAGGAGGAGCTTTGCGCCGATCGCCTGCTCCTGTGCCTTCTCGACGAGCTTCGGGAGGTTCGCCTTGATTTCGTCGGGACGCATCCCGTGCTCGGAATAGAACTTCACGAGACGGTCCAGCTCGAACTGCACCGCCTCCTTGGAAATGGGTTCGCCGTTGACGTAGGCCTGCTTCATCTCGATCTCTTCTCCTTTGCTTTCAGAATGTCTTTCTCGTCCGCCGTGTCGTTCTCGTCCGCCTCCTCCGCACGCTCAGCCTGGGGCGAGCGCCCGCTTGAGGATCGTCTCGACGTCGGCGAGGGCGGGCTCTCCGTCGAGGACCTTCTGGACCTTCGCGCGGGCGATGTCCTCGCTGAAGCCGAGGGCGGCGAGCGCGAGCATCGCGTCGCGCAGCACGGCGCCCTGCTCCCGCGAGGCCTCGCCCGCCGCGTTCGAGAGGGCCTCGATGGGGTTGATCTTGTCCTTCAGCTCCACGACGATGCGGGCGGCCGTCTTCTTGCCGATGCCCTTGACGGCGGCGAGGCGCTTCGCGTCGCCCTGCGAGACGGCGAGCTGGATGTCGCCGACGGCGAGGCCGGAGAGGACCGCGAGCGCGAGCTTGGGCCCGACGCCGGAGACGGTCGTCACGAGCCGGAACATGTCGCGCTCCTGCTTCGTCGCGAAGCCGAAGAGCAGCTGCGCGTCCTCGCGCACCTCGTGGTGCGTGTAGAGCTTCACCTCGGCGCCCTCGGCGGGGAGGCGGTCGAAGGTGGAAAGCGGGATCGCCGCCTCGTAGCCGACGCCGCGGCATTCCACGACGACCCGCGCAATCTCCTTCTCGGCGAGGACGCCCTTCAGGTACGCGATCATGGCAGGGGCTCCCGGTAGCGGAACGGGGCGATGGAGGACGCCCTCTTCGTGGTTGGGTCGAAGGCGATGACGGCGCCCTCGAGCGTGGCGGGGCCCTCCGCGACGTCGAAGCGCGCGGGGATGCCGGTGAGGAACTTCTGGAGGACGGGGCGGAAGTCGCGCCCGATGGAGGAGTACCAGGGCCCCGTCATGCCGAGGTCGGCCTGGAAGGCGGTGCCGCCCGGCAGCACGACCGCGTCTGAGGTCTGCACGTGGGTGTGGGTGCCGACGACGGCCGTCACGCGCCCCTCCAGGTAGTGCGCGAGGGTCATCTTCTCGCTGGTCGCCTCGGCGTGGAAGTCGACGAAGACGGGGACGTCCTTCGGCATCTGCCTCAGGGCGGCGTCCGCCGCGTGGAACGGGCAGTCCGCCGGGCCCATGAAGACGCGTCCGAGCAGGTTCAGCACGATGAAGCGGCAGATGGGCGTCGTCACGAGCGTCCAGCCCTTCCCCGGCGACTCGGGGGGCAGGTTCGCGGGGCGGACGACGTTCGCGAGGCGGCCGATCGAGCCGGGGAACTCCTTCTGCCCCCACGTGTGGTCGCCGAGCGAAATCGCGTCCACCCCCGCCTTGAAGATCTCCTCCGCGAGCGGCACGGTGAGGCCGGACCCCGCCGCCGCGTTCTCGGCGTTCGCCACGACGGCCTCCACGCCCAGCTCGCGCCGGATGCGCGGCAGGTTCTCGCGCAGAATCCGCCGCCCCGGAGAGCCCACCACGTCGCCTAGCATCAAAATCTTCATGATCCAGAGAGAGAGAAACGGTGAGAAAACGGTTGACGGTCAGCCCAGCAGGCGGCGCTCGGCGGGCGTCAGGTCGCGCCACGCGCCGGGCTTGAGGTCGGCCGGCAGGCGCAGCGGACCCACCGCGACGCGCTTCAGCGAGAGCACCACGAGGTGCGCCGCGCTGCACATGTAGCGGATCTGGCGCTTGCGGCCCTCCCGCAGGCGGAAGGAGAGCGCCGCCACGTTGTCGCGTCCGGCGGGGCGCACCACCTCCACCGGCGCGGGGCGCGTCACATAGCCGTCGGGCATGGCGACGGGCCCGCGCAGGATCCGCAGCTTCTCCTCGCTCCAGCGCCCTGCCACGCGCACGATGTAGGTCTTCTCGTGCGCGAAGCGCGGATGGGTGAGGGAGAGCGTGAGGTCGCCGTCGTTGCTCATCAGGAGCAGCCCCTCGCTCTCCTTGTCGAGGCGCCCCACGGGCACGAGCCGTTCCGGCACCTGGCCGCGCAGGAGGTCGGCGACGGTCTCCCCGCCGAAGGGGTCGCTCAGGGTCGAAAGCACGCCGGCGGGCTTGTAGAGCATGATCGTGCGCGTCCGCTCGCGCGCCGCGGCGACCGGGCGCCCGTCCACCTCCACCTTCACGGCGGCGGGGTCGAAGCGCAGGTACGGCTCCGTCACCACGCGCCCGTCCACGGCGACGCGCCCGGCGGCGATCATCTCCGCCGCGTGCCGCCGGCTCGCCACGCCCGCGTGGCTCAGGATGTTCTGGATGCGCTCGGTCATGCCTCCCCCCCCCTGTACTGCCGCACGGCCTCGGCGAAGGCGGGCGTCCGGGCGAACCCGCAGCTTCTGAACTCGGGGCAGAACCCGCGGTAGACGCATTCGGGGACGCAGCAGGAGGCGAGCTCGGGCTCCTTCTCCGCGAGGGCGTCCACCACGAGCCGCCACGCCGCGCGCGTCTCCGGGCTTGCCTGGGCGCAGAGGCGGCGGCGGCTGATGAACATCACCTCCGCCGCGTTCGCGAAGCACTCGTGCTCCACGGGCGCGTCCTGCCCCTTCGCCGTGCGGTCCTCGCCCGTCCGGTCCGTGCGCTGCGTCGAGACGAAGTGCTCGATGCCGTACTTGTGGCGCACGAAGTGGACGCTCACCCAGTAGGGCAGGCCGCTCCACTTCCAGCTCACGAGCAGCTTGCGGACCGGCGAGTGCTCCGCGAGGAGGATGCGCCGCTTCCACTTCGCGGACGGCTCCTTCTGGCCTTCCGGCATGCGGACCGTCGTGCGCGCGGCGTCCGCGACGTCGCGCCACGTGCCGACGACCTTCAGGTATTTGAGCGTCGTTCCGTTCATGGCGCCTGCTGCTCCCGCCCTTCGCCACAGGAGGCGTTCCGCCGGCGCTTGTCCACGCACGCGCGCCAGACCCCGCGGTCCCGTTCGTCCCAGGCGTGGGCTTCCTCGTAGTCGCCGCAGAACGGCACGCCCAGGTCGACCCAGCACGCAAGGGTGCGGAGCTCGGAGTCCGTGAGGCCGGGCGCATGGCCCTTGTCGAGCTTCTCCGTGAAGAGCCGGCTGGTGCGCGCGCCCTTCCAGAGCGGGGGGATCGGCGTGGGGACGGAGGCCGAGTGGATCCAGTTGAGCGCGGGATGGTCGGGATTCCCCACCCAGTTCCCGGCGGGCGCCTTGTGCGCATGGGTGAGCGCGAGGTAGGACGCGGTCCAGCGGCGCTTGGAATGGCCGTCCAGCACCTCCGTCGCCGTGAGGTCCGGGATGTTCGCGTTCTTCGCCGGCGCATGGCATCCCGTGCAGCGGCGGTCGAGGATCGGCTGGACGTCCTTGAGGAAGCTGAAGCCGCGCGCGGGCTTGGCCACGCGCCCCCGCGCGGAGCGGGCCTCGCCCCGGCGGAAGTCCGGCGCGCGGTTCGCGCTCTCGTGGCACCCGATGCAGCTTGCGGCCTCGCCGGGCTGGAGGACCGTCCAGCTGCGCATGGACTGCACCATCCGCCCCTTCTCGTCGAGCAGCATGAAGTAGAGGGGCGTCCGCGCCGGCGCCTCGAAGACGGCCGAGCCGTCCTCGGCGACGGGCACCTCGCCCAGCACGCGCTTGACGCCCCAGGACGCATTGCCGACCGCCGGCGGCGTGCAGGAGAGCCCCCCGCCGCCCGGGCCGCCATTCGCGTTCGCGCCGATGCCCGCGGCCCGGTAGTCGATGGAGACGACCCGCACGGCCTTCACGGTCCCCCTCGGCACCCCTTCCATGGGCGCGCCCTCGTAGACGTCGCGGATGGCGAAGACGCCCGTCGCCTTCGATTCGTCGGGGCGGACCGAGGGGCGGTTCGGCAGCTTCCGCGCGCAGACCGGCACCGGCCGGCCGCAGGGGATCTTCCCGCGGCGGGACACCAGCAGCTCGCGGGCGCCGTCCACGTGCGTCCAGTAGAGCCCGAACGGCGCGCGCCGGTCGTACCTCTCCAGTCGGCCGTCCGGCGCGCGCCGCCACCCTTCCGGCAGATAGGACAGCACGACCTCGCCCTCGTTGACCGGATAGGGGTAGCACGCGACGCGCCCCTCCTGGCCGTCGGCGTCGACGCGGCGCGCCTTCGCCTTGCGGAGCGGGGCCAGCTGCCAGGCGCCCTGGTCCTCCTCGCGCCCTTCGCGCGGGTCAAAGCGCATCAGCTCGCCGGGCTGGAGGGAGTGGTGGCCCGTCGCGATGCCGAAGAAGAGGGGGCTTCCGGGGACGGCCCGCGCATGGATGAGCGTCGTGGGGAACCAGGAGTTCCCGCCGTAGACCGCGCGCTGGTTCGTCCCGTCCGGGTTCATCGCGAAGAGCGGCTGCGGGAACATCTGCGAGCGGTCGTTGTATTCCCAGCGCGTGTAGAGGACGCGGCCGTCGTCGGCGAGGGCGGGGTAGTTGTCGTGGACCTGGTCGAAGGTGATGCGCGTGATCTTCGAGCCGTCCGCCTCGCAGCGGTAGAGGTTGCTCACCTCGGTCCACCAGCAGTCGACGATCTGCATGCAGCGCGTGGAGTTGAAGAGAATCCGCCCGTCGGGCAGATAGCAGCCCTCGTAGTCGGCGACGCCGGCGCCGTGCGTGAGCTGCCGGACGGAGCGGTCCGCCAGCGTCATCTCGTAGAGGTGGAAATCGTCGCCCCGGTCGCTTGCCTTGAACGAGTAGAGGATGCGCGTTCCGTCCGGGGAGACGTCGACGTCGCGGAAGCAGCCCGTCTGGGTCGAGAGCAGCTCCGTCTCCTGCCAGAGGCCGTCGGGGCGGTGTTCGGCCAGGCAGAGGGAGGACCCGATGGCGTGGAACGTCCGCTCGTTCTGCGCGTCGGAAAGCGCCTCCGTGTAGGCGTAGTGGGAGCCGCCCATGACATAGTGGCGGCAGTAGACCCAGCGCGGGGAGACGGCGACGACGGCCTTCAGGCGCTCGGCCCGGCGCTTCAGGTGGCGCGCCCGCCAGCGCGCGGGGTCCTCCCCGGCGGGCATGGGCGCCTGGGCAAGCCAGTCGGCCTCCAGCTCGTCCACGGCGGGGTCCGCCCACAGGGATGCGGCGGCCAGGCACGCGCAGACGGCCGCGCGGGAGCCTTTCCTCGAAAACCTACCTTCCATGCTCGCCTCCATTCCGTTCCAACCGCTGCAGCCGCGCGCCTTCTGCCTCGTCGCCTACCTGAGCGAGGCGAGCAGGCCGCCCGCCAGCAGCAGCCGCTTCTCGCGGGAGGAGAGGCGCGCGGTCGCGGTGAACGCCCCCTTCGCGGTCTTCACCGTCGCCCGCCCGTCGCCTTCGACGGCGGCCTTCACGTCCACCAGCTCCAGCGCGTCGCCGGGGGCGATCGCGTCGTATGCCTTCGGGTCGTCGAAGACGAGCGGCACGATGCCAAAGTTGATCAGGTTCGCGCGGTGGATGCGCTCGATGGACTTTGCGATCACGGCCTTCACGCCGAGGTACATCGGGCAGAGGGCCGCGTGCTCGCGGCTGGAGCCCTGCCCGTAGCTCTCGCCCGCCACGATGACGTTCGCGAGGCCCTTCGCCTTGTTCGCGAGGCACGTGTCGTGGAAGGCCGGGTCGCACGGCTCGAAGACGAACTTCGCGTACTGGGGGACGTTCGAGCGGAACTTGAGGCGCGCGCCGGCGGGCATGATGTGGTCCGTCGTGATCTTGTCGCCCACCTTGATCGCGCAGACGCCCCTGCAGGACGCGGGCATCGGCTCGCCCTTCGGGACGGGCGCGATGTTGGGGCCGCGCACGATCTCGGCCTTCTTCACGCCCCGGCGCGCCGTGGCGCGGTAGAGGAACATCGAATCGTCGATTGGGAACGCCTTTGGCGCGGGCACGGCCGCGACGGGCGCCTGGCGGGGGTCCGCCACCTTGCCGGCGAGCGCGGAGGCGGCGGCCGTCTCGGGCGAGACGAGGTAGACCTGCGCCGACTTCGTGCCGCTGCGCCCCTCGAAGTTGCGGTTGTTCGTGCGGAGCGAGACGGCGCCCGTGCGGGGCGACATGTGCGCGCCGATGCAGAAGCCGCAGGCGTTTTCGAGGATGCGGCAGCCCGCCGCGATGAGGATCGCGAGCGAGCCGTCGGCCGCGAGCATGCTCTCGACCTGGCGCGAGCCGCAGGCGATGCCCACCTCCACGTCCTCGGCGACGCGCTTCCCCTTCAGGTAGAGGGCGACCGTGCGGATGTCGCGGTAGGAGCCGTTCGTGCAGGAGCCGATCAGGACCTGGTTGACCTTCGCGCCCTTCATCGCCTTCACGGCGACGACGTTGCCCGGCGAGTGCGGCGCCGCCATCAGCGGCTCGAGCGCGTCGAGCTTCACCTCGAAGACGTCGTCGTAGGCCGCGCCCCGGTCCGCCACGAGCTCCGTCCAGTCTTCGGCGCGCCCCTGCGCGGCGAGGAACTGCCGCGTCACGGCGTCGGAGGGGAAGACGGAGGTCGTCACGCCCAGCTCCGCGCCCATGTTCGCGATCGTCGCGCGCGAGGGCACGTCGAGCGTCCTCACGCCGGGGCCGAAGTACTCGAAGATCCAGCCCACGTTCCCCTTCGTGCCGAACCTCTCCAGCACCTTGAGGATCACGTCCTTCGCGCTGCACCCCTTCGGGAGGCGCCCCGTCAGCCGGATGCCGCGCACCTTCGGCGTGGGGATGTGGAAGGCGCCGCCGGCCATCGCGACGGCGATGTCGATGCCGCCCGCGCCGATCGCGACCATGCCGATGCCGCCGCCCGTGGGGGTGTGGCTGTCGGACCCGAGGAGCGTCCGGCCGGGCTTCCCGAAGCGCTCCAGGTGCAGCTGGTGGCAGATGCCGTTGCCGCACTTGGAGTAGACGATGCCGTACTTCTTCGCGACGGAGGCGAGGAAGTCGTGGTCGTCGGCGTTCTCGAAGCCGATCTGCACCGTGTTGTGGTCCACGTAGGAGACCGCGAGCTCGTTGCGCACGTGCGGCACGTCCATCGACTCGAACTGGAGGTACGCCATCGTGCCCGTCGCGTCCTGCGTGAGGGTCTGGTCGATGCGGATGCCCAGCTCGGCGTCGTGCGCGGGGTCGCCCTCCACGAGGTGGGCGGCGATGATCTTCTGCACGACGTTCTGCGGGGACGGCTTCTTCGCGGTCTTCTTCATCCTGGCCTTGCTTTGCTTCTCTTCGTTCAGGTGGGTTCGGGCGGGCGGCGCCCGGGGAGGGCGCCGCCCGACGGGGCGAGGGGGCCTAGCAGCGGCCCTTCGAGCGGAGGAACTGGAACGACGGCTTGACGGCGCCGTTCGGGTCGTCGAAGTGGCGCTCGCACTCGACGACGTACCACTCGACCTTGTTCTTGTCCGACGCGACGAAGAGGCGGTCCCACGGCACCGGCGTCGCGCCCGGCTTGCCGGGCTGGCCGAGGATGGCGTCGAACTCCTTGACGCCCTTGCCCATGCCGTTCTCCTTGGCGTGGAGCGTCGGGCTGCGGAACGGGTACTTCACGTACTGCTCGCAGCAGTCGACGCCCGCGCAGGTGGACCAGCCGACGTCCTGCTCCATGCAGACGTCCGGGCAGGTGTTCGAGAAGAAGTAGTCCCAGAACGACGTGCCGTCGGTCATCTTGATCGCGTGCTCCCACGTGTGGTTGTGGAGGCCGATCCTGCAGCCCATCCCCTTCGCGACGGCGGCCGCCTTGTTGTAGAAGTCGGCGAGCTTCTTCGTGAACTCGTCGATCTCCTTCGTGGGCTTGCAGGGCTCGCCGCCCTGGCCGGTGGACCAGGAGGCGCCCGGGGGGATGTTTCCGCCGCCGGGGCAGATGACGAGCGTGTTGCCGTAGCCCGTCTCGAACTCGCAGGTCTTCTTGAGAACGTCCGGGCTGAACGTCCACTTCTTCACGTCGAAGCCGTACTGGCTGTTCGAGACGTGCGTGCCGCACACCTTGAGGCCGTTGTCCGCGAGCATCTTCTTGAGCTCGCAGGGCTTGAAGCCGTAGTAGCCGGCGAACTCGACGCCCTCGAAGCCGATCGCGCGGACGTCGGCGAGGCCCTTCTCCAGGCCGACGCCCTTGGTCTTGAGCTTCTTGCTGCCGCCGATGTAGTCCTTCAGCGAGTAGAGCTGAAGCGCGACCTTGCCATAGCGCGCGCCGCAGCAGGAGCTGCAGCATCCGGGCGCGAGGAACGCGGCGCCGGCGAGGGCCGAGGCGCCGAGGAAGTTTCTACGTGTGATGTTCATGTTGTTCTCCTTGTGAGGGCTTCCAGTCTACCACATCCACGGCGCACCGTCCATGTCCATCCGCCCGCGCGGGGGCGTCACGGCGCCCAGGACGCCCCGGCGCGCCGGAAGACGAGCGACGTGTTGACGCCGCCGAAGGCGAAGTTGTTCGTCATCGCGTACTCGGCGTCGAGCGCGCGCCCTTCGCCGGAGATGTAGTCGAGCTCGGCGCAGGCCGGGTCGGGACGGCGCAGGTTGAGCGTGGGCGGGTACCAGCCGGCCGCGAGGGACTTGACGGTGAGCGCGGCCTCGATGGCCCCGCACGCGCCGAGCGTGTGGCCGGCGTAGCTCTTGAGGGAGGAGATCGGGACGGCGCGGTTGAAGACGGCGCGCGTCGCGGCGGTCTCGGCGACGTCGCCGGCCTTCGTGGCGGTGCCGTGCCCGTTGACGTAGCCGATCGCCGCGCCGTCGATCCCGGCGTCCGCGAGGGCGCCCCGCAGCGCGCAGGCCATCGTCTCGGCGTTCGGGTTCGTGACGTGCGTGCCGTCCGTCGTCTCGGCGAAGCCGGCGAGCTCGGCGAGGATGGCCGCGCCGCGCGCGCGGGCGTGTTCGTATTCCTCGAGGACGAAGGTCCCCGCGCCGTCGCCGACGACGAGGCCGTCGCGGTCCACGTCGTAGGGCGCGGGCGTCGCGCGGGGGGCGTCGTTGCGGAGGGAGGTCGCGTAGAGCGTGTCGAAGACCGCGACCTGGGCGGCGCTGAACTCCTCCGCGCCGCCGGCGATCATGACGTCCTGCACGCCCCAGCGGATGAGCTCGGCGGCGCTGCCGAGGGCGAGCGACCCGCTCGTGCAGGCCGTGCCCGTCGGGACGAGGCGGCCGTGCGTCCTGAAGTGGACGGAGAGGTTGCAGGCGGTCGTCTGCGGCATGAGCTTGATGTACGTGCCGCTCGTGACGCCCGCGACCTCCTTCGTCGCGAGCATCGCGTAGAAGTCGAGGAGCGCGGGGATCGACCCCGAGCAGGACCCGTAGGCGACGCCCGTGCGGCCGTTCTGGAGCGTCGCCTCGTCGAGCCCCGCCTGGGCGACGGCCTGTTCCGTCGCCGCGAGCGCGAACATCGAGACGTCGCCCATCGTGCGCGTCGTCTTGCGCGTCCAGTGCGCGGGCCTCTCGAACGCCGTCCGGCACCCGAGGCGCGTGTTGAGGCCCCGGTAGCCCGCCAGCTCGGGCAGCGCCCGCACGCAGTTCTCGAACGTCTTCAGGCGCGCGAACGCCGCCTCGACCGAATTCCCGAGCGGGCTCACAAGCCCCATGCCCGTCACGACGACCCGCCGCATCAGAACAGCCCTCCGTTGACCGAAATGACCTGTCGCGTGACGTAGGCGGCCTCGTCGCGGAAGAGGAACGCCACCACGCCGGCGACCTCCTCGGGCGTGCCGAAGCGGCGCATCGGGATCGCGCGCCTCACGAGCTCCGGCTCCTCGATGGAGGCGGCCATCTCCGTCTCGATGACGCCGGGCGCGACCGCGTTCACGGTGATGCCGCGCTTCGCGAGCTCCACGGCGAGCGCCTTCGTCGCGCCGACCACGCCCGCCTTCGCGGCGGAATAGTTGACCTGGCCGCGGTTGCCCACGAGGCCGCTTGCGCTGGAGAGCGCCACGATGCGGCCGCGGATGCGGTTCGAGACCATCGGCATCACGATGGGCTTGAGGAGGTTGTAGAGGCCCGTGAGGTCCGTGCCGACCACCTTGTCCCAGGCGTCGCCGTCGAGGAGCGGGAACGGCGCGTCCGAGCTGACGCCCGCGTTCGCGACGACGCCGAAGTAGGGGCCGTGCGCGGCGATGTCGGCCTCCAGCGCCGCCGCCGTCGCCGCGCGGTCCGCAAGGTCGAAGACGAGCGCCGGCTGCACGGGCGCGCCGGAGAGGCGCGCGCAGTCCGCCGCCGTCTCTGCGGCGGCCGCCGCGTTCCGCACCGCGTGCGCCACGACGGCAAAGCCGTCCTGCGCGAGCCGCCGCGCCACCGCCCTCCCGATTCCCCGGGAGGATCCCGTCACCAGAACGCGCTTCATGCCGTTGCCTGCTCCTTCAGAAAGTTCTCGAAATCCGGCGGGCGGTAGGCGTTCAGCGTCGCCGTCGCCACCACGTCCCCCGCCGCGTCGCGGATCTCGCACGCGAACGCCGCCGCGTCCGCATCCCAGAACGCATTCGCCGCCGTCACGCGGTACGTCCGGCCCGCCTCGAACCGCGCCAGCTTCAGGTCCAGCTTCCGCGTGCCGAGGAGCAGGCCCGGACGCGCCGGGCGGCCGGGCGCGACATGCCGGTCGTAGCATCCCGCGAGCGCCGCGCTCGCCTGCGCCATGTACTCGACCGCCACCCAGTTCGGCACGCCCTCCTCCGCGCCGAAGAAGAAGATCTGTTCGGGCGTAATCGTCACCGTCGCCGTAAGCGTCTTCGCCTCGGGGTCGAACGCCTCGATCGCGTCGATGAGGCGCATCGGCGGGCGATGCGGCAGCAGTTCGTCCAGCGGCCACGGCGCCGTCATCGCCCGTCCTCCGCCGTGAAGACCACGCTCGCGTTCGAGCCGCCGAAGGCGAACGAATTGCTCATCGCCGCCCCCCTCACGTCCCCGGACGCGAGATACAGCCAGCAGAGCGCCGCCTCCACCGCCCCCGCCGCGCCGAGGCAGTGCCCCGTGAGGCTCTTCGTCGACTCGACGGCGGGGCGGGGGGCGCCGGTGCCGCAGGACCGCGGGGACGCCAGGGAAAAGGCGGGGAAGACGCGGCGGACGGCCTTGAGCTCCATCGCGTCGTTCGCCGGCGTCCCCGTGCCGTGCAGGTTCAGGTAGGCGATGTCGGCCGGGGCGAGCCCGGCGTCCGCCAACGCCGCGCGCATCGCCGCCTCCGCGCCGCGCCCCTCGGGGTCCGGCGCCGTCGCGTGGCAGGCGTCGCTCGACTCGCCGCAGCCGGCGAGGTAGACGGTCCGTCGGGCGGCGCCTTCGTCCGCCGCCGCCCGTTCAAGCGTGAAGAGGGCGACGCCTTCGCCGAGGTTGATGCCGTCGCGGTCGGGGGAGAGGGGGCGGCAGAGGCCGGGGGCGAGCGCCCCCAATGCGTGGAAGCCGTTCAGCGCGAACCGGCAGCGTCCGTCCACGCCGCCCACGAGCGCGGCGTCCGCCACGCCCCGCGCGATCAAGCGCCGCGCCGCCGCAAACGCCTTCGCGCCCGAACTGCACGCCGTCGAGACCGTGTAGGCGGGGCCCGTCACGCCGAGGAGGCGTTTCAGGTAGTCGGACGGCGTGCCAAGCTCGATCTGCGAGAAGCGAAACGCCTCCGGCTTCGCGCCCGTCTCCAGCCATGCGTCGACGTGGCGCTGGGCCTCGTCGATGCCGGCGCTGGAGGCGCCCAGCACGACCGCCACGCGGTCCGGCGCGTACCGCGCGAGAAAGCCGTCGAGTTCCGCGCGCATGTTCCCCACCGCGTGGAGGAGAAGGCGGTTCGCCCGCATGTCGAATTCCGGCTCCTCAATGGACGGCAGTTCGCCGGGGACCATCCCGAAGAAGACGCGCCGCCCAGGAATGTCGCCCTCAAGCGGAACCATCCCGGCGGACGACCCTGCGCGGGCGTGGGCGAGGACGTCGTCCTTCGTCCGCCCGAGCGCGCAGGCACACGACAGATGGGTGAGGGCAAAACGCATCGCGCGGGCTTCCATGTTCCTGACGGGGCTTCTTCCTTTGAGGGGCGTAGTTTACCACAATCCCGGCGGTTGTGCTATACTGCGCCCATGCGGAACGGCGGTGAAGAGACGGCGGTTGTCTTCGAGGTGCGCGAGTTCTGTCTCCATGACGGGCCCGGCATCCGCACGACCGTCTTCTTCAAGGGCTGCCCCCTCCGCTGCACCTGGTGCCACAACCCCGAAGGGCTCTCCCCCGAGCCGGAAACGCTCTTCAAGGCGCAGAGGTGCGTCCACTGCGGGTCCTGCGCGCACGGCGGGGACTGCCCCCACGGCGCCCGCGTCCTCTGCGGCCGCCGCATCGCCGCCCGGGCGCTTGCGGACGAGATTCTCGTCAATGCGGACATCCTCCGTTCCTCCGACGGCGGCGTCACCTTCTCCGGCGGCGAACCCCTCCTCCAGGCCTCCTTCCTCGCCGCCCTCATCCCCCTTCTCCGCGGCCAGCACCTCGCCCTCGAAACGAGCGGCTACGCCTCCCCCGCCGCCTACCAGCGCGTCGTCTCCCGGCTCGATCTCGTCTTCCAGGACCTCAAGCACCCCGATCCCGCCGCCCACCGCCGCTGGACCGGCGTCGATCCGGCCCCCATCCACGCGAACCTCCGCTGGCTCAAGGCGACGGGACGCCCCTTCATCGCCCGCATCCCGCTCATCCCCGGCGTCAACGACACGCCGGAGGCGAAGGAGGGCTTCGCCCGTCTGCTGGAGGGGCCCTCGGGCCTCATCCGCGTCGAACTGCTCCCCTATCACCTCACGGCGGCGGCGAAATACCCCTTCACGGGACGCGCCTATACGCCCGGCTTCGACGTGGACCGCCCCCTCGACACGGACCTTGCGCCCTTCCAGCGCCACGGCCTCCCCGTGGTCGTCATGTAGCCGCCGCGCGGGCGTTCGCGCGCAGCCACGGCGCGGCCACGGCCGCCTGCCCGTCACTTCGCTTCCACGAGGCGGACGGGGCCGATCAGGCCGGCGGGGAGGAGCGGCTCGTCCGCCGCCCAGCCCATGAAGTTGCTCCACGTGAAGATGCCCGTGCCGGAGTCGGGCTTGCCGTCCAGCACCCACTGCGGCCACGGGCCCTTCGGCGACTTCGGCTCGGCCGCGCCCCCCTTCCGGGCGATCGCGTCGCCGATCAGGCGGTTCGGCCACGTGTTGACGACCTCGAGACGCAGCTTCAGCGCGGCGCCGGGCGTCGCGAGGTCGGCCGGCAACACGACGCGATACGGCGCCTCCCAGAAGCAACCGAGGGAGCGTCCGTTCACCCACACGTTCACGACGTCCTTCACCGTACCGAG
The DNA here is from genome assembly GCA_963618935.1 of Clostridiales bacterium CCNA10. Classification (GTDB taxonomy): domain Bacteria; phylum Verrucomicrobiota; class Kiritimatiellia; order RFP12; family UBA1067; genus RUG572. The sequence goes on along the minus strand of CAVEVC010000071.1, from coordinate 63 downwards.
GTCGAGGACGAGCCCGCCCTTCGCGGTCTTCGGCAGCGTGACGGTCTTCTCGTAGACGGCGCG
>CAVEVC010000070.1:0-26376 GCA_963618935.1 Clostridiales bacterium CCNA10 | reverse complement strand
GGACGGGTTCTCGTGCGGCTTGCGCTCGAAGCCGTCGAGGACGCTCAAGTAGCCTTGCAGCTGGCCGAGATAGGAGGTCTTGAACTTCCCCGTCTTGAGCTCCACCGCCACGAGGCAGTTCAGCTCGCGGTTGAAGAAGAGCAGGTCGACGTATTGGTCTTCGCCGAAGGCGTCCAGGTGGTATTGGTTGCGGACGAAGGTGAAGTCCTTTCCGAAAGCGAGGATGAAGTTCTTGACGTTGTGGACGATGGCGTTCTCCACGACCCGCTCGTCCACGTCCTGTCCGTCCCGCGCGCCGAGCTCCTCGACGTTGATGAAGTCGAGAAGGTATTCGTCCTTGAAGGACCCAATGGCGCGGAGTGACTGGCTTGCGGCGGGGAGTGCCTGCGCGAAGTTGTTCGGCAGCCTCCCCTGATGGCGGTAGTCGTCGCGGGCGATGCTGGCTTCAAGCGCTTCCCGACTGTATTTCTCGGATGCGCTTTTCTGAATGTAGAAAATGCGCTCCTCCAGGTCCTTTGCCTTCGAAAGGATTGTTCTGTGAAGCGTGAATCCGATCGAGAAAAAAGCCGTTTCAGGCAGCGCGAGGCAATTTGGCACCTGCGGGTGCCAAATTGCGATTCCGGTTTTGGCACCAGCCGACGTCAAATTGCCGCCAGTTGATTTGGCAGAGCCATCTGCCAAAACTTCGTTGGCCTCGGCAATCCTTGTCGAATCCAGCATAGACCATTCTTCGTAGAAAATCCGCATATCGCGGAGACTTCGCGCCGAAAAGCCGCGCAATCCCGGCAATTCCGACTGGAGGCGTTCGCTGATGGCGTCGATGGCGCCCTTTCCCCAGAAGCCCTTGCGGGAGTTGAGCGAGATGTATTTGCCGATGCCGAAGTAAAGCGAGAGCTGCTTCTCGTTGACGGAGCGGGCCGCCTCGTATTGGCTTTGCAGGATTGCCGTCTTGATGGCCTGGACGGCGTCGGCGTATGTGCGGACGTTGCTCATTTCGCGCCCTCTTCGAGAAGCGCGTCGATCTTCGCGAGCACGGCGTCGATCCTGGCGTCTACCTCGTCCCGCGCCTCGCGGTAGCGGGCCATGAGCGCCTTCGGCGGCAGGAGCTCCTCCTGCCTGACCGGGAACTTGCAGAGGTCGAGGTTGCAGTTCCCCGCGAGGATCTCCTGCGCGGAGAAGCGGCGCGACTTGTCGCCGATCTGCTCGCCGACGATCTCCCGGCGGTCGTCCCACCAGTCGGCGATCGGCCGGCAGTGCTCGAGGCGCATGGGCTTCGTCTTGGAGAAGTGCTTGAGCCCCTCCGGCATGTCGAGGCGGTAGAACCAGACGTCCTTCGTGACGACCGCGCCCGCTTCCGGCGTCGCCTCCGGGCGGTCGAAGAAGAGGACGTTCGTGGCGATGCCCGTGTAGGGCGAGAAGATGCTCCCCGGGAGGCGGACCACCGTGTGCAGGTTGAACTCGCGCAGGAGCTTCTGCTTGATGGCGAGCTTCGCGCCGTCCGTGCCGGACATGAATCCGTCCGGGATGATGACGCCGGCGCGGCCGCCGCGCTTGAGGCGCTGCATGATGAGGAGGATGAACAGGTCGGCCGTCTCGGACGTCTGGAACTCGGACGGGAAGTTGGACTTCACGCTCGCCTCGGTGCTGCCGCCGTAGGGCGGGTTCATGCCGATCACGTCGCAGTCCGGCTTCCAGTCCTTGAGCCGCCTTCCGAGGGAGTCCATGTGGCGGACGTTCGGCTCGTCGATGTTGTGGACGAGGAGGTTGGTGATGCACAGGAGGTAGGGGAGAGGCTTCCATTCCTGTCCGAGGACGGCGGTCTGGAGCCGGGCGCGGTCGGCGGTCGTCCTGACCTGGGCGTGGAGGTGGTTCAGCGTCGAGACGAGGAAGCCGCCGGTGCCGGAGGAGAAGTCGCCGAAGCGCTCGCCGAGCTTCGGGTCGAGGCGCGAGACGATGAAGTCCGTCAGGGCGCGCGGCGTGTAGAACTCGCCGGCGTTGCCGGCGCTCTGCAAGTCCTTGAGGATGCCCTCGTAGATGTCGCCGAAGGTGTGGCGGTCCTCGGCGTCGGAGAAGTCGATCTCGTCGATGACGTTCACGACCTGGCGGAGGAGGATGCCGTTCTTCTGGTACTGGTTGAGGTCGGCGAACACCTCGCGGACGATCGCCTGCCGGAGGGGCGTCTCCGGCGTGACGGCGAGTCCCTTGAGCGCGGCGAAGAGCTCGCCGACGAAGGCGAGGAGCTCGTCGCCCGTGAGGGCGGTGCCGACGTCCTTGCCGTCGGCGTCCTTGGCGCGGGCCCAGTTGCGCCAGCGGTACTTCTCCGGGATGATGGAGACGAACTTGCGCCGAGCCCGGCCGGCCTTGTATTCCCATTCCGTCTCCTGGGCGTCGTAGACCTTGAGGAAGAAGAGCCAGACCATCTGCTCGATGCGCTGGGCGTCGCCGCTGATGCCGGCGTCGCGGCGCATGATGTTCTGGAGGCGCTTGACGAGATTCTGCGTGGCCATGCTTCCTATGCGACCTTTCTGTAGAGTTCGTTCTCGAGCTCGCGCACGGCCTTCTCGAAGTCCGCCGGCCCGCCGAAGAAGGACACGAGCCGCGAGGGCGTGCCGAGGGCGTCCAGGGGCGGGATGTCGAGGGCGCTTTCGCTCTCGAGCTCCCGGACGCCGCCGGCGGCGTATCGGTCGAGCAGGGCCTCGAGGACCTGGCGCGCCTTGCCCTCGTACTTGGCGAGGTAGTTGCGCTTCTTCACGTTCTCCGCGCGCTCGCGGCGCGTGAGCGGCTTCTGGTCGAAGGCGAGGTGGAGGATGACGTCGAAGGCGTCCTTGTCGGCGAGGCCGGGGTTCTGCTCCTGCACCTGCTCGATCATGAGCGGCATCTCGGACTTCTCCAGCTCGTCGAGGATCGCCTGCTTGCGCTCGGCGGCAGACCACTTCCGGAGGAAGTCGTCCAGCGTGGCGAACCGCCGCCGCACGGCCTTGCGCGTGTAGTCCCTGACGGACATCGTCGTGAGCTTGCCGTCCGCGCCGAGGACTTTCACGACCTCGTGGACGATCCGGCAGTCGCCGGGCCCGACGATGTGGAACTTCGTCGGAGCGTAGTCCTCCGGCGGCTCCTCCGGGCCGTCCGGCGGCGGCGCCTCGTCCCCGTCGTCGTAGCGGACGGAGCCCGTGGCGTCCGCGACGCCGTCGAAGTCGGGGTCGGCGAACTTGGACGTGACGTTGCGGAAGTCGAGGATGTCGAAGAAGAACTTGCCCTTGTCGGCGTTGATGCGCGTGCCGCGGCCGACCATCTGCTTGAACTTGGTCATGGACGCGACCTCCTTGTCGAACACGATCAGTCCGCAGGTCTTGCAGTCCACGCCGGTTTCGAGGAGCTCGCTCGTCGTGACGACGGTCGGATAGGGCTCGTCGGGGTCGATGAAGTTGTCGAGCTGCTTCTTGCCGGCGGGGTCGTCGGACGTGATGCGCATCACGTAGCGGCTGTCCTTCCGGCATTCGTCGGGATTGAGCCGGACGAGGAGGTTGCGCATCTCCAGGGCCTCCTCCTGGTCGGGACAGAACACGATCGTCTTCGTCTTGCGCCCGACGGCCTGGAGCATTTTCGTGATGCGGCGGGCGACGACCTGACGGCGGACGTTGACGGCGAGCCGTCTTCCCATGTCGGCGCGGTTGAAGAGCCGCTGCTCGATCAGGCGGTCATGGAGGTCTTTCTCGTCCGGCTCCGGCTTCCATCCCTCGAGGTCGATGTCGAGGAACGACTGGGTGACGCGGTAGGGCGCGAGGAAGCCGTCCTCGATGCCCTGCGCGAGGGAGTAGACGTAGAGCGGCCGGCCGTCCGTCTCCTTGCAGAAGTAGTCGAGGTTGTCCGCGCCCTCGACGGACTTCGGGGTGGCGGTCATGCCGATCTGCGCGGCGGAGGAGAAGTATTCGAGGATGCGCTTCCACTCCGAGTCGTCGCGGACGCTCCCGCGGTGGCATTCGTCGACGACGATGAGGTCGAAGAAGTCGGGCGCGAGCGACTCGTAGGGCTGTTTCGTCTTCGAGACGTCGATCTCCGCGTCGGGACTCTGCGCGGCCTTGTCGTAGTCCACCCACTGGCCGTAGAGCGACATGTAGATCTCGAAGGACGAGTCGACGGTCTTCTGCCGGACTTTCGTCATGACCTTCTTGAACGGCTTGAAGTCCTGCGCCATCGTCTGGTCGATGAGGATGTTGCGGTCGGCGAGGTAGAGGATCTTCTTCTTGAGGCCGCTCTTGTGGAGGCGATGGATGATCTGGAACGCAGTGTAGGTCTTGCCGGTGCCGGTCGCCATCACGAGAAGCGCGCGCTTCGCGCCCTTGGCGACCGCCTCGACCGTGCGGTTGATGGCGATGCGCTGGTAGTAGCGGGGCGGATAGGTCTCCATGTCGTAGTGGTAGGGGGTGTCCACCACGGCGCGTTCGGCGGGGGAAAGGCGGCGGCTGTCCCAATAGCGCCGATGGAGTTCGGCGGGCGTCGGGAAGGCGTCGAGCGGGGCGTCGGGTCCCTGTCGGCCCGTCGTGCGGTCGAACTCGCAGAAGCCGTCGCCGTTGGCGCTGAACGCGAAGGGGAGGTCGAGGATCTCGGCGTAGCGGATGGCCTGCTGGATTCCGCCGGAGACGGGCTGCGTGTTGTCCTTCGCCTCCACGATGGCGATGGGGAGGTTCGGCTCGGCGAAGAGGATGTAGTCGGCCTTGTTCCCCTCTTTTCTTGCGTGGCGCCTGCCCTTTGCCGGCACGAGGATTCGTCCGTCGGTGAAATAGCGCTCCATCAGGATGAGGTCGCGTTCCCATCCGGCGGTGTTCAAGGCGGGCGTGACGAAGCGGTTCTTGATGTCCTCTTCAGTCATTTCCCTCTTGCTGATGTCAGACTTCAGCGGCATGGTTGTCCTCCGTGTTTAGAAATTCCCTTCCTCTTATGGCTTCGGCACTCCAATGTCTTTATAGATACGGCAACGAAATATGGTGATCTCCGCGTGAGACATTTCGCCTCCAAAGGCGTCAAGGCCGCACAAGACAGCGAGAGCGGCCGCGACACGCGCGGCCCTCCCGTTGCATCCGAATCTTCTTCGTCCTGCAGCATGGTTCACGCCGCATATTATACTAAACGACACCGTTTCCGTGTTGACGGTTTCCTCATGCGGAAACGCGGAGATGCGTCCAATCGCGCGCCAACATGACCCCCAGAATTGGTCGGGGGCATAAAAAGAGCCTCCGGGCGGAGGTGGGGAGGAATCGTCCCGGAGGCATACCGCATTTCCTGTTCTTGGGCGCGGCAGAACCCTCAATGAATCGGCCGAAGCCGACTGCAGGATGGGTTGTGTGTGTCTGTGGCGAAGAGTATAGCGAAGCTTTGTTAGCCCAATGTCAGGATTCGCGGGCTTTCATCGGGCTTGCGCCGGCCGTTCAGCGGGCTCTCGCCGGATTCTCACCGCCGGCGCAGAAAGGCCCCGGCGACGGCGAAGGCGCTGACGACGTTGAGGGAGTTCTTGAGGCCGTGGGAGGGAATCTCCAGCGCCTCGTCGGCCCGCGCGACGACGTCGGGGTCGAGCCCGAAGCGCTCGTTGCCCAGGAGGAGGGCGCAGGGGAAGACGGGCGCGAGGCGGGCGATGTCCGTCGCGCCGTCCACGGTCTCAAGGGCGTAGATGCGCCGCCCCTCGGCGCGGAGGCGGTCGATGGCGTCGCGCACGTCCGAGATGCGTTCCCAGGGGGTGGAGGCGTCGGCCCCGAGCGCGGTCTTTCGGACCTGCGGGTTCTCGGGAGTGGGGGAATAGCCGCAGAGGACAATCCGCTCGGCGCCGAAGAAGTCCGCCGTGCGGAAGATGCCGCCCATGTTGAAGGCGCTCCGCACGTTGTCCGCCACGACGGTGAACGGGGCCTTGTCCACGCGGCCCGGCGCGTCCGCCGTGCGGATGCCCATCTCGCCGTCGGTGATCTTCGCGCGCGCGTCCACGCGCTCCAGCGGCACGAGGGCCGCCTGGAGGGTCCGCGCGGTCGCGCCGGGCTGGAGCAGGTGGGCGAGGGCGAGGAGGCGCCTCGACGCCGCCGTGCGCAGGAAGTCGAAGGCCGTCGCGCGCGCCGCGTCGTCGTCCGGCGTCTCCGCCGCCGCCTTCACGAGGCGGTACGCCTCCCGCCACTCCTCCGTGCTCAGGTCGACCATCCTCACATCACCGCGTTGTCGATGAGGCGGGTCTTGCCGCAGAAGACGGCGAGGAGCACCGCCACGCCCTTCTCGAGGGCCTTGACGGGCCTGAGCGTGTCGGCCTCGACGGCCTCCACGTAGTCGACGGCGAGCCCGGCGTCTTCGAGCGCCTGCACGATCTTCCTGCGCCGGCCCGCCCAGGGAAGGCGCCCCTTCGCCGCGACGGCGGCCCGCGCGGCGAAGAGGCTTTGCGAGAGCGCGGCCGCGCGACGGCGTTCGTCTTCGGAGAGGTAGGCGTTGCGGGAGCTCCGCGCAAGGCCGCTTGGCTCGCGCACGATGGGGGCGACCACGACCTCCAGGTCGAAGTTCAGGTCGCGCACCATGCGTCGGACGATCGCCGCCTGCTGGAAGTCCTTCTGCCCGAAGACGGCAAAGCCGGGGTGGACGAGGTTGAAGAGCTTCGCGACGACCGTGCAGACGCCCCGGAAGTGGCCTGGGCGCCGCGCGCCGCAGAGCGACCCGCCGAGCGCGCCGTCCTCGTCCACCCACACGCTGTGGCCGGGCGCGTACATGCTTTCGGGCGTGGGGAAGAAGATCGCCGTCGCCCCCGCCCGGCGGCACTTGGCGGCGTCGGCCCGGTGGTCGCGCGGATACTGCGCGTAGTCCTCCTTCGGACCAAACTGCGTGGGGTTCACGAAGACGGAGACGACGATGTCGTCCGCCCCCTTCGCCTTTGCCGCCGCGATGAGCGAGAGGTGCCCTTCGTGGAGCGCGCCCATCGTGGGCACGAGGGCGACGGTGCGCCCGGCCAGGCGCTGGCGGCGCGCCCATTTCTGGAGCGCCGCGGGATCGTTGAAGGTTTTCATGTCAGACCCAAGAGCCTTTCTGCGTTCAGGTGGAAGATCCGTTCCTGGTCGCCGGGGTCGGGGCGGAGGGCCTTCACCCAGTCGATCAGATGCGCCGGATCGCGCCAGAAGTAGTCCGTGCCGAACACCATGCGCCCGGCGGGCCATTCGCGGACGACGCGCCGCGCCTCGGGGTCGTCGTCGTGGAAATACATGACGGCGGTGTCGATCCAGCAGGTCTCGAACGGCAGCAGGGCGTCCGTCGCGTGCGCGGGGTGGCCGCACTCGCCGCCGAGGTGCGCGGCCACGAACCGGAGCCCGGGGACGGCCGTGAGGAGGGCCGCGACCTGTTCGGGCCCTGCGGCGGGCGACGCCTCGTCGAGATAGCCGGGGTCGAAGCCCGTGTGGCTGACCACGAAGAGCCCCGCGTCGCGGAGGGCCGTGAAGAACGGCACGAGCGCAGGGTCGGCAAGGCAGATGCCCTGGTAGTTCGGATGGAGCTTGATGCCGCGAAAGCCGTTTTCCCGGAGCATCTGGACATGCCGCCCGAAATCGGGGTCCTGCGGATGGATGGAGCCGAGCTGCACGAGGCGTTCGGCGGCGGCGGCGCCCTCGCCCCCTTCCCGCACGGCGACGGCGCGGCGGAAGATCGCCTCGAAGTTCTCCGGGCGCGTGCAGACGGGGCAGTTCACGTTGCGGTCGACGCCGCAGCGGTCCATGTCCCGCAGTTCCGTCGCGACGGTCCCGTCGCCGACGGGCCTCAGCGCGCCTGCACCGAGTCGCCGCGCCGCCGGCACGAGCTTTTCGCACATGACGGCCAGCGCCCGCGCCGCCAGCTTCTCGGGGAAATTATGCGTATGGAAGTCAATGATCCTCTTCGGCATTCTGCCTGCCTCCCTTCCCATGGGCGAACCTTTCCATAAAGGACGCCCAATGCGGAAGATGGATGTCGCGTTCGATGGGAAAGCCCTCTTCGGCGCTCCACTGCGCCAGATAGCGCATCCTGTCGCCGCTGTTGTCGAAGAAGAACGCACGGGACAGATAGGGGAAGGCCCTTGAGAGGTTGTCGAGCGAACGGCGGAAACGCGCCTCGACCTTTTCGCGCGGAACGTCGTGGCCTCCCTGAAGGGCGCGCTCGGCGACCCGGTCGGCATTGATCTTCCAGCAGTCCGTGGAGACGAAGTAGAGGTAGGTCCGATAGCCATTCTCCCTGGCGAAGCGAAGCGCATCGACTTTCGAAGGATGCGAAAAGACCGTCTCCTGCGAGAAACTACGTCCCTGGCGGATGCATGCGTGCTGGAGAAAATTGGCGAGAAGCGCAACCGTGTAGGTGTTGACGGCGGAGGCTGCATGGAAAAGCACACAATCGTCTTCAACGGAAATTGCACGTGACCGAAAGAACGCCTTCACGCCGTCGGGATACGAAGAATCCTCCGCATACCGGCACAGCGCATCGGGTTCGACGGGCATCGGCGGCAAATAGGCATTCGTACGGCAGACCTCTGAGAAAATGTCGTCCGCATTCAGGACGTCGTAGAAATTCACGGCATAGTCGGCGGCAAGCCGGCGCATCAGCGTCGACTTGCCCGAGCCGTTCGGTCCCGCGACCATTCTGAAGAGCCTAGTCATCGAACGTCAGCACCTCGACCAGCGTCTCCGTTCCGTCGGGCGCCACGCGGACAATCCGGTTGCCGCGCAGCACGGTGATGGAAAGCCCGGCGGCAAACGCCCGTTCGACGGCTTCCCTGCTTGCCGCCTCCGCGCTCGCCGCCAGTTTCTTCTCCAGTTCAGTCATGCCGAATCCCCGTTCGGGAGAATCATACCACAAGCGGCCTCACTTCGCCATGTCCATCTCGGCGCGGATGGCGCGGGCGGCGGCGACGGGGTCGGCGGCGGCGAGGATCGGGCGGCCGACGACGAGGTGCGTCGCGCCGCCGGCCACGGCCGCGGCGGGCGTGGCGATGCGCTTCTGGTCGCCGGCGGCGGCGCCGGCCGGCCGGACGCCCGGCGTCACGAAGAGCGTCCCGGCGGGCAGCTTCGGGGAAAGCCCCCCCACGTCGAAGGCGGAGCAGACGAGCCCGTCCGCGCCGTTTGCGACGGCGAACCGGGCCATCGCCTCGACCTGCTCGGCGGGCGTGCGGCCCGCAACGCCGATGTCCGCGAGGTCGGCCTGGTCGAGCGACGTGAGGACCGTCACGGCGAGGATCTTCGGCGCCGCCGCCCCGTACTCCCCGGCGGCGGCCCGCGCGGCGGCGAGCATCGCCCTGCCCCCCGCGGCGTGGACCGTCAGCAGGTCCACGCCCAGCCGGCCGGCCGACGCCACGGCCCGGGCCACCGTGTTGGGGATGTCGTGGAACTTGAGGTCGAGGAAGACCTTCTTCCCAAGCCCCTTCACGGCCTTCACGACGTCCGGCCCCTCGGCCGTGAACAGCTCCAGGCCGATCTTGTAGAAGTCCGCGGCGCCGCCGAGCAGCTTCACCTTCGCCTCGGCCTCCGCACGGGTCTGCACGTCCAATGCGACAATCAGTTCGCTCATCTTCTCTACTCCATTTCGTTTCCGATGTCGAGGGCGTCCAGGTCCAGGTCGCCCTCGAAGACCTTCTTCACGGGGCCCGTGAGGGTGAACCCCGTACACTTCGCGCACCGCCAGTCGCCGTCGACCGTGAGGTTGAACCCCTGCGCCGTGTGGACGTGGAGCGGCAGGGAAAGCCCCTTCGTCTCGACCGCCACGACGGCCGTCGCCACCGCCCCCGTCCCGCAGGCGCCGCTCTCCGCCTCCACGCCGCGCTCGTAGGTGCGCAGCAGGACCTTGTTCGGCGGGATGAACTGGGCGAAGTCGACGTTCGTGCCGTTTGGCTCGAAGGCGGCCGCGAGGCGGAGCCGGCGGCCGAGCTTCTCCACGTCGACGGCGGCCACGCTCGCGCAGGGCACGACGAAGTGCGGCACGCCGGCGACGATGAAGTCGCCCTTCATCCCCTCGACGTCCAGCCCGTAGCGGCGGCCGTGCGGCTCGGGCATCCACACCTTCACCTTGCCCGCGTCGAGCGCTTCGGCGTCGACGAGGCCCGCGCGCGTCTCGAACGTCATCGCGCACCCCTTCGCCGCGCCGATCTCCCGCGCGAACGCCGCCACGCAGCGCGCGCCGTTCCCGCAGAGGTCGGCCTCCGTGCCGTCCGGGTTGAAGAAGGCCATGCGGAAGTCGGCGACCTTCGAGGGCTGGAGGAGGATGACGCCCTCGCAGCCGATGCCCGTGCGCGCCGCCGCGAACGCCGCGAGGCACAGGTGGTCGTGGACGGGGAACTGCTCCGCGCGGTCGTCGACGAGCACGAAGTCGTTGCCCGCGCCGTGCATCTTCACGAAGTGGACCATCTTCATCACTCGCGCCCTCCCTGGAGAAGCTGGAGCCAGGCCGGGATGCGCGGCTGCGCGGGCGCGTCCGGCGCCTCGCCGCCGCGCGTCAGGCGCGCGAGGTCGCCGAGCACGTTCATGGCCTCGGTGAGCACGATGTCCCGCTTCCGCGCGGCGGCGGCCTCCTCCTCGTCCGTCGGCTCGCCGGCCGCGTCCTCCTCGTCCTCCTCGTCGCCCACGTCGTCCGCCTCGTCGAGGATCGCGCGCTCCTCCTTCATCATCTTCTTGCGCGCCGCGCGCTCAAGGGGCGCCGTGCGGCGCTCGGAGAGGTCGCGGCAGAGCTTCACCACCTGCAGGCGGCGCGTCCATTCGGGGACCTGCGCGACGCGGGCGGCGGAGAGCTCCCGCAGGCGCGGCACGAAGTCCTGCATGTTCCAGATCGCGTCGTAGCTCGCCGGCTCGATGCGGCTCCACGGCAGCGCGTTCGGCAGGTTGTCCTCGCCCACGTCCGTGCGCTCGTCGAAGGCGGAGGGGAGGCGGATGTCGCTCGCGACGCCGCGCACCTGGGTCGAGGATCCGTTGATGCGGTAGAAGCGGGCCGTCGTGATCTTCATCGAGCCGTATTCCGCGCGCCCCATCGGCATCACGGTCTGCACCGTGCCCTTGCCGTGCGACTGCGTGTCGCCGAGGACGAGCGCGCGCCCCGTGTCCTGCAGCACGCCCGCGACGATCTCCGAGGCGCTGGCGGAGTGGCGGTCGATGAGGACGACGAGCGGCTTGCGGAAGGCGAACGTCGGCTGGTCCGGGAACGTGGGCAGCACGTAGAGGTTGCGCGTCTCGCGGATCTGCACGACGGGGCAGGGCCCCGGGTTCGGCCGCACGAAGAGCGCCGAGAGGAGCACGGCCTCCTTCAGCGAGCCGCCCCCGTTGCCGCGCAGGTCGAGCGCCATGCCGTCCACGCCCTGCGTGTTGAACTTCGCGATCCACTTCGCCACGTCGAGCGAGCAGGACCGGAAGCCGGGGTCGTTCGGGCGCTTGTCCATCGTGCCGTAGAACGCGGGCAGCTTCACGTAGCCCATCCGGTTCGTCACGCCGTTGAGCACGACCTGCTCCACGCGCCCCGTCGCCGCCTGGTCCTCCAGCTTGATCTCGTCGCGGACGAGCGGCACGCGCCGGCGCGAGGAGCCGTTCTTGTCCGTCACCTCCAGGACGACCTTCGTGTTCTTCTTGCCCCGGATCTTCTTGATCGACTTGCGCATCGGCTTCCAGACGACGTCCTCGACGGGGCCGTCGCCCTGCCCCACGCCGACGATCTTGTCGCCCGCCTTGATCGACCCCTCGCGCGCCATCGGCCCGCCCTTCATGACCTCCTTGATCTCCAGCGCCCCGTCGTCCATCGACTGCGAGAGGACCGCGCCGACGCCGCAGAGCGACAGGCTCATGTCCATGTCGAAGTCCTCCTTGCTGTCCGGCGCCATGTACGCCGAGTGCGGGTCGTACGCCATCGCCGTCGCCAGCAGGAAGCGCTCCATCACCTTCGTCTCGTCCAGCTCGGTGAGCACCCACGAGAGGTAGTGGCGGTACTTGTTCAGCAGGGCCTCCTTCGGCGTGGGCTCGGGCTTCTCCGCCGCCTCGACGGCGTTCGTCCCCGCCGGCTTCGCCTCGGTCTCCTTCCGTCCCAGGGACGCCTTCTTGCCCTTGGCGCGGTCCTTCTTCCTCCGCCCGCCCGCCCCGGCGGCGGCGTCCTCCTCGTCGTCGAGCTCGCGGCCGAGGACCTGCACGAGCAGCTCGTTCTTGATGCGCTTCCGCCAGATGTCGTCGCGCGCCTCGGCGGTCTCCGGCCACGGCGCGTCCTTGCGGTTGTAGAGGTACGTCTCGTCCGCGGAGAAGTCGATCTCGCCCTTCTCCAGGTAGTTCGTCACGAACGCGATGCACTCCCCGAGGCGGCGCACGAAGGTGCGGTGGACGTCGTAGGCGAAGGAGAGGTCGCCCCGCCGCAGGGCGTCGCCGATCCCGGCCTGCATCGGGGCAAAGCGGTCCAGGTCGCCCTGAAGGAAGACCGCGTGGTTGTAGTCGTACATCGTCACGAGGTTCGTCCACGCACGCTGCGAGACCGCCTCGTCGAGCGTCCGCTGCGTGACGTGGTAGGCGGGCAGCATGTTGGCGGCCTTCCGCGCGATGGTGGCGAAGTGCTTCTGCGGCGCGAGGCCGAGCGCGCTCTCCAAAGAGGGGGCGTCCTCGGCCGCGGCGGCGAACAGGCACGCCGCAAGGCAGGCGGCGATCATCTTCTTCGTATTCATAGACGTGTCTCCATCAAGAGGGCCAGCCGGGCGACCTCGTTCGGCGCAAGGGCGCCGGGGCGGCTCGAGAGCCATGCCACGAGGCAGGAGGCGTTGAGGGCCGTCGTGCGCCCGACGGACAGAAGGCCGTCCGCCAGCGTGTCCGAGGCGAGGCAGAGGGCGGGCACGACCTCGCCCGCCCAGCCGGCGGCCTTCAGGGCGGCCCGCACGGCGTCCGCCTGGCGCGCGGCCTGCGCGAGCGGCGCACGGTCCGCCAGCACGCCGTCGACGATCATCTCGCCGCGCTCGACCGTCACGCGCCCCCGCCAGTTCTTCGTCTCCACGGCGTAGACGCCTGTCGGCCCCACAAGGACGTGGTCGACGTGGTAGCGCCCCGCCGCGAGGTCGTGGAAGACGTGCCACGCATCCGGCAGCGCGTCCAGGATCCCCGCCACGCGCTCCTCCCCCCGCGCGCCCTTGAAGTAGGACTCCACGCGCCGCAGGCCCTTCCGCCACAGCAGCGCCGTCGCCACCACCACCGCCACGAACGCGGCCGCAAACCAGGCCGGATGGCGCCCGAGGACGAGCGACGCCCCGCACGCCCCCAGGGCCGTGCAGCACAGGAAGACCGGCCACAGGGACGTCATCGTGCCCCGCACCTTGGCCCATTCGCCGGGATTGCCGTGTCGTACCATAGGAGATTAAGTGGTTAAGTGGTTAAGTGGTTAAGTGGTTAAGTGGTTAAGTAGTTAAGTGGTTAAGTGGTTAAGTGGCTGGACAGGATGCGGGCGGCGAGGGAGGCGGCGTCGAGGCCGTGGCGCCGCTCCAGCTCCGCAACCGCGCCGTGGCCGATGAACGCGTCCGGCCAGCCCAGGCGGAGGTCCGCGCCGATCGCCTCGCCGAAGCCGCCCGCGACGCTGCCGTTTTCAAGCGAGACGACGAACGCGCCCCGCGCGCGCTGCCGCGCAAGGAGCGCGGCGTCGAAGGGCTTCACGAACCGCGCGTCCACCACGCCGGCCTCGACGCCCCGTCCGGCAAGGAGCCGCCGCACCTCCAGGGCCTTCGGCACCTGGTCGCCCAGCGCCCAAATCTGGACCTTCGCCCCTTCGCCGCAGAGCGGACGCGCCGTGCCGACCGCGATTTCTTCCTCGCCCCGCCCTTCGCCCGCCGGCGCCGCCCCGCGCGGGTAGCGGATCGCCCAGGGCCCGCCCGTCTCCAGCGCCAGCGCCAGCAGCCGCCGCAGCTCGTCCGCGTCGGCGGGCTGGCAGATCGTCAGGTTCGGCAGGCCGCGCAGCATGGCGACGTCGAACAGTCCGTGGTGCGTGCGCCCGTCGCGCCCCACGCACCCCGCGCGGTCCACGGCGAGGACGACCGGCAGATTCAGGAGGCACACGTCGTGCATCACCTGGTCGACGGCGCGCTGGAGGAAGGACGAGTAGACGGCGACGACGGGCCGCATGCCCGCCTTCGCGAGCCCCGCCGCGAACGCCACCAGATGCTCCTCGCAGATGCCCACGTCGAAGAACCGCCCCGGAAACGCCCGCGCGAAGGCGGCCAGGCCCGTCCCGTCGCGCATCGCCGCCGTGAGCGCGCAGATCCTTGCGTCCGCGCGGGCGGCCTCCACGAGCGCCGCCCCGAACGTCTCGCTCCAGCACGCCGCCGCCGCCGGCTTCAGGGCCGGATGCGCCGGGTCGAACGGCCCCACGCCGTGCCACGCCGTGGGGTCCGCCTCCGCCGGCGCAAACCCCTTGCCCTTGCGCGTGACGACGTGGACGGCCACACTCCGCTTGTCGTCCCGCGCGACGGCGAACGCCCGCTGCAGCGCGGCAATGTCGTGCCCGTCCACGGGGCCGATGTACCGCAGCCCCAGCGACTCGAAGAACGCATTTCCCAGCAGCATCGACTTCAGCGCCCGCTCGACGCGGTGGTAGAACCCGCGTAGGAACGTGAGGCGCGCCCGGTGCCCCATCCGCTCCAGCACCGCCTTCGCGCGGTTGTAGCGGATCCCCGTCAGCAGCCGCCCCAGGATCCGCGCGCACGCCCCCACGTTCCGCGAGATGGACATCGCGTTGTCGTTGACGACGAGGATGAGCTTCCCGTTCAGGTTCCCGCAGTAGTTGAGCGCCTCCAGCGACATCCCGTTCGCGAGCGCCGCGTCGCCGACGACCGCGACGACCTGCTCGTCGCCCCCCTTCAGGCCGCGCGCCGTCGCCATCCCCTCGGCCACCGACAGCGCATTGCCCGCATGGCCCGCCACGAAGGCGTCGCACGGCGTCTCCTCCGGGCAGCAGAAGCCCGAGAGGCCGTCGAGCTGGCGGATCGTCCCCATCTTCGCGCGCCGCCCGGTGAGGATCTTCCAGGCGTAGGTCTGGTGCCCCACGTCCCAGACGATCCGGTCGCGCGCGGGGTCGAAGACGCGCAGAAGGCCGATCACGAGCTCCACCGCGCCGAGCGAGCTGGCGAGGTGGCCGCCCGTCCTGGAGACGGAGGCGACGATCTCGCCGCGCACGAGGCGCGCCAGCTCGGGCAGCGCGGCGGCCGGGAGGCGGCGCACGTCGGCCGGCCCGCGCACGGCGTCGAGCGAGAGGCTCATGCGTGCCCTCCCATGCGGCGGTCGCGCCGCGCGTAGGCGGCCAGCGCGCGGTCGAAGTCCGCGCGGCCGAAGTCCGGCCACAGCACGTCCGTCACGAAGAGCTCGCTGTAGGCGCACTGCCAGAGGAGGAAGTTCGAGAGGCGGAACTCGCCCGACGTGCGCACGATCAGGTCGGGGTCCGGCAGGTCGGGCGCGTAGAGGCATCGCGCGAACGCCGCGTCGGTCCGCTCCGGTTCGGGGAGCGCGGCGAAGCGGCGCGCGGCGTCGACGATCTCGGCGCGCCCGCCGTAGGAGAGCGCCACGACGAGCTGGCGCGTGAAGGCGGCCGTCTCCGCCTCCAGCGCGGCGATGCGCCGCCGGAGCGCGGGCGGCAGGTCGTCGCGCCGGCCGATGACGCGGAAGCGCACGCGGTCCTCCAGCAGCTTCGCGCGCCGGTTGCGGAGGAAGAGGCCGAGCAGGCGCATCAGGCCCTCCACCTCGTCCTGCGGACGGCGCCAGTTCTCCGTGGAGAACGCATAGACCGTCAGGACCTCCACGCCCGCCTCCCCGCACCACGCCAGCACGCGCTCCAGCGCCTGCGCGCCCGCGCGGTGCCCGGCCAGGCGCGGCTTCCCGCGCGCGAGGGCCCAGCGCCCGTTGCCGTCCATGATGACGGCGAGATGGCGGGGCACGCCGTTCACTCCTTCGCCCCCTCCCGCGCGGCGCGGCGCGTCAGGACGAGCAGCGTCGTCGCGTTCTGCCCGAAGTTCGGCTCGGCGCTGCGCAGTTCGTAGCGCGCCTTCAGGCGCTCGAAGAAGCGCGCCTGCTCCTCGAACGGCACCTCCGCGCACGTCGGCGCGGCGATCGCGAACGCATAGCCGCTGCAGGCCGCGGCCGTGCAGGGGGCGGCCTCGAGGAGCTGCGCCATGCGCTCGCGGTTCATCACGTGGAGGGCGCGCGCCTCCTCCGTCTCCATCTCCGGGAAGTAGCTGAACGGGCCCATCTCGAGGCCGGGCGGCACCGTGCGCCCCGTCTCGACGGCCAGGTAGAGGTCCTGCGTGAGGAGCGTCGTCCCCTGCGGGTCGAGCGCCTGCAGCTCGCGCCCCGCCTGGCGCAGCTTCGCGAGCTCGGTCATCTCCTTCTTCTGGCTCCAGAAGCGGTCCTGGCTGTAGGTGGCCCACTCCTGCAGCATCGGGGAGGTGAAGGAGGCAAGCCCGGCGGCCAGCACGACGAACCACATGGCCGCGCGCGGGGCGGCGACGCGCCGCGCGAGCCCCGCCACGACCAGCACGGCCAGCATCCCCATGACCGGCACCTGGTAGTCGTCGTAGGGGAACGGCGCGCTGAGCTGGAGGAGGAAGACCGCCGCGAAGCCGAGGCCGAGCATCCACAGCACCGCCCTCTGGGCGTCGTCGCACGCCGCCCCGCCGTCGCCGCGCCGCCTCGCCCCAAGCGCGCACCCGGCGAACAGCGCCACGCCGAGCGCCGCATACCCCCGCGCGAGGCGGCTCACGCTCCCCAGCGCGAAGAACGGGTCGAACCCGCCTCGGGCCGCATGGTAGTTCTGCGCCGCAAGCAGCCCCCGCAGCGAAGCCGGGTCGCACGCGAAGAACCCGTAGGTCAGCGCCAGCCCCGCAGCGCCGCCAAGGCCGAACCAGAGGAAGCTCCAGCGGAACGCGCGGAAGCGGACGAGCAGCACGCACCCCACCACGGGCAGGATCAGCAGCAGCGAAATGCGCGTCCCCGTCGCGCACGCCAGCGCGAAGCCGCCGGCGGCGAGGAGGAGCGCGCGCCCGGCGCCGCGCCGCGCGCCCCCGCGCAGCCCATGGGCGACCAGCAGCAGCCCGCCCAGCAGGAAGAGTGACCCGAGCGCGTAGGTCTTCGGGATCGTCGTGAAGTAGAGGTGGTAGAGGTTGCCGCCGAGGAGCGCGAACACCGCGAACCCGGCGAACGCCCGGCGCTCCGGCGGCACGAGCCGACGGACGAGGGCGACCGCGCAGAAGGTCGCGAGGAAGCCGAGGAGAAGCGTCACCACGCGCCCGCCGAGCAGGCCGTGGAGCGGCGAGGACATCCCCCAGGCCGGCGCGAGGACGGCGTAGACGAACGGCATCGTCGGCCCCTGCGTGTAGAAGAAGTCCCGATACGGCAGCTTCCCCGCCCGCACCATCTGCGCCGCGTAGAGGTACCACCCCTCGTCCTGGTTCACCCCCCCGAACCACACCGCGAGGACGGCCGAACAAGCGACCAGCGCCGCGGCAAACAGCCACGGCGCGTAGGTTGACCGCATGAACTCGCCTATCCGTCTCATGGAATGGACGGATATTCTACCATTTTTCCGCCCGCACGGCTAATGCGCAGCCACCTCAAGCTCGTACCAGACGGTCCGGTAGGAGGGGCCGATCTCCACCTCGGCCCGCCCCGCGGCGTCCCGGACGGGCACGGCGGCCTTGCGCGCGCCCGATTCGTCGAGCGCCCAGCAGCGCGTCTTCGCGGCGGGCGCCGGCAGCGCGACCGTCGCGCGGACGCCCTCGCACACGGTCTTCCCCGCGCCCCAGTCCGCATCGCGGCAGGAGATCGACGCGCCGCCGTGGTCCGTGAACTTCGCCCCGCCGTTGTGCGAGAGGCCCGTCGCCGTCAGGAGAACCGAGGCCGGGCGGCCCTTTTCGCCGAAGCCCGTCGCGCCGTGCGAGACGAGCGAGACCGTCGCCCAGCCGAGCTTCGTCTTCCCGACCGCGATCTTCACCCCGCCCAGGTCGACCGTCCGCCCCTTCGGGAAGCCCGTGAAGAGCTTCGTGTTCGCGGTGTCGACCGTCCAGTAGCCGTTCTGCGGGTCCTCGACGTTCCAGCACAGCTCCCGCGTGTCGCTCAGGACGACGGCGCCCGGGGACTTCGGCTTCGCCGCGCACGGCGCGCTCTTCCCCGTCACGTCCACGGCGACGCCGTGGACGAGCCCCAGCCCGGCGGGCAGGGGGTCCGGGGCCTGCGCAATGCCCTGGCCGACGGAGCGGGTCCGGCAGAGGCGGTCGAAGTACGCCTCCCAGGGCAGGTTCGCGACGAGGCGCGTCGGGCTCTCCTTCACGTCGCCGCGCAGGTAGATCGCCGCGCACGCGGGGAAGTGCGCGAGCACGTCGCTGCGCGCCGCGAGGCTGAAGAAGTATTCGTTGTTGACCGGCTCCGCGTTCTGGCGGTTGTTGTAGGAATACTCGAAGACGCCGTCCCAGCCCTGCAGCGCGCCGTAGGCCCGCAGCATCGGCTGGCCCTCCGCGCCGTAGAAGTTCGGGTAGGGGTGGTTGTACTCGCTCACCGTGTAGGGCTTCCCCGCGACGCGCGTCCCGGCAAGGCCGAGGATGCAGCCGCCCTTCGCGTTGACCATCGCGCGGTTGCCGATCTTCCAGTCCTTGCCGATGCTCGGATGGAGCCAGTAGGCGTGGTTGTCCACGAAGTCGAGGTCGGCCTGCACGTGCGGCGGGGAGTAGCCGAGCTGCGTGGCGCTCACGGGGGCCTCCAGTCCGAGGTCCTGCTGGAGGTAGCGCTGCATGCCCGTCCAGTAGGCGCGCTCGGTGTCCACGAGGAACTGGTAGAAGTCGCGCAGCATCGGCATCGGCGCGGCCCCGCGCGCCTTGACGACGGGGATCTCGCCCCGGGCGGGGGAGAGGCCGGCAAGGGAGGCGAAGTCGCAGCCGACCCGGAAGGAGAGGTCGTCAATCTCGTAGACGCCGCCCGCGCCGAAGCGCGTGAACTGGATCTCGGCCGCGTCCACGTCCTCCGGCGCGTAGAACGAGAAAGAATGCTTCTGCCACTTCGCGCCCGGCGAGAGGCGCGTCAGGACGCCGAGCGACGCCCAGCCGTCCCGGCGGTCCGCGACGGCGAAGCCCACCTCGCCCGCAGCGCCCGACGCGCGGCGGATGCGGAAGGAGACCGTGTAGGGCACGTCCTTCTTCACGGCGACGCGGCGGTAGAGCTTCGGGAAGTATTCCTCGCCCTTGCGGGCGACGTCCACGCGCAGGACGCCGCCCTGCGCGGCGACGGCGGCCTGCGCGCTCCCCTTGTCGAGGATCCAGGTCTTCCCGTCCGGCTTCACCTCGCCGTCGAAGCGGCCCTCCGCCACCATCTCCTCCCCGGGCGGCACGCGCGCGAGCTTCCACGCCGCGCGCAGCGCCTCGTCCGTCGCGTACTTCCGGACGAGCCAGTCGTTCCAGAGGTTCTTGAAGACCGTCGCGTAGGGCTGGCCGAGGTTGTCCAGGGCGCCGCCGAGGTACTGGTTCCAGAGGGCGTCCTCGTTGTTGAGCTCCACCACGGCGACGACGGGGTCCTTGAGGTAGCTCAGGCCCGTGTAGGGGTTGACGTGCTCGAGCAGCTCCTTGGCGTAGGCCTTCTCCTCGGCGATGATGCGGGGGTCGAACTGGTCCACGCCCTTGTTCGCCCAGGGCGTGCCCGGCGCGAAGCCGTCGCGCGCGTCGAGCGTGCGCGCCACGTGCAGGTTCATGTCCACGTAGATGCCGCGCTTCTTGAACTGCGCCACCAGGTAGTCCTGCCGGTCTCGGCGCACGGGGTCGAAGCGGCGGCGCGTGCGGAAGTCCTCCGCGAGGATGCCCGGCTCGGCCGGCAGCATGAACGTGCCGTAGCTGCTGTCGAAGTAGTGGAGGCGCACGCAGTTGACGCCGAAGCGCGCGAGGCGCGCCGCGAGGCGTTCCGCCTCCGCGTGGGTGGGGAAGTTCGCCGGCCCGGTCAGGTTCGTCGCGTGGAGGCGCACCCGCCCCTTGTCGTTGACGAAGCGGCCGCCCTCCACGCGGATGCGCCCGTGCTTCCCGGCGGGCGCGTCCAGAAGGTGGCTCATGTTCACCACGTTCTCGGGCGCGTCGTAGGAGGGCACGAACGGAAACATGTCCGTCTCGTCCAGCGCCGCGACCGAAACCGGGGCGGCCAGCGCCGCGGCGGCCCCGAACCCCATGCACAGCCCAATCAGCCTTGCCTTCATCGCCGTTCCCTCCGCCTACAGGTTGTTCACGTTGCCGATCATGACGGTCTGGAACGACTTGAGGACGTTCGAGACGAGGTTGTAGGTGTCGTCGCGCGTCGCGGTGAGGGACTGGATGTCGATCAGCGTCGTCTGGGACGTGGAGTTGAGCGAGTCCATCTTCGACTCGACCTCCGAGATGAGCGTCTCGACCTCTGAGTAGGTGAAGGTGCGCGACGTCGAATAGCCCGCCAGCGCGAGCGCGTCCGCGTAGGTGTCGTACTTCTCCCAGCGCGCGCTCGTGTTGTTGGCGTTCTCCGCCTGCCACTCCACGAGGTCCTTGTCGAGGGCCGTGAGTTTTTCGAGGCTGGCGGAGTCGGAGGCCAGCGCCTCCATCTTCGCGACGATCTTCGCCTCGATCTCCGACGCGCGGGTGAGGCAGAGCGCCATCACGAGCTGGCCGAT
Source organism: Clostridiales bacterium CCNA10 (assembly GCA_963618935.1). Classification (GTDB taxonomy): domain Bacteria; phylum Verrucomicrobiota; class Kiritimatiellia; order RFP12; family UBA1067; genus RUG572. The sequence continues at coordinate 5,748 of CAVEVC010000070.1, read as the reverse complement.
GGAGAGCTGGCGCAGCTGGCCGTCGGCGGTCGTCAGGCTCTCGATCGTGTACACGTTGGCCGTCAGCGCGTTGCCGTCGACGCCCTTCATCGAGAGGTCGATCGACGCAATCTTGAACGTTTCCATGTCCGTCTCCTTCTTCCCTTTTGCCCTTATCCGATCGCCGCCGCCATCGAGAGGGCGGACTGCATGAGCGCCTTCACCGTCGCGGCGGAGGTGTTGTAGGCCACGTCGCGGCGGCTCACGAGCGACTGCAGGTCGATCGTCTGCTGCTGCGACTGGGAGCTCGCGTTCTCCATCAGGCCCTTGACCTGCGAGAAGAGCGCCGTGCGCGCGTCCGCCGAGCCGACGGAGAGGTAGGCGGCGTCCACGCCGCACTCGTTCGCGAGGAAGTCCTTCAGCGTCGGCTCGCGCGCCGCCTTCCGGCACGTGTAGCCGCTCGCGGCGATGTCCGCCCGCTCGTCGAGGCTCGACGCCGTGAAGACCTGCTGCGCGACGGACGACACCGCCTCCAGCCACGACGTCGTCGCCGTGAGCTCGTTCATCTTGACGACGCTCTGGCTCTCGATGGCCGCGGCGCGCCGGCAGCACACCGCCATGATCAGCTGCCCGAAGCTGAGCCCCCCGAGGCCGTTGTACTGGTAGGCGTTCACGTCCACCGGCGCATACCGGCTCGTCCCGATCTGCTCGACGTAGATCTCGCTCATGCCGCCACCTACAGGTTCTTGATGAGGGAGGAGGCCGTGTCGGCGATCTTCTGCATGAGCGACGTCGCCGTGGAATAGGACTCGTCGCGCCGGTCGACGAGCGACTGGAGGCGCGTCATGTCGGCCGAGGACTCGTTGTTGAGCTTGTCGATCTGCGTCTTGACGAGCTGGATCGCCTTCTCGCAGTTCGACTTCGTGATGTAGTAGCCGTAGGTGTTCTTGCCCTCGCCCGCCCCGGACTTCCCGTACCCCCAGAGGCCGCCTTCGATGGAGTCGAGCACGCTCCGCGTCGCCGCGCTCGGCTGCTTCAGGTAGTCGAGCGACCAGGTGCCGCCGTTGTCGTCGCTCTTGAACGCCGCCTCGATGCCGCTCAGGTCCGAAAGCGCGTTCCCCAGGCTCTCCAGGCGCTTGTTGCGGGCCTTCATGCGCGTGGACATCGGCTCGACCTCCTGCTCGATCGTCGCCGCCCGCTGCTCGGTGACCGCGACCATGAGGTCCTGGAAGTTGACCAGCACGCCGTTGAGCTTGTATTCGGCCCCGCTCACCCCCCATGCCGAGAGGTTCGCGCTCTCCACGGCCACCCGGTCGATTGCGTTCCCGTCCGCCATTGCCTGTTCTCCTTTCCTTGAATGCCCTTGTTCAGCCGCCGATGTACCGGATGCCCGTCGCGCGCGTCCGGGCCGCCTTGCTCCCAAGCTTCGTCGCCATCTGGTAGGCGTTGTCGCGCTTGGAGACGAAGCCCTGGAGGGAGACGGCGTCCTGCTGGACGTCGTTGTTCGTGACGTCGAGGGCGTACTGGATGTCGGTCTGAAGCTTCTGGATGTACTGGTACTGGATGCGCGTCGCGCTCGGCTTGAAGTAGTCCTTCGTGAGGCCGTACTTCGCGAGGAGGTTGTACGCCTCCGCGCCGCCCACGATGTTCTGCTCGCTCGTCGTCTTGCGGTCGTCCTCGCCGAAGTTCGCAAGCGTCGCGGCGATGTCCGCAAGCGCCCGGCCGAGGTCCTCCAGCTTCCGCTGGCGCGCCCGCACGGCCGCCGTGAAGGCGGGGATCGCGCCCTCGACCGCGACCGCGCGCTGCAGGCCGGCCATCGCGACGGCCTTGCCGTAGGTGCAGCCCTCCTCGCCGCCCACGGTGTAGTCGACCTGGGCCGTCCCGAAGATCGAGAGGCCCAGGTCGCGGGTCTGGATGGTCGCGCTCATGCCGTCATGCCACGATCTGGTTGATGGACTGGTTCTCCGCCGCGAGGATCGCCTGGAGGAGGTCGAGGACCGACTGGACGAGCTGCTGGGCGCTGGTGGCGAGGTCGTCCGACTCCGCGCGCGCCGCCTCCGCCGTCTTCGCGGCCGCCTCGTACTCCGTCGCCGCCGCCTGCTGCATCCCCGTCACGCTCTGCGTGACGCTGTCCAGCAGCATCCCCGTCTGGCGCAGCAGGTCGCCCGCCGTCTGCCAGCCGTGCGCCTTCGACTCCGCCGCCTTGTAGGCCGCGTCGTGCTCGAGCATCTTCGTCGCCTTGCCGAACGACTGCTCGGCGGACTCGATGTCGGCGGCGAGCGAGGCCGTGTGGCCGCCCTTCATCTTCTCGTCGGTCACGTGGGCGCGCCCCCACGTGCGCTGCTTCTCGAGGTCCGCGATCTCGGTCTTCGCCGCCTTGATCGCGTCCTTGTTCGTGGTGGGGTCGCGCTCGAGCTGCGTGAGCTCGAGGCGCTTGTCGCCGAGCTTCGCCTCCAGCTGCGACTGGTCGAGGTTGAGCGCGTTCACGTAGTCGTCCTTCGCCGCCTTCACCTGCTCGTTGAGGGCCTGGAGGCGCGCGTCGGCCGCCCCCGCCGCCTCCAGCGCGCCCTCGCGCTGCGCCTTGAGGCCGTCCAGCTCGCCCTGGGCGGCGCCCAGCTCGGCCTTCTTCTCGGCCAGCTCGGCCTCGAGGGCCGACTCGCCGTCCAGGCCCTCAACCCCGGCCGCCTCGCGCGCCGCGTGCGCCTCCGCCACGTCGGCCTCAAGCGTCTCGACGTCGGCGGAGAGCCGGTCGACCTCGGCCGTCTTGTCCGCGATCCGCCCGTCCAGGTCGGCCGTCACGGCCTTGCAGTGCTCGCTCGACTCGACGTAGGCGGCGCGCTGGTCGAGGGTTTCGCCCAGCGCCGCCTTCGCCGCGTCCGAGCGGACGAAGTTCTCCTGGGCGGCCTGCAGCTGGGCCGGCGTCATCGACTTGCCGGCCTTCGCGAGGTTCGCCCCCGTCTCGGCGCCGTTCTTCGCGGAGAGGATCGAGAGGTTCTGCTGGGCCTGGTCGACGCCCGAGGCCTGCGCCATCTTCGCCGCCGAGGCCTGCGCCGCGTTCGACGCAAAGGCGGCGCCCGCCTGCGCGCAGATGCTCGCGGCGGAGAAGACGCACGACATGATCAGCCCGGTGCGCGCCGCCGTGCGCTGCTGGTCGGCCTGGCACTTGATGTCGGCCACCTCGCGCGAGAGGTCCGCCTCGCGCTGCGTGCGGGCGCTCTCCCGCTCCTTCTGCGCGACCTCCAGCATGAGCTGCATGAGCGCGTAGATGTCGAAGAGCATCTTCTGCGCGCTCGTCGCGCCCTCCGCGACGGACGCGGCGGGCTTCGCCGTCGGGGCGCCGGACGCCTTCAGCGCGTCGAACGAGCCGTCGAGCTTCGTGCGGAGGGCGGCGAGCCCCGCCTCCGTCAGCGTGCCGGCCGCCTCCTCGAGCGCGGGCGGCGCGACCGTCACGGCCTGCGGCAGGCCGTTCACCCCCGCGGCGGTCACGGACAGGTTGCCGTCCGTCCCCTGCACGGACTTCGCGTCGCCGGCGCCCGCCGGCGCCGCCGCCCGCGCCGCCTCGCCCACGAGGCTGTTCCAGTTGGCGTTTGGATTGAATGTCACGGACATGGCTGAATCTCCTTTTTTTCGTTCGCGTTCACCCCGTCTACGCGCGGGCGGGCGCGGCGGTTACGGGGTTTCCTAGGCGTTCTGCAGCCCGATCTCCTGGCTGATCTTGTTGAGCGTGTCGGTCTTCGACTCCAGCAGCTCCAGCATCTGCGAGCCCGTGTTCGCGATCTGCTCCAGGATCGCCTGCAGGTCCTCCTCGCTCTCCTCCAGGAACTTCTGGAGCTTCTGGAGGACGGCCTGCGCCTCCGTCGAGTCGGCCTGCGCGCGGCCGGCCATGTACCCGGTCGCCGTCGTCGCCGCCGTCGTCGCGAGGGACGCCGTCTGCATCACGCCGTTGCCGATGTTCATCGCAAGGCGCACCACCTTCGCGGCCGTCTGCGAGAGCTTCACCGCGCCCTGCACGCCCTTCGCCGCCGCGCGGGCCGCCGACACGCCGCCGCCGATCGAGGTCGCAAGCCCCAGCACGAGCTCGCACCCGCCGAAGATGCCCTGCGCCCAGGCGTCGCACTTCTGCTTCGACCAATCGGGGTGCATGTCCCGCAGCGTGTTCGACATCCACTTCAGGATCTTCTTGTCGGCCCCCGTCGCGGAGAGCACCGCGCTCGAGACGGCCAGCGCCGCGCCCGCGATCGCGAAGCCCGCCGCAAGCCCCCCCGTGCAGACCGTCACGACCGCCGCCACGACGCACGCGAAGATCGCGCCCAGCCAGCTGAGGACCTTGCTGGCCGTCGCCGCCTTCTCCTGCTTCTTCGCCTCCTCGATGGACTTGTCGATCTTCGCCATCTGCGAGTCGTGCGCCGCCTCGAGCTGGCCCTTGAGGGACTTGATGCGCTGGCTCTGCGCCTCGGCGCTCTTCTCGTCCGTCTCCATCTGCAGGTAGGCGAGCAGCGCCTCCAGGTCGGCCTTGCCGGCCTTCGCCTCGTCCGCCTCCTCCAGCTCGGGCACGGCGACCGGGGTCGTCGTCCGCCCGCTTCCCGTGACGCCGGCCGCCTGCGTGACGGTCACGCCCGCCGACGCGCCGAGGAGCGACGCCACGTCGGCCGCGGCCGAGGTGGCGGCCGCCTGCTGGAGGGGGTCGGCGTTGAACGCCGGCGTCTGCGGGACGCCGCGCGCCATGTTGATGTCCATGCTCATGGTAAAGGTCCTTTCACGTTTCGTCGTTTTCGTTGCCGCGCGTCCGTCAGGCGGCGAGGGCGGCGCGCAGCTGCGCGGCCTTGGCGAGGTAGGCGCGTCCCTTCTCGGTCGCCTTCGGCGCGTACGCGGCGAGCGCGTCGAGGGCGGCGCGCGCCTCGTTCTTCTGCCCGAGCGCGAGGTGGCACTCCGCCGCGTAGTACATCGGCCGGGGGTTCTCCAGGTCGAGGAAGCTCGCGAAGCGGTACGCCTCGATCGCCGCGGCGAACTGGCGCTGCGCCTGGCGCAGCGAGCCGAGGCCCGTCCAGTAGCGCGAGTTGAGGTGGTCGAAGAGCGTGAGGAACTTGAAGACCTTCTCGGCGTCCTCGTAGTTGCCGGCCTTGTAGAAGTTGACGCCCATCGCGTAGATCGCCTCCATCTCCTCGTCGGAGAGGCCGCGCATCGCCCGAAGGGTCGCCCCGTCGCCAAACGCCTTGAGCGCCGCCACGATCTTCTCGTCGGTCATGCTCGCGGGGTCGTTGATGTCCATGTGAATGCTGGTCATGATTGTTCTCCTTTGACGGGTCTACGGACAATCCGTCCGGTGGTTACAGGATGTTGAGGGTTGTTTCTCGGAGGGTTGTTTCTCGTGTGTGAAGGACGTTTTTTCTCGTGAAAGGACCGCCTCCAGTTTACCATATCGCCCCGCCCCCCACAAGCCCCCGGACGGGCGACATCGGCCTCCACGGAAGCGCCCGTCGGTAGAGGCCGACGTCCTCGGCGCCCCGCCCGTTGGTAGGGCCCCCGTCCCCGGCAGCCCGCCCGAACGTTGGGCCGGGCGGGCGCGCAACGTACCCGCGCCGCCCTCTGCGCGTGGCGTCCAACGGCGGCCCCACGGGAGGGCCGCGCCGTGGGAGAACGCTGGTAGGGGCCGACGTCCTCGGCGGCCCGCTCGTTGGTAGGGGCCCCCGTCCCCGGCAGCCCGCCCGAACGTTGGGCCGGGCGGGCGCGCGGGACGCGCGCCCCTACCAACGTCGGGGCCGGCGTGGA
>CAVEVC010000069.1:0-8592 GCA_963618935.1 Clostridiales bacterium CCNA10 | reverse complement strand
CGACAGCCCTTGACGCGCGCGTTGCAGGGGCGGGCGAAGTCTGCTACACTAGAGGCGTCTTTACCATCAGTCCTGTCAAGAAAGGGAACGAAGAGATGACGATGAAGAAGTCGATGCTGGCGGCGGCGTGCGCCGCCGGGATGTTCGCCGCCGAGGCGAAGGTGCAGCTGGGCGTGCCGTTCACGGACGGCGCGGTGCTCCAGCGCGGGCGCGCGGTGCCCGTGTGGGGCACGGCGGACGCGGGCGAGAAGGTGACCGTCACGTTCGCGGGGCAGCGCGTGGCGGCGACCGCCGGCGCGGACGGCACGTGGCGCGTGGCGCTCGCGCCGATGGAGGCCTCCTGCGAGGGCCGCGAGCTGCGGGCGAACGAGGCGGTGGCGAAGGACGTCCTCGTGGGCGAGGTCTGGTTCTGCGCCGGGCAGTCCAACACCGAGCTGCCGCTCTGCGGGGGCAACCCCCACTTCCGCGACGCGAAGGGCGCGATGCGCGCGCGCATGACGCACAAGCCGCTCGTCCGATTCTGCCACCAGAGCAGCTACCGCACGAGCGCGGAGCCGAAGAAGACGCCGGCGAAGCCCGTCGAGTGGAAGGCCTTCACGCCGCAGAACCTGCTCGCGGGGCCGAGCTTCTCCGCGATGGGCGTCTACTTCGCCCTGGAGGTCCACAACGCGCTCGGCGTCCCCGTGGGCATCGTGGGCACGTACTGGGGCGGCACGCGCGTCGAGCCGTGGACGCCGAAGGGCGGCCTCGCCTCCGTCCCGTCCTGCGCGGCCTTCGCCGAGCAGAAGCTCCTCGACCCGGCGGCCTACGACGCGGCGAAGAAGGGCGGCACGGCCAAGTTCCGCATCCAGGACCAGCCGCGCGTCCTCTGGAACGAGATGGTCGCGCCGTGGACGCCGTTCGCGATCCGCGGCCTGATCTGGTACCAGGGCTGCTCGAACGCGGGCGACGGCTACGCCTACGCGGACAAGATGCAGGCCCTCTACAACGGCTGGGCGAAGGAGTTCGCCAACCCCGGCCTGAAGCTCTACTTCGTGCAGCTCGCGCCGTGGGGCTACGACCGGATCGCGACGATCCAGGAGGCGCAGGCGAAGTTCGCCGCCGCCGAGAAGAACGCCGGCATGGCCGTGATCAACGACGTCGGCAACCTCAGCGACATCCATCCGAACGACAAGGAGACCGTGGGCCAGCGCCTCGCCCTCCTCGCGCTCAACCGCGACTACGGCTTCGCGGACGTGCGGGCCGACGCGCCCACGCTCAAGAGCTGGAAGGTCGAGGGCGATGCGTTCGTCCTCTCCTTCGACCACGCCGAGGGCTGGTACCTCTACAATCCCGACTGGGCGGTCTCGAACGGCTTCGAGATCGCCGGGCCCGACGGGAAGTTCGTACGCGCGCAGATCGCGAACCTCCAGCCCCGCGACGGCAAGAACCCCGACAAGAGCCACGGCGTGATCACGGGCCGCGACCTCGTCGTGCGCGCGCCGGGCGTGGCGGAGCCCAAGAAGCTGCGCTACCTCTTCTCGCGCCCGTGGCACGGCTCGCTCTACAGCGACGCCGACCTGCCGCTCGGCGCCTTCCACATCGGCGACTGACACGAAGCGGAAAGGAGCGGAAGATGCTGTTTTCTCGGCGTGACTTCATCGGCGCGGGCACGCTCGCGCTTGCGGGGGCGGGGTGCTGCGCGCCCTGCTCGGGGCGGACCTACGTGGCGGAACCGGTCGGCGTCCTGCGCAAGGCCCGCCTGCGCGGAAAGGGCGACCGGCTGCGGATGGCCTTCATCGGCACGGGCGGGCGCGGCGGCGCGAACCTGGACGAGTTCTACAACCTCGGCGAGGAGGTCGTCGCGCTCTGCGACGTGGACCTCAACCACCTGAACGGGGCCGCCGGGAAGGTCGCGGCGCGCTGCCCGAAGGCGCGCCGCTACCAGGACTGGCGCGCGCTGCTCGAAAAGGAGCAGGACCTCGACGCGGTCGTCGTCTCGACGCCGGACCACATGCACGCCGCCTGCGCGATCGCCGCGATGAAGCGCGGCTGCCACGTCTACGTCGAGAAGCCGCTCGTGCGCACGTGGTGGGAGGCCGAGCGCTTCCGCGACGTCGCGCGCGCGTGCGGCGTCGTCACCCAGATGGGCAACAACGGCAACGGCGCCGACGGGCAGCGCCGCGCCATCGAGATCCTCTCAAGCGGCGTCCTCGGCGCCGTCCGCGAGATCCACGTCACGACGAACCGCCCGATCTGGCCGCAGGCCCTCGACCGCCCGGACGGCTCGGACACGGTGCCCCCGAACCTCGACTGGAACCTCTGGCTCGGCGTCGCGCCGAAGCGCCCCTTCAAGAAGGGCGTCTACCACGCCTTCAACTGGCGCGGCTGGCACGACTTCGGCACGGGCGCGATGGGCGACATCGCCTGCCACGCGATGAGCTTCTTCTGGCGCGGACTCGACCTGCGCGAGGCCCTGAGCGTCGAAACGGTCAAGACGACGCCGCGCTTCGCCGAGACCTTCCCCGCCGCGACGACGGTGAAGATGTCCCTAAGGAGCGCGAAGCAGGCCGCCCCCGTCGACGTCTACTGGTACGACGGCGACACCTGCCCGCCCCCCGAGACGTGCCGCCGCCTCACGAACGGCCGCATGGAGAAGTTCGGCGGCACGCTCGTCGCCGGCGAGAAGGGCGTGTGGTGGAACGGCCAGGTCATGATGGCGGGCGAGACGAAGTTCACGCGCCACCAGGACCACCCGGCCACGCGGGAGATCCCCGTCACGCTGCCGCGCGTGAAGGGCCACCACTGGGAGTTCGCCGAGGCCGTCCGCGGCGGCGGGCGACCCTTCTCGGACGTCGACCATTCCGTGCCGCTCACGGAGGCGGTGCTGCTCGGCTGCATCTCCCAGCGCGTCGCGGGGCGGCTCGACTGGGACCAGGCGAACGGCCGCTTCGCGAACTCCGAGGAGGCGAACGCGCTCCTAAAGCCCTACGTGCGGCACGGCTGGTCGATCGGCTGACGGCGGCGCGGAAGGAGGCGGCGATGGGCTTCTTCAAGGCGTATGACATGCGGGGGACGTTCGGGGCCGACTTCGACCTCGCCACCGTCTACCGCGTCGGCAAGGCCCTGCCGGCCGTCGTCGGCGGGCCGCGCTGGCTCGTCGGGCGCGACGCGCGCGCGAGCTCCCCCGCCGTGCGGGACGCGCTCGTGGCCGGCCTCCGCGCCGCCGGGGCCGAGGTGGCGGACCTCGGCCTCGCCACCACGCCGATGGTCTACTTCTTCACGGCGGAGGAGGGCTTCGACGGATCCGTGATGGTCACGGCCTCGCATAACCCGCCTTCCGACAACGGGCTCAAGGTCTCGCGGCGCGGCGCCCTGCCCGTCGGCTACGAGAGCGGCCTCGCCGAGGTGGAGGCGCGCGTGGCGGCGGACGCTTCGCCGGTCCCGGACCTCCCCGCCTCCGCCGCGCCCGCCGCCACCGACCCCGGACGGCTCGCGCGCTACGTCGCCTGGCTCAAGGCCCACGCCGGGGGCGACGCGGCGGCCGCGCCGCTGCGCCTGGCCGTCGATTGCTCGGACGGCATGGCGTCCCTCCTCGCGCACGCCCTCTTCCCGGGCGCCCTCTTCCTCAACGACGCGCCCGACGGCGCGTTCCCGCACCATGCGCCGAACCCGCTGCTCGCCGCGTCGCGCGAACAGCTCGCCGCCGCGGTCCGTTCGCAGGGGCTCGACTGCGGCGTCATCTTCGACGGCGACGCCGACCGCTGCATGTTCGTGGACGAGACGGGCGCGTTCGTCCAGCCAGACTACCTGATCCCCGTCCTCGCCGCGACGTTCCGCCCGCTCCCCCCGCACGCCCGCGTCATCCACGACGTGCGGACGAGCCGGGCCGCCATCGAGGCGATCCGCGCGCTCGGCTGCGAGCCGGTCGTCGGCAAGGTGGGGCACGCCTACGCGAAGGCGCTGCTGCGCGAGGTGGGCGCCGTCTGCGGCGGCGAGCTCGCCGGGCACTACTACTTCCGCGACTTCCACGGCTGCGATTCGGGGGAGCTGGCGGCGCTGCGGATCCTGGGCGCGTTCGCGCGGGCGAAGGCGGACGGACGGCGCGTCTCGCAGTTCCTGGCTCCGATCTGCGGGAAGTACGCGAATTCCGGCGAGGTGAACTTCAAGGCCGCCGACAAGCCGGCGGCGATCGCGCGCGTCCTGGAGGCGGCGAAGGCGTTCGGCGCCGAGACGGGGCGCTGCACGCTCGACGGCGTGCGCCTGGAGTTCGCGACGGGCTGGATCTCGATCCGCCCCTCGAACACCGAGCCCTACCTGCGCCTCGTCGCCGAATGCGATACGCCCGCCCGCCTCGCGTCGTGGCTGCAGACGCTCTCCGCCGCCATCGCGCGGCGCTAGCGCGGCGTTCGGCGGGCGATTCGGACGTGGGGCCGGGCGGGCGCGTGGGTCGCGGGAGGGTCGCGCTTGTCGCGACCGGGCGGAGGGGATCAGCCCCACAGCGCCACGCGCCGAGGGCGGCGCGGGTACATTGCGCGCCGGGCCGTCGGTTGTGCGGGGGCGCCCGGCCGCGACAGGCGCGGCCCTCCCGGGGCAAAAAAAAATGCATTTTCGCCTTGACCACCCCTAGGGGGGGGGGGGTATAATATGCTTGTTCCTGAAGATTCCAAACTCTCAACGGAACTCTCAACGGACAGGAGTGACAGATGAGGAAAATGCTGCTGGTTCTGGTTGGCGCGGCGCTGGGGGCTTCGGTCCCGGCGGCGGAAATCGTCTATGACAATGCCTCGGGCGTGACGGACCTCACGGACGACGCCGCGTGGGCGGGCGGCGTGGCGCCGGGGGCGGAGGACGTCGCCGTCTTCGACGGCACGACGCCCGAGACGCTGGCACTGGGCGCCGCGACGGCATGGGCGGGCATCGTCCGCACGAACACGGTCAACGCCCTGACCCTCCAGGCGCCCGCCGGCGGCACGCTCGCCCTGGGGGCGGAGGGGCTGCGGATGACCGCCGAGAACACGGACTGGGTCCGCCTCTACTTCGACGTGGACGTCGCGCTCGCGGCGGACCAGACGTGGGCCTGGGAGAAGAACAAGACGCCCTACCTGAAGCGCGCGCTCGCGGGGCCGGGGCGGCTCACGGCCGACCTGCCCCCGTGGAACTGGGGCAGGGGGCAGGGCAACCTCGTCTTCGAGGGCCCCGTCACGGCCGCCGTCGCGGCGACGGACGGCGTGAGCGTCTACGTGAGGGGGAACGGCGTGCTGGAGACGACGCCCACGTTCGTCCAGAACGCGCAGCTGGCGCTCGTCCCCGGGGAGGCTGCGGGCGCGTTCGCGTTTGCGGACCTCCTTCCCGCGCGCACGTTCGCCAACGCGGGCTACCTCCACTTCGGCGCCGGCGACGGCGACCGTTCCCTCACGGCCCTCACGAACACGATCGCGCTTGTGGACGGGGACCGCATCACGGGGCCGGACCCGGACAGCTCGGACCGCGCGACGGGGCACCTGCGCGTGCAGGACACGCGCGTCGTCTCGGACGGCGCGGACGTGGCGGGCGTCTGGTTCGACATCCGCAGCGGCGCCTGGACGCAGAAGGCCGGCGGCACGGCGCTCACCTACGCCGCGATCGTCGGGCGGGGGAGCAGCGCGGGCTACGGCCTTGCGGAGCAGCGCCTCGTGCTGGAGGGCGGCACGTTCAACGCGCGCCGCCTGACGGTGGGCCTCGGCAACGGCGACGACGGCGCGGCGGAGGTCCGCGTCGCGGGCGGCGCGTATGCGAGCCTCTTCCCAGACGTGGCGAGCGACGAGTGGTGGGCGATGGGGCTTGCGCTCGCGTCCCGCACGGCCTTCGGCGAGGGAGGGTGGACGGCTGACGGCAGGCAGGTGGCGTTCTCGGATTCCCGGTTCGCGGCGGGGCGGCTGGAGATCACGGAGGGGACGGTGAGGACGCCCGCCGTGCTGTTCGGCAACGACCGCAACGTGTGGGGCATGCTGGACGACCGCTCCGGCGCGCGCGTGGGGCTCTCCGGCGGACGGCTGGAGGTGGGGAGCGGCGGGATCCGGACCGCCGCCATGTGGCAGGACGACGCGTCGATGGACCGCTCCTGGTACGACGTCGTCCTCTCGGGCGGCACGCTCGCGTTCTACCGGCCGGGCACCGTGTCGCCCGCCGACATGCGCCTGTCGGGCCGCGCGGGCGGCGTGGCGGTCGAGGTGCCGGCCGGCGTCACGGCGTCCATTTCGGGCGCGCTCTACGGCGCGGGCGGCCTCCGCAAGACGGGCGCGGGCACGCTTGCCCTGCTCGGCGCGAACGACTACACGGGCCGCACGGACGTGGTGGAGGGGCGGCTGGCCGCGGGCGGCCGCTTCGAGACGGCGGTCTGGACGGGCGACGCAAGCGGCGGGGCCGAGGACGGCGCGCCGGTCGCGTCCTGGCCGCTCGCCGCCGCGCTGGACGCGGGCAGCGCGTGGACCTTCGCCCACGCCACGAGCATCCCCAACACGGAGGGGACGACGCCGCCCACCCTGGCGCGCGGGGCCGTCAACGGGCACGACGCGCTCGCGTTCGGCGGCGAGAACACGAGCTTCCTCACGGGCAACGCCGCGCAGCCGATCGGCAAGCGCGCGTCGTTCACGGTCGCGCTCGTCTTCCAGACCGAGAAGGACTTCGCCGGCGCGGCCTCCGAAGAGGTCGCGACGGCCACGCAGATCTTCGGCACGTCGATGGAGCTGAGCGGGAACGACAACCGCCGCTACGGCCTCGCGCTCGACGACCAGGGGCGCGTGGGATGCGGGATGTTCGGCGGGCGCTGGCAGGAGGGGGGCGAGACGAAGACGATGGAGAGCGAAAACCTCTGGTCCACGAACCGCGTCAACGACGGGCGGCCGCACGTCGTCGTCTGGACGTGGGCGTGGAACGGGGAGCACGTCCTGCGGGTCGACGACGCGGCGTTCCGCCTCGCGTCCCCCTCGAACGGCGTGCAGCAGACGGTCCAGATGCGCATCCTGCTCGGCGTGGGCGAGCGCCAGACGTCGCCCGTGCGCCGCTTCAAGGGGCTGCTCGCCGATTTGCGGATGGTGGGCGAGGCGGCCTCCGACGCGCGGTGCGAGCGGCTTGCGCGCGAGCTGGGCCTGCGCTACGGCGTGGCGGCGTTCGCGGGGACGCGCCTCTGGAACGACGTCGCGGCGCCGGCGCGCGCGGAGGCGCCGGCGGCGACGGCGACCTGGACGGCCGACGCGCTCGGCCTCCCCGCCGGGGCGGCCGTCGACGCCTGGGCGGAGGATGCCGGGAAGGGGAACGGCAGCGGCACGCCCTGGACGTTCACGCGCGACCTCGCCGACGCGATTCTCGTGAAGCAGACGGGCACCTACCCGGGGACGACGGAAAGCCCCGTCCTCGCCGTCGACGCGCGGACGGGCCGCTCGTTCGTGTCGTTCAACGGGCGGAATGCGTGCCTTGCGCTGACGGGCGCGTCGCCGACGCCGGTGGGCGACGCGGACGGCATGACCGTCGCGATGGTCGTGCGCTTCACGGGGCGCGGACAGGGCGGCGGCGCGTTCTCGCCCGGAGGCACGGCGCCGTTCTTCGGCTCGGCCCGCGACATGGACTGGTACAACGGCAGGGAAAACTGGCTGCTCACGCTCTCGGGCGCGTCCCGCCTGGGCTTCGCCCACCGGTGGGGCGCGGCGGACGCGGAGACGGTGCGCTCCCGCCAGCGGTTCCTCGACGACGGCGAGGCGCACGTCGTCGTGGCGCGGCTTCCGAAGACGGGGACGGAGGAGACGCTCGCCCTCTTCGTGGACGGGTACAAGGAGACGTCCAGCTACTTCGCCTCCAACGTCGTCCATAACACCCGCATCCTGCTGGGCGGGTCGGAATACAACGGCGCGCGCTATGCGCCGGTGGACGTGGCTGAGATCCGTCTCTGGAAGGGGACCGTGCTGGACGACGACCAGGTGCGGACGCTGGGCGAGGACCTTGCGGGCCGGTACGGGCTCGACCTGGCGGGCGCGACGCGCGGCGTGGCGGCGGCCGGGCAGCAGCGTTCGCGCGAGGTGTTCGTCCACGCGGGCGCCTCGTTCGGCGGCCTCGGCACCCACGGCGGCCTGCTCTGTCCGGGCCAGACGCTGTGGGGCGACGGCACGGCGAGCGGCTGCCTCACGCTTGCGCCCGGCGCGGCGCTGAGGGCGACGGCGACGAACGCCTTCACGTGCGCGGGCGGCCTGGCGCTGATGGACGGCGCCGTGCTGGCGGCGGACTTCACTTCGGGCGAGGCGCTGCAGCCGGTTGCGGTGACGGGCGACCTGGCGCTGGAGGGCGGCGTGACGGTGCGGCTCGCGGCGCCGGGGCGGATGCGCCCGGCGGGGACGCTCCTCACGTGGACGGGGGCCTGCCGTCTGCGGGGGGCGGCGTCCTTCGCGGTCGAAGGCGACGCGGCGTCGGCCGTGAAGGTGCGGCTGGACGTGGAGCGGAAGCGCCTCGCCCTCGTCCCCGCCGGCGGCACCGTGCTGCTGCTGCGCTAGGGAGGGTCGCGCGGGAACGTCGCGCGGGAGGGTCGCGCTTGTCGCGACCGGGCGGAGGGGATCAGCCCCACAGCGCCACGCGCCGAGGGCG
>CAVEVC010000068.1:0-9646 GCA_963618935.1 Clostridiales bacterium CCNA10 | reverse complement strand
GCGGCCGAGGACGTCCGCCCCTACCATGCGGGGTGCGTTATGGTCCATGCGGGGTACGTTATGGTCCATGTGGGGTGCGTTATGGTAGGGACCGACGGGCTGATGGATCGCCTCTCCCGTGGCCCCCGAAACGCCTCTTGAAGGTTGGCGGAGCGACTGTCCGCCTTGGGACTGTAGTTTTTGTCGCTCCGCACGGGTAAAAAATGGTAAACTTCGGGTTCACCTTCAACGATGACGAGGATGAAGACCGAATGGCATTTGGAAACGTGAGAAGCCTGGGGATCTGGGGCACGGCCCTTGCCGCAAGCGTGGCGCTGCACGTGCTCGTGCTGGGCGCGCTTCTGTGTACGCGTGGCTGCGGGCCGGGCGGACCGGGTGGAGGCGAGGCGCCGCCGAACCCGCCGCCGGCGGAAAGGGCGGATACGGAAACCGTGCCGCCGCGCACGGACGGGACAGAGGCGCGGCGGGAGGCGCAGGATCCGGAACATCCGAAGACGACGGAGGCGAAGCGTTCGGCGAAGACGCCGGAACGGACCGCTCCGAAGGACAATCCGTCCGTTGGCGCGCCCGCCGGCTGGAAGACCTACAAGGTCCGGCCGGGCGACTCGCTTTCGCGGCTGGCGCGGCAGTCCGGCTGCACGGTCCATGAACTCGCGAAGATGAACGGCCTCTCCCCGACGGCCAGCCTTCGGCTCGGCCAGACGTTGAAGGTGAAGGACGTTCCGGCGGACTAGTCGAGGACGGCATCGGCGAACTTCGCGTCCAGCCGCTTGGGGCTGACGGGTTCGGCGGTGTGGAGCTCCTGGGCGAAGAGGGAGACGCGGTATTCTTCGAGGTGCCAGCGGATCTCCGCCAGGACCGACGGGGCGAACTTCACCTTGGAGGCGCCCGTCGCCGCGTCCACGTAGAGCTGCCAGTAGGGGGCGAGGCGGCGTTCCTTCGACAGGTCGCCCGCCGGGTTCGTGCGCGCGCGTTCGACGCGGATGGCCGCGCCCTTCAGGTAGCGCGCGTAGTGACGGAGGCGGGCGAGCGGGACGTTGCGCGGGAAGCCGCGGTAGAGGAGCCACGCAAGCTGGGTGCGGACGGAGACCGCCGTCTCGGCGGGCGTGCCGACCTCCTCCATGCGGTCGTCGAGCGCGGCGGCGGCGGCGAAGGCGGCGCCGACGAGGCGCGTCATCTCTGAAAGGTTCTCGCCGAGCGCGCCGCGCAGGTCGCGGAGGCGGCGGTCGAATTCCGCCGCGTCCCGCACGGGGGGCTGGTTGCGCACGAAGGTCTCGCGCACGGCGCCGGCTAGGAGGTCCGCCGCGAGGCGGGCGTCGTCGTAGGCGAGCGAGTCGAGGTAGAGCTGCGCGGCGAGGGGGAGGGACTTGCGGCGGAAGGGGGCGCGGACGGAATCGCCGAGGGCGAGCAGGTAGAGGCGCGTGACGCCGGCGGAGTGCGCGGCGGCGGCGGTGCGGGCGTCCGCGAAGAGGTGGAGCGACACGCCCTTGTCGCCGTCGTCGTGGAGCGCGGGGAAGTGTTCGAGCACCCAGCCGGCGCGGGCGTCGGCCGTCTTCTCGGGGAGCGTGCCGAAGATCCAGGACGTGGCGAGGGCGGGCGTCTGCTGGACGGAGGGGGCGTGGGCGGCGGCGGACGCGAGCCCGGCCTGCGAGAGGGCGTCGTCGAGGTCGCGGGAGGCGGCAAGGACGCGGCCGGTGCGGTCGTCGCGGATGCGGAAGCGCACGCGCAGGTGGGGCGGGAGGCGCAGGTTGGCCCAGGCGTCGGGTGCGATGCGGATGCCCCACTGTTCGAGGACGGTGTGGCGCACGGCGTCGAGGAGGGGTTCGGACCCAGGACGGAGGTGGGCGAGAAGCCCGGCGACGGTGTCGTCGAGGGGCTGGAGGACGCGGCGCTGGGCGGAGGGAAGGGAGGAGAGGAGGTAGGCGAGCTTTTCGGGCAGGGCGCCGGGCACAAGCCAGTCCGCCCGCCAGAGACGGAGCGCGGCGGCGTCTGAGGCGCGCACCGTGCAGGTGATGCCATCCTCGTCCGGCTCGTCGGGCGCGTTGCGGTAGGCGAGCGCCATCGTCACGCCGCCGATTTTGAGCGTGTCGGGGAAGTCGGCGTCGGGGACGTCCTCGGCGGGCCACCAGTCGGCCTTCTTCAGGACGAAGCGGGGGTCGCCGCCTCGCCGCAGCCACTTCACGAGCGCGGGCGCGGAGGCGACGTCGGGCGGGAGGACGGCGGCGAAGTGTGCGCAGAGGCGTTCCACGTCGAAGAGTTCGGGGCGGCGGGCCTTTTCGGCGCGGCGCCGGAGGGCGTCGAGGAGGGCGTTGTTCGTGCGCACCTCAGGCGGCGGACGGGGGAAGTCGCCGTCGACGAGTCCGCGCCGGATGAAGACCTCCCGCGCGAAGGGCAGGTTGACGCGGCTGAAGTCGCAGCGGCGGGCGGGGACGACGACGAGCCCGTAGAGGACGACCTGTTCGGTCGCGCGCACGAAGCCGCTGGCCGCATCCCACTCAGGGGAATGGTAGCTGTGCCGGCAGAGGGGACCCGCGACGGGCTCGATCCAGGCGGGGTCGAGCGCGGCGGCGTTTCGGGCGAAGAGGCGGGCGGTGTCGACGAGCTCGCCGGCCATCACCCAGGGCGGCACGGCGGCCTGCGCGGATTTCACTTCGGAACGGTGCGCGTTGACGACCATGGGGCGTTCCGCGCGGGCCTTGAGCCGCTTCGTGAGGACGGACCCGGGGTGGAGGGCGAAGCGCAGGCCGTGGGCGCCACGGTAGTCGCGTTCCTCGGAGTCGTATCGTCCGATGCGGCCGAGCAGCCCGGAGAGGAGGGCCTTGTGCAGGCGGGCGGACCAGTCGTCGAAGGATTTGGGGTCGGGCCGTTGGAGGGCGAGGAGGTCGGGCGCGACGGTTTCCTGGAAGGAGAGGCCGAGCTGGCGTGCGAGGTCGGCGAGCTGGTGCGCGAGGTCGCGCCATTCGCGCATCTTCGGGTAGGAGAGATAGGTCTTCTTCGCGAGGGCGCGGGCCCTGGACTGCGAGAGGCCGTCGGTCTCGCGCTGCCACCAGGCCCAGAGCTTGAGCGTGCCGAGGAAGTCGGAGCCCGGCACGCGGAAGGGGGCGTGGGCCTGGGCGGCCTTCTCGCGTTCGTCGACGGGGCGGCGGCGGGGATCGTCGCAGGCAAGGGCGGCGATGATGGGGATCGCGGAGGGGAGGACGGCGTTGTCCGCCGCCGCGAGCAGCATGCGCGCGAGGCGCGGCTCGATAGGGATGCGGGCGAGCGTGCGGCCGATGTTGGTGAGGCGGGTGCGGTCCGCCGCCGCCTCGCCGTCCGCTGCGCGCCGGTCGTGGCAGATCGCGCCGAGCTCGAGCAGTTCGCGCAGACCCTCGTGGACCATGGCGGGCCTGGGCGGGTCGAGGAAGGGAAAGCGGGCGATGTCGCCGAGGCCGAGGTCGAGGAGGGCGAGGATGACGCCGGCGAGGGAGGCGCGCAGGACCTCGGGGGGCGTGTAGGCGTCGCGGGCGGCGAAGTCCTCTTCGGAATAGAGGCGGATGCAGACGCCGGGGCCGAGGCGGCCGCAGCGCCCGGCGCGCTGGCGGGCGGAGGCCTGGGAGATGGGCTCGACCTGGAGGCGCTGGACCTGCGTGCGGTGTACGTAGCGGGAGATGCGGGCGAGGCCGGAGTCGATGACGCAGCGGATGCCGGGGATGGTGACGGAGGTCTCGGCGACGTTCGTGGCGAGGATGATGCGGCGGCGGGGGGGGGGGCGGAAGGCGCGCTGCTGTTCGGAGGCGGGGAGGGAGGCGAGGAGGGGGATGATGTCGTCGTGGCCCCGGAGGCGCGCGAGGGCGTCGGCCGTTTCGCGGATGTCGCGCTCGCCGGGGAGGAAGACGAGGATGTCGTCGGAGGGGGGGAGGGTGGCGACGGCGGCGGCGACGTCGCGGGGGAGGTCGAGTTCGTCGTCCGCGCGGGGCGGACGGTAGACGACGTCGATGGGGAAGAGGCGGCCGGGCACGGAGACGACGGGGGCGTTGCCGAAGAAGCGCGAGAAGCGGTCCACGTCCAGCGTCGCGGAGGAGACGATCACCTTGAGGTCGCGGCGGCGGGCGAGGATGCGCTTGAGGATGCCGAGGAGGAAATCGACGTTGAGGGACCGTTCGTGCGCCTCGTCGACGATGAGGGCGTCGTAGGCGCGCAGGAGGGGGTCTGAACGGGTCTCGGCGAGCAGCACGCCGTCCGTCATGAACGTGATCTGCGTATCGCGGGAGACCTTGCGGGCGAAGCGGTGCCGGTAGCCGACGAGTCCGCCGACTTCGCCCTTCAGCTCGTGGGCGACGCGCGTCGCCATCGTGACGGCGGCG
Source organism: Clostridiales bacterium CCNA10 (assembly GCA_963618935.1). Taxonomy (GTDB): domain Bacteria; phylum Verrucomicrobiota; class Kiritimatiellia; order RFP12; family UBA1067; genus RUG572. The sequence continues at coordinate 5,303 of CAVEVC010000068.1, read as the reverse complement.
AGGCGGCGGGGCTGCGTGCAGGCGACGCGGGCCCGGGGGCGGGCGGCGGCGAGCAGATGCTCCAGGGCCATCTTGGGGAGCTGGGTCGTCTTGCCGGAGCCGGTGTCGCCGCAGACGACGAGGACGGGGTGGGCGCGCAGGGCGGCGAGGATGTCGTCGTGGTACGCGGTGACGGGAAGCTCGGGCGGGTAGTTGAAGTCCAGACGCTGGGGGGAATGGGCTGCCGGGGAAATTATTGTCGGGGAAGGGGTTGTCTGGGAGATCATTTGGGAAGTGTCGTCCATGGCGGGGAATGGTAGCATGTCGCCGCCTCGGGCACAAGCCCGCTTTCACATGGCAGCCCGTTTTCATGTGGCAAGCCCGCTTTCACATGGCAGCCCGGTTTCATGTGGCAAGCCCGCTTTCACATGGCAGCCCGGTTTCATGTGGAAATCCCACGTTCCAGAGGAAAACCCGCCTTCACACGGAAATTCCACTTTTTCGATGGGATCCACTTTCACACGGAAATCCCACGTTCATGCGGAAGGCGTGGACGGGGCGGGATTTCACTTCGGAGCGCTCCGAAGTGAAATCCCGCGCATACAGTGGACGGCGGCATGGGAGGGTCGCGCTCCCGCGCGGGCGGAGGAATTCGGTGGGAAGGAATCCAGACGGGAGGAAGCCAGACGGAGGGCATTTGGAGGGAGTGGAATGCGGGCGGCGTGGAATTTTGATGGAGTGGCATTCGGATGGAGTGGAATTCGGGCGGACGGGATTCAGGCGGACGCGCAGGAGCGCGTCCCTCCCGTTTCGCATCTTGATCTTGGTCAGCGTATTTCTGGAGGCCGTGATTGCGGACGGGACAAGCCCGTCCCTTTCGGGAAGGACGGATCTTGGCGGTTTTACGAAGATGCGGGAGGGACGCGCTTGTCGCGTCCGGTTTTTGCAATTACTTCACATGACAAGCACGTTTTCACGCGGAAATCACACTTTCAGAGGGAAGGAACAGACGAGGGGATTTCACTTCGGAACGTTCCGAAGTGAAATCCCGCGTACGCAGTGGAGGATGGCAGGGGAGGGCCGAGCGGTCGCAATGCATTCGGCCCTCCCGTGCGTGGGGACGCGCGCTGCCTGGCGGGAGGGGCGCAACTGGCGGGAGGGGCGCAACTGGCGGGAGGGGCGCAACTTGTGGCGACTGCGGTTCGGCGATGTGGTATACTGTGCCGCTCCAAGGAACTCTTAGCCATGCTCTACCATCTTGCCCCCTATCTCGAAACGGTGTGGGGTCCGTTTCGGCTGTTGCGCTCCCATGTCCTGCTCGCGGCGGCGGGGACGCTGCTTGCGGCGTTCGCGGTCGTCCTCCTGCTGCCGAGGCTGTGGCGGTTCTCGCCGCGTGACCACGGCAAGGCCATCCTCGGGCGGGAGGGCATGAAGTCCGCCGGGAAGCCGACGGGGACGGGGCTGTGGGTGACGCTCATCCTGCTGCCGATCGTCCTCCTCGTGATGCCGCTTTCGGTTCCGGCGCTCGGCATGATCTTCTGCCTCTACGTCGCGATGGCGTTCGGCTACCTCGACGACCGCGCCGCCGAGCCGTGGGGGCAGCTGCGGAAGGGTCTGCTGGACGCGGTGGTGTGCCTGGGCGTGGCGCTGTTCGTGTGGGCGGCGCTGGAGGGGCGGGTGTGGCTGCCGTTCGTGAAGGGCGAATGGACGATTCCGTGGTGGGCGTATGTGCCGGCGATGGGGTTCGTCCTCTTCGTCGTCATGAACGCGACGAACTGCTCGGACGGGGTGGACGGCCTGGCGGGGTCGCTGACGGTCATTTCCCTCGTCGCGCTTGCGGTCTTCCTCTACGGGCTGATCGGGTACCGTCCGATGGCGGACTACCTGCTCGTGCCGCACAACTACCTCGCGGTGCGCTGGTCGGTGCTGCTGATGACGGTGGCGGGCGGCTTCGCGGGGTATCTGTGGTGGAACGCCGAGCCGTCGAAGGCGCTGATGGGGGACGCGGGGTCGCGCTTCCTCGGCCTCCTTCTCGGGGCGGGGGTGCTTGTGACGGGCAATCCGCTGCTCCTCTTCGCGTTCGCGCCGGTGGTGCTGGTGAACGGCGGGGGCGGGCTCGTGAAGATCCTGCTGCTGCGGTTCTTCCGGAAGTGCGGGCTGGACGTGCGGCCGCCGTCGATGCTGGAGCCGGAGGAACAGGCGCGGCGGAACCCCCTCGTCAAGGCGGTCCAGGGCATCCGCTTCCCGCTCCACGACCACTGCAAGAAGGAGCTGAAGTGGTCCAACGCGCAGGTGCTCATGCGCTTTGTGCTCGTGCAGGCGTTCCTGATGCCGATCATCCTCATCCTTCTCGTCAAGATCCGCTAGGCGCATGAAGACGCGAATCGTTCTTGCCGTTTTCGCCATGCTGGCGGGTTTCTTCGCGTGCGCGCAGGAGGAGGCGCCCGCCGCCGCGCCGCCGGCGCGGAAGCGGGCGGCGGAGATGCCGAAGGCGGCGCTGGGGGCGGACGGCTTCGTGGAGGTGGTGGCGGCGGACGTGCCGGGCGACCCGGTGGGGTTCCGCCTGCCCATCCTGCAGTTCACGACGCGCCTTGTGCGCGAGGTCGAGCGGGTCTACGGCCTCTCCATGCCGCGCGGCGGGGTGGGTCTCCTGATCCACGCGCAGGACGGCACGACGAACGACGTGCGGGTGATTTCGCGGGCGGGGCGGCGGGCGGGGGCGGCGATCACGCACGTGTGGCTGCCGTCGCCGGGGTTCTCGGACCTGGAGGCGCTGCGGTACGCGATCGTGAAGGCGTATTTCCGGGGGTGGATCGACCGGAACCGTCCGAAGGGCGTGGCGGCGGCGGCGGAGATGCCGGACTGGATGGCGCTGGGGGCGCTGCGGGGGCTCGACGGGGCGACGGTCCACGACGACAAGCGCGCGGCGCTGGCGATGTGGAGCGAGGCGCGCCTGCCGTTCTTCCCCGTCCTCTGCCGCGACCTGCGGGCGGGCGCGGGGGAGGAGGCGGCGCTCTGCGGCTACGTCGTCTCGTGGCTCAAGGAACGGAAGCTCTTCCGCAAGGCGCTGGAGGGCCTGGCCGCCGGGCGGGCCTACGAGGGGGCGCGCCTTGCGGCGGACCTGACGGGCGAGACGGATCCTGACGAGCAGGACCGCGCGAGCGACGAACGCCTTGCCCGGCTCACGCGCGCGGTCCTCTCGCCGGGGCGGGCGAGCCGGTGGGACCTCAAGGTTTTCCTCTCTCGTCTCTTGCTTTATCCCGCCGAATTTGATAAAAATATAGGCGCGAAAGGCACATCCTGTACCTTCCGCGAGGCGATTGCGCTGGCGGCCGACCATCCGGCCCTCCGCGAGGCCGCCGCGCGCAAGGCCCGGGAGATGCCGTTCTGCGCGATCGGACGCGGCCCGGCGCTGGCCGAGGCGTCCGAAGCCTACCGCCTATTCCTGACGGGCCTTGCGCGCGGGGATGCACCCGACGAGCTGGGGCGGCTGCTGGACGAGGCGGAGGCGCAGATGCAAGAGATCTTGGATGAAGACAGAAAAGACGATAACCGGTGACGTCGACCCGGACGTCCTCGACTACACGGTCGGGGACGACCCCGTGCTCGACATGGACCTTGTGCGCTGGGACTGCCTGGGGACGGCGGCCCACGTGACGATGCTCTCGGAGATGCCCGTCACGCCGCCCGTCGTGACGCAGGAGGAGGCCGCGCGCGTGCGCGCCGCGCTGGCGGACGTGGCGGCGGACCGCTTCTTCGTCGTGCGCGAGCAGGACCAGGACGTCCACATGGCCGTGGAGGCGCGCCTCACGGAGACGCTGGGCGACCTCGGCAAGAAGATCCACACGGGCCGCAGCCGCAACGACCAGGTGGCGGTGGACGTGCGCCTCCACATCAAGGACCAGCTCCTCGGCCTCGAGGGGGAGCTGGCGGACCTCGCGGCGGCGCTCGTCGACTTCGGGCGGGCCCACGACCGCGTGCCGATGGTGGGCCGCACGCACCTGCAGCCGGCGATGCCGAGCTCGGTCGGCGTGTGGGCGACGGGCCACGCCGAGATGATCCTCGACCAGACGGCGAACCTGGAGGCCGCCTATACGCTGAACGACGCCTGCCCGCTCGGCAGCGCGGCGGGATACGGCGTGCCCCTGCCGCTCGACCGGCAGCGGACGAGCGACCTCCTGGGCTTTGCCCGGCCGCTCCACAACGTCTTCGGCGCCTCGATGGGGCGCGGCGAGGACGAGGCGGCGCTCCTCTCGGCGCTCGCGCAGCTGATGGCCGTCCTCTCGCGCCTCGCGGAGGACATGATCCTCTTCTCGATGCCGGAGTTCGGCTACTTCACGCTGCCGCGCGCGTACTGCACGGGCAGCTCGATCATGCCGCAGAAGTACAACCCCGACGTGCTGGAGCTCGTGCGCTCCAAGACCGCCCAGGCGCTCGGCCTCGCGACGGCGGCCCTCTCGATGCTCCACGCGATGCCCGGCGGCTACAACCGCGACCTGCAGGACTGCAAGGGCCTCTACATGAAGGGGCTTGCGATCACGCGCACGACCCTGCGCATCCTCGCGAAGTTCGTGCGCGGCATGGGCATCGACGAGGCGAAGCTGCGCGCGGGGTTCATCCCCGGCGTGTTCGCGACGGACGCCGCGCTCCGGAAGGTCGCCGCCGGCACGCCCTGGCGCGAAGCCTACCACCAGGTGCGCGGCAACCTGGAGGCGCTGGCGGCGGAGGACCCCGCTGCCGCCGTGGCGGCGAAGACGCACGCGGGCGCGACGGCCGGGCTCGACTACGCGCTCTACGCGGGGCGCGTGGCGTCGCTGCGCGCGTCGGTCGCCGCGCGCTCGGAACAGTTTGAAGCAAAAATGAAGGAACTCCTCGGATGAACGAAACGGGAATGACGTTGGCGCAGGCGTGGAACTACGGCGGCCCCCTGATGTGGGTGCTTGCGGCCCTCTCGGTGGTCGCGCTCGCGATCGTGCTGTATCTCCTCTTCGCGCAGCGGCGCGAGGCGCTGACGCCGCGCACGCTCATGAGCGATGTCTTCAGCAAGCTGCAGGTGGGCGACCACGGCGAGGCGCGGCGCCTCTGCGAGCGGCGGCCCTGCGCGTTCGCGGCGCTGGCGCTTGCGGCGCTGGACGCGGCGCGGGGCGTGGCGCAGGGGCAGCAGGCGGACGTGTCGCAGGCCGTCGAGACGGCGGGCGCGCACGTCGCGGAATCGCTGCAGGCGGCCGTCGACTGGCTGGCGGACATCGCGGCGATCGCGCCGCTCGTGGGGCTGCTCGGCACGGTGCTCGGCATGTTCCAGGCGTTCGGCGGCATCGCGAGCG
>CAVEVC010000067.1:0-2615 GCA_963618935.1 Clostridiales bacterium CCNA10 | reverse complement strand
TGTAGATGTCGAGGAACGTCGAGATGCGGCCGATGGACATCGCCGCGCCGTTCTGCGTCTTGATCGCCGAGAGGTAGCCGAAGTAGAGCCACTGCACCGCCTCGCGCGCGTTCGCCGCCGGCTTGGAGATGTCGAAGCCATACGACGCCGCCATCTCCTTCATCTGGCCGAGGGCGCGGATCTGGTCCGTCACCTCCTCGCGCAGGCGGATGACGTCCTCCGGCATCGAGCCGTGGCAGCTGTGCTCGTGGTCGAACTTCTTGGCTTCGATCAGGCGGTCGATGCCGTAGAGCGCGACGCGGCGGTAGTCGCCGACGATGCGCCCGCGGCCGTAGGTGTCGGGGAGGCCCGTGATGATCTTGTTCTTGCGCGCGCGGCGCATTTCGGGCGTGTAGGCGTCGTAGACGCCCTGGTTGTGCGTCTTGTGGTACTCGGTGAAGATGCGGTGCAGCGCGGGGTCCGGCGTGTAGCCGTAGGTCGTCAGCGCCTCCTCGGCCATCTTGATGCCGCCATAGGGCATGAACGCGCGCTTGAGGGGCTTGTCCGTCTGGAGGCCCACGATCTTTTCAAGGCCCTTGTCGAGATAGCCGGGGGCGTGCGAGGTGATGGACGAGACGATGGCGGTGTCCATGTCGAGGACGCCGCCCTTGGCGCGCTCCTCCTTCTGGAGGGCCTGGAGCTTGGTCCAGAGGGCCGTCGTGGCCTCGGTCGCGCCGGCCAGAAACGACTCGTCTCCGCCATAGGGCGTGTAGTTGAGCCGGATGAATTCGGCAGGGTCGATTTCCTCCTGCCAGTCGCCGCCCGTGAAGCCTTCCCAGGCGGGGCATTCTGCGCATTTCATGTTCTCAGATTCCTTCGGTGTCGTCAAACGATGCCTGGACGCGCGGCTTTTTCGGCTTCCGCCGCTTCGCAGTCCCGTGGCGGACGCCACGCACGGGCACGCGCCCGCGCTCGTCAGTCCCGCGGAGGTCAAACAGTATAGCACATCCTGCCGTCGTCCGCTTGCGGCCAAAACGTGGCACGGGCACCGTGCGCGCGGGGCCGCCGTGGGGGCGCGTCGGCTCAAAGGACGACGTTGAGCGCGATCTGCGTGGACGCGGTGGGCGTGAGCTCCCACCGCGTACGCGTGAGCTTCGAGAGGAAGCGCGCGTCGTGCGAGACGAGGAGGAGCGCGCAGGGGGCTTCGGCGAGCGCGGATTCCAGGCATTCGATCGAGGGGAGGTCGAGATGGTTCGTGGGCTCGTCCATCACGATGAGGTGGGGGCCTCGCGCGGCGCCGCGGGCGAGGAGGATCTTGCGGATTTCGCCTGGGCTGGGCGTCGTGGAGGCGAGGAGGCGGGCGGGACGCGACCCCAGGCGCGAGACGAGCGTCATGACGCGGCCGAGGGGCACGTCGCCCAGCCGCTTGAGGTCTTCGTGGATGCGGCGCGATTCGGCTTCGGAGATTTCCTGGGGGATGTTGAGCAGGCGTTCCTCGGGGACGAGGACCTGCGGAAGCAGGTGGCGCAGAAGCGTGGACTTCCCGAGGCCGTTCGCGCCGACGAGGGCGATGCGGTCGTCGGGGCGGATCTGGAGGGCGGGGTGGACGAGCGTGCGCCCGTCGCCGAGGTCGAGCGTGCCGGGGGGCTCGTCGAGGACGTAGGCCCGCTGCGCGGCGCCCGCGTCCGCAAGCGCGACGCCGAGTTCGTAGTCGACGCGGATGGAGGCGTCGGGGGCGGCGAGCTTCGCGGCGCGCCTGCGCAGTTCGGCGCTCTGGGCGAAGCCCCAGCCGTCCTTGCCCTGGAGCTTTGCGACGCCGCGCTGGAAGCGTCCGTCGTGGTCGTGGGCGGGCGGCTTGCGTTCCTTGAGGCGCTTCGTGCGGGCGGCGGACTGTTCGGCGGCCTCGCGGCGCTGCTGGGCGGCGGCGGCGAGGCGGCGGGCCTTGCCGGCGTTCGCGTCGTGGCGTTCGCGGGCATGGGCCTGCTCGCGGCGGTCCTGCTCGAGCCCCTGGGTGACGCCGCCGGGGCGCATCGTCGCGCGGGGCGGAAAGAGGAAGAGGCACTGGGTGCAGAGGGCGTCGAGGAAGTCGCGGTCGTGGGAGACGACGAGCCCGGCGCCGCGGTAGCGCCGGAGGGCGGCGAGGAGGATGGCCTTGCCGGGGGCGTCGAGGTGGTTGGTGGGCTCGTCGAGGGCGAGCACGTCGGGGGCGCGCCAGAGGGCGAGGGCGATCTGGGCGCGCTTGCGCTCGCCGTGGCTGAGGGTGCCCCAGCGGTCCGCCCAGTCTTCGCCGACGCCGAGGCGGCGGCGTTCGTCGAGGGCGGCGGCGTCCCAGCAGTTCATGAAGTCGTCCCAGTCGGCGGGCGGGGCGTCGGTGCGCTGGACGGCGTAGTGGGCGGCGCCGAGCTGGCGGATGGCGCCGTTTGTCGGCGCGAGGGCGCCGGCGGCCAGTTTGAGGAGGGTCGTCTTGCCGGCGCCGTTCGCGCCGACGATGCCCGTCCACCCGCCCTCGGGGAAGAAGGCGGTGACGTCGGCGAGCAGGGGCGCCGCCATGCCGGGGTAGGCGAAGGAGACGGCGTCGAACTGGAGAAAGCGTGCCACGCGCGTAGTGTAGCACATCCCGGCGCGTGGCATCCGCG
>CAVEVC010000066.1:0-11278 GCA_963618935.1 Clostridiales bacterium CCNA10 | reverse complement strand
GATGAGATGCTTCATGATGTCCACCATTCTACCACATCCCCGCCACCCGGCGCAATGAAACGCTTAAGTCGGCCTACGGCCTTTAAGGGGTTAAATCGCCGCTGTGCGGCTTTAAGTTGCGCTCCGCGCCCGGGAGGGACGCGCTCCCGCGCGACCATGCGCACACAGACGGGCGCAACGGGAGACGCGCTTGTCGCGTCCGCGACCACACCGACGGATGCAACGGGAGGGACGCAATTCATTGCGTCCGCGCCCCCGAACGCGCCGACAACGGTCGCAACAAGTTGCGACCCTCTCGTGTACAGTCCTCGGTCGCGCGGGAGCGCGACCCTCCCGCCGTCGGCGCGCGAAGTACCCGCGCCGCCCTCGGCGCGTGGCGCTGTGGGGCGGTCCGTTCAGACGTTCCGCGCTGGCAACGGACGCGACAAGCGCGTCCCTCCCGCGCACAGGCATTTAAAGCCGCGCAGCGGCGACTTAATCATCATCGCAGCAGAAGCACCGTGCCCTTCGGGCGGATGAAAAGGCAGCCCGTGCCGCGCACGAGGCCCGACGGGTGCGAGGCGTCGACGTAGCCCGAGACGGAGACGCCGCCGAGGCGCAGGCGGGCGACCTCGTTCGTGCCCGCGAAGTCGAGCCGCAGCGCCGCCGCGCCCCGCAGGTCCAGCTCCAGCCCCTCGTCGAGCTCGAGCGCCGCGCCGCCGGCGGGCGTCACGCTCACCTGGTCGACGAAGAGCTCCGCGTCGTTGTCTGCGCTGTCCACCACCTTCAGCGCCGTGCCGTCGGGCTGGGGCATGCCGTTCAGGCCCCGGACGCCGAACGTGTACGTGCCGGCGGCGGGGACGTTGAAGAGCGCGCTGCGGAAGACGAAGTTGGAGGCGTAGAGCGACGGCGTGCGGAAGATCTCGTTCGTCGCGCCCTGCGCGTCCACCAGGTAGAACTGCCCCTGGTTGCCGCCGTACCCGCGCGACGGCGCCGTGCCGTCCGCGTTGATCCAGAGGCGCGACCGCGCCGAGAACATGAGGCGGTACGTCCCCGCCGCAGGGAACGCGACCTGCTGCTCGGCCGAGGCGCACTGGACGAGGCCGAGCGCCTTCTTCCCCACGCCGTAGGTGTTGCCGAAGGCCTGCACCGGCTCGCCGCTGCCAAACGTGACGGCCCCGCACGGGTCTCCGACGGAGGCAGAGCACTTCGCGGTGCTGGCGGCGAAGACGGCGGTCGAGCTGTCCTTGTTGCCGCGCAGCGTCCAGGAGGAGGCGTCCGCAAACGTCCCGTTCGCCACGAGCTCGTCCTGGCGGACGAACTCCAGCTCGTCCACGACCACGCAGGGGACGTCCGCCGTCCCCGCCGCCGTCGTCCCCCGCCGTGTTGCCCACGTGCCGGGCATACCGGCCGTCCCACGCCATGTCCACCTGCTCGAAGTCCGCGTTCGGCGGATAGACGACGGTCTCGGCGGGGAGGTCGGTGACGAGGCGGAACCTGAAGTCGTCGAGGATCGTGTGCGCGTCGCCGCTCCCCACGGCATGGTCGAGACGGAACGTGTATGCGCCCGCCCTGACGCCGCGCACGAGGAAGCGCTGCTTGCGCGTCGAGGCGCCCACGTAGCCGAACGCCGTCCCGACCGGCGTCTCCGCGCCCTCGCCGTCGACGAGCGCGAGCTTGACCCACCCGCCCGCATACAGGTATCTGGAGCCGATGCCCCATTCCGTGCGCCCGTCCATGCGCCCGCCCGTGAGGAACGTCAGCTCGTAGTCGCCGTCCGCCGGGAACGTGACCGTGTTCTCCAGGACGCATCCCTGCTTGAGCACCATCACGACGTTCCCCTGGAAGGGATAGTCGGCCCAGCGGAAGTTCGCCTTCGTGCCGCCGTCGATCGTCCAGTGCCCGTTGTTGTCGCGCAGATACGGCATGTTGAGGAAATACTGGTTGGCGGTTTCGCAGGAGACGACCGTCCAGTGATGCGACGTCCCCCCGGCGGCGCCGAGGTTCAGCGCGCCCGTCCCCGTCCATTCCTCCATGTCCGCGTTCGGCATCGCCGCGCAGACGTCCCCCGCGACGGCGGCGAGGCCCTTCCCGACGGGCGGCGGCGCGGCGAGGACCAGCTCGCCGGCGCCCGAGACGGCGAGCCGCCGGACCGTCTCGGGCAGGGCCGCGACGCGCACGGCGACGTCCGCCGCCAGGTCCAGGCATGCCTCGCCGGCGGCGGCCTTCGCCGCGTCGGGCGCGTTCGCGAAGGCGAGCCCGTCGTAGGCGTCGCGCGTGGCCGTGTAGGCGTCGCCCGCGCCGGCAACGGTCGCGACAAGCGCGACCCTCCCGCCGACAACGGCAAGGCCGGACAGAAGCGGAAGGGGCTGTCACGGCTTCAGGCAGGAAATCGGACAGATCAGGGTTCCGTCGGAGTCTTCGTAGGCATGGCCGCCTACGGCGACGACGATCATCCGAAACGACGGCTCTGGCATACGCGTCGTGTCCAGCGCCGCTGCAAGCGCCGCAAGCCGGGCCTTGCCCGCCGCAATCAGCCTCTCGCCGCCGAGCTTGACCTCGATCAGCCCGTATTTTCCGTTTCTCAAGTGCATGACGGCATCGCACTCAAGGCCGCTCTTGTCGTGGTAATGGCCGACCTTCCCGTCATTCGCCTCCGCATAGGTCCGCAAGTCGCGCGCGACCAGCGTCTCGAAGAAAAGCCCAAACGAATTCAAGTCGTTCACCAAGTCGTCCGGACCCAGGCCAAGCGCCGCCGTCGCGATGGACGGATCGGTGTAGTAGCGCGTGTCCGTTGTGCGGACGGGCGTCCTGCAGCGCAGGTTCGGGCACCACGCGGACATATCCTCGACGACGAAGATCCTCTTGAGCGCGCCCACATACGAAGCGATGGTGTTCTCGTGCGCGACGGCGCGCGAACTGTTCGGCGCCAGATCCGCGCGAACCACGCCCAAACTTGACTGCGTTCCCTGGAGGCGGGCGAGAGAGCGCATGATCCTGAGCGCCGTGTCGGGATCGCGCCGCACGCCGTCGACGCGCGAGATGTCCGCCTTCGCGATGGCGTCCACGTAGTCAAACGCCTGGCGCAAGGCCGCCCGCCCCGTCTTGCCCGTTGCGCGCGGCCAGCCGCCTCGGCACGTCAGATACGCCATCTCGCCAAGGGTCCACGGCTTGGCCTCGCCGAGCGCGATCCGCCCGGAGAACAGTTCCGCAAAGGAGACGCTGCCGGAAGACTCCAGGCTTTCAAAGAGCGACATCGGCCGCATGCGAAGCCACGCGAAACGCCCCGTGCCGGAATGGCGGATTGTCAGCCTTGCCTGGTCGTCCGGCGGCACGGCGCTCCCCGTCAAGACGTATCTCCCGTCTTCGTCCGCATGGTCGACGTCGAAGCGAATGGCGTCCCAGAGCTCGGGCGCAATCTGCCATTCGTCGATCAGGCGTGGGCAGTCGCCTTTCAGCAGACGGGCCGGATCCGTTTGCGCCATTACCAGGTTTTGCCGCAGGGACCTCGGTTCGTTCATGTAGAGGACGCTCTTGGCAACCTGTTCCGCCGTCGTCGTCTTCCCGCACCATTTTGGACCCTCTATCAGCACGGCGCCCTTCGCATCAAGCGCATCCTTGAGAAGCGTGTCGAAAATCCTGTTTTTATATGCTTTCATGCGCGCATGATAGCAGATACCGTCCCTTCCCGTCAATCGGCGCTGTGGCGTTTGGCGAGATTCCGTTGTGGCGTTTGGCGAGATTCAACTAGGGAGTTTGGCGCGATTCAGCTGTCCGGTGGACGGCAACGGTCGCGACAAGCGCGACCCTCCCGACCGTCGGCGCGCGAAGTACCCGCGCCGCCCTCGGCGCGGGGCGTCCGAACGAACCGCCCCACAGCGCCACGCGCCGAGGGCGGCGCGGGTACTTCGCGCGCGGGGGCTCGCCCAAATCGCCCCGTCCCCGTGACCTACCTGAGGATCACGGCCGTGCCGATGGCGGTGCGCACCGTCACGCGGCCGTCCTCGACGACGACGCGCGAGGCGGGCGAGGCGCCCTCCAGCGTCCACTCCACGCCCTCGGCGAGCGCCGCCTCGCCCGTGTAGGTGAAGAGCGTCCACTTGGGCGGCATCTTCGCCGGCACGTCGACGAGTTCAAGGACCGTGCGGCCCTCCGCGCGGAACGTCCCGAGCGCCACGGGCGCCGCCTGGCCAAGGCTCGCCCGCACCGTCCCGCCGCCCCGCAGCCAGAGGCCGTCGAGCGCGGCGGGCTGTGCGGCGGCGAGGTCGAGAACGCCACCCGCGCCGACGCCGAGCGTCCCCTTCACCGTGCCCGCCACCGTGAGCCGCTGGCCGTCCTGCAGGGTGAACGGCGCGGTCTCGGCGACGGGCAGCACGAGCGCCGCGCCGGCCGCGACGGCGATGTTCGTCGCGCCGAGGCCGAGCCGCCCCGACGCGAAGGCCGCATGGGCGGAACGGGGCGACGGCGGCACGGCGAAGCGGTCCGTCCAGCCGTCGAGCAGCGCCGCCTTCTCCGCCTCCGAAAGCACGCGGCCGTAGAGGCGGAAAGCCGCGATGTCGCCCTCGAAGCCGTAGTCCGCGTTCATCGAGCCGATCAGGACGCGCATCGCCTCGCGCGGCGTGGCGGGCGAACACGCCTGCTGCTTCTCGGGCAGGCCCACGCCGTCCACCTGGATCTCCACGACGCCCGCGTCCGTGTCGAACGTCGCGATGAGGATGTGCGGCTCGCCGTCGTTGAGATCCCACGCGCGGCTCACGAAGTTGTGGTCGGTCTGTCCGGCGTTCTTCCCGCCGTACCCGGCGAGGACGCGGCCCTGCTCGTTCCAGAACGTCACGCCCCAGTCCGCGCGGTCGACGCCTGGGAGTTCCGCGCCGAAGAGCGCGCGGCCCAGGTAGAACTTCCGTTCCGTGCCGGGATGGACGGTGTCGCCCGTGCGGAACACCATCGCGGCCGTCCAGGCCGTCTGGCCCGAGACGGGCGAATCGGCGGCGGGGACGCCGAGCGCCGCGCTGCCGCTGAAGCGCACGACGGGGTGGCCGTTCAGCGCGCCCTTCACGAGGCGCGGCGCCTGGACGGCGCCGTTCACCGCCGTCGTGAGGTCCGCGTTCCCGGTCATCCGCAGCCGTCCCGTCGCGAGGTCGGCGACGCGCGCGCCGTCGAGAGAGGGCCAGCGTTCCACCGCCGCGCCGTCGTCGAGCGCGGCGAGCGAAGCGGCGTTCCAGGCCGCCGCCCCGTCGTCGGGCATCGGCGCCTCGGCCGCCGTCTGCGCGAGTTCGCCCTTCAGGGCGTCGTCCCCGCCCGTCCCGACCACGGCACTGGACGCGCCGTACTTCGCGGCGAGCGTCGCGCCGAGGCCCGCGCGCTCGCCGGGCGTGAGGGCCTTGTCCGGGTAGAAGCGGATCTCCGCGATCGTGCCGATGAACGCATAGTGCTTCGGGCCGCTGTCACTGATGTTCTGCACGCCGAAGTAGATGTCCGCCCTGTTGCGCGGGCTCTTCGTCTCCGCGTCGAGGGCCACCGCGTCGCGCCGCACCTCGCCGTCCACGACGAGCGTGCGCGTGCCGTCCGCGTCGAGGGAGTAGAAGACGACGTGCGGCACGCCGTCCGCCGCGTTGGCCCGCTGCGCGTAGAGGCACGAATCCTTGCCGCCCTTCACGCCGAGCCCCGCGCCGAAGTGCCCGTTCTGGTCGAAGACGAGGCCCCAGTCGTTCACGATGCCCGCCTCCTCGCGCCCGAGGACGCCACGCGCCTGGTACCACGGGAGTCCGTTGCCGAGCCCCGCCGTCGCCGTCTTCAGGACGACGCAGACCGTCCAGTTCGTCGCCCCCGCGAGCGGGTTCAGGTCCGCCGCCACCTTGAGGGCGGACTGGTTGAAGGCCACGCCCGCGTGGCCGTTGAAGGCGTTCCGCGCCGCCGTCGGCTTCGTGACGGCCACGCCGTCCTTCGAGATTCCGTCGTAGACGGCGAGGCGCGCGCCCGTCGCGTCCGGCCACGTTTCGATCTCGGCGCCGTCGGCAAGGTCCTGCACGGCGTCGTCGGCGCGCCAGAGCCAGCAGGCCGCGCCGTCCACCGTGTCGTCCGCCGAGGCCGCGCCCACGAGCTTGAGCGCGCCCGCCTTCACGTCGATCCGCCCCCGGTGGCGGGTGCCGTCCAGGACGGTGAGCGTGCCGGAGCCGGTCTTCTCGACCGCGCCCGAGCCCCAGAGCGGCGCGGCGAACGTGACGTCGTGCCCGCGCGTATCGACCGTGAGCGGCGCCGCGTTCGAGGGGATCACGAAGTCGAGTTCGCTTGTAAAGGGCGCGTAGGCGGCGAGCGTGCCCGACTTGAGGGAGACGCGGTAGCGCGCGTTGCCGGCGTCCGAACCGTCCTCCGCCACGTTCCACCGCGCCGCGTCGAGGTTGAAGCCGCGCGCGCCGACGTCGAGAAGCCCGCCGTCCAGAGCCAGCGTGACCCAGCTGTTCGTGAGAAGCGCCTGGTATGCCGCGCTTTCGCTGGACGCGCCGAGGGCGACCTGCGGCGTCTTCACGACGCCGCCCGTCTGGCGGAAAGCCCCCGAAGCGGAGGCCGAATCGGCCCGCATCCAGGTCTCCCGCCGGCCCCGCCCGAGGATGAGGCCGCCGCCGGGGGAGGCCGAATCGGCCACCGTGAGCGTGCCGCCCTGGACCGTCATGTCGGCGTGGCTGCTCGGATATCCGCCCGCACGCCAGACGAGGTTGACGGCATCCGCCTCGACGGTCCCGCCCATGAGGCGGAACTCCTGGTTGGTCGTCCACGCGGTCCGCGTCTCGTGTCCGACGGCGAGGTTCTTCGTCCGCAGAAACCCGCCCTTCATCTCGTAGAGCGAGGCGTAGCTGCTGTAGCCCACCTGGACCTGCGAGGTGACGGCGCCGCCGTTCTGCGTGAACGCGCCCGTGTCGACCACGAACCAGTTGTCGGGGCTTGCGTAGGCGTCGCCGTCGTTGAAGGCGACGCGCGGGACGCCCGGCAGCGTGAGGAGGCACAAGCCGCCCTGCCGGACCGTGCGCCCGGGGAAGATCTCGCCCCAGTCCGCCGTGCCGGTGAAGCGCAGCTCCAGGCGTCCCCGCAGCATCTCGACCTCCTGCGCCCACACGCCCTTCCTCACGAGACAGGCGCGGTTGTCCGTGGAAGTCGGGCTAACGGCGTAGCGGATCTTGCCGCCGTAGTTCGGCGGCACGTTGTGCAGCACGTAGTGGTCGTTCGTGACCGTGAGGAGCGCCGTGCCCGCGATCGTGCCGTTGAAGACGAGGTTGCATTCGTCGACGCAGGACCAGGCCTGCTCGGCCGCGACGGCGAGATGCGCGTTCACGGTGAGGTTCGAGGCGGCCCCCGGCAGACGGTGCGTGCGCAGGCCCGCCGCGCCGAGCGTCAGCGTCGTCATCGCCGCCGTCTGCGCGTTCGTGCCCCAGAGCGCCGCGCTGGGCGGCAGGTTCGTGAGGACGAGCCCCGCAAGGGCGAGGTCCGCCGAGTTCGTGACCGCCGTCGCGCCGCCCAGCTTCGCGAAATCGACGACCGCCACCGCGTCGGCGCCCGGCAGCGTCCCGCCGTCCCAGTTCGCGGCGTCGGCGAGATCCGTCGACGCCGCCCCCGTGAACGTCGCCGCCGGTTCGGCGAACGCCCCGACCGCCAGAGTCCACGCCCAAGCAAGCGTGGCCATCGTTCCGATTCTCCGCGTCGCGTCCATCATGCACCCCTTTCCTGTTGCCGTTTGTGCCTTTCCTATTTCCGTTTGCGGATGGACCTTGCCCATCCTGTGCGTAAGTTTACCATTCGCACCCCCCCCCCTGTCAATTGTAAGTTTTGTTTTTCTGTGGGAAGACCGCGCGCCAAAATATGCTATAATGCCGCCATGGAAAACACGATTCTTCCGCTTGTCGCGCTGGCGACGTCCCTCGTCTGCGCGGCGACGCCGCAGGCCGGCCGCAGCCGCCCCGTCGAACTCGCGAACCCCGGCTTCGAGGAGGGCACGGCCGGCTGGAACCTGCCCGCCAACGCCGCCCTCGACCCGGCCGTCGCGCACGGCGGGCGCGCCTCCGCCGCCCTCGCCGTCGCGGACCCGATGAAGGACGGCGTCTACATCACCCGCCGCATCCCCATCGTCGGCGGCGCCCTCTACCGCGCCGACTGCTTCGTGAAGACCGAGAACGTGACGGACCGCAAGGGCCGCATGCCCTCCGTCGGCGCCGGCCTCATCGTCGAATGGTCCGACAAGGACGGCAAGTGGATGGCCGCCGGCGAATACGCCTGCGGCTCGTTCGGCACGAAGGACTGGCACCGGGCCACCTGCGCCCGCCTCAAGGCCCCGGACGACGCGGGCTACGCGCAGATCTACCTCGCGCTGCGCGGCGCGGGGAAGGCCTGGTTCGACGACTTCGCCTTCACCGCCATCGAGCGGACCGTGGACATGCACGAGCCGGCGCCCGACGCCGAGCTCGCCTGCAACACGCCGCGCTTCACGTGGGGCGACCTCTCCGGCGTGCGCGCCTACACCGTGGAGCTCGCGCGCGACCCGTCCTTCCCCGCCAACGCGACGCGCGCCTACGCCGTCCCCGGCGCCACGTCCTTCCAGCTGAAGGACCCGCTCGAGCCCGGCGCCTGGTTCTGGCGCGTCGGCGCCCCCGGCGCCCAGCGCGCCGCCGCGCGCGCCTTCCGGCAGACCGCGCCGAAGGACCGCGACTGCCTGCCGCCCGACATCCGCACCGTCGCCTGCCGCGTCACGGCGGCGAACGCCCCCTTCACCGTCGCCGTGCAGGACGACGGCCCCACGCCCCCCGTCGTCACCTGCGGCGCCGCGCGCGGCGCCTGCGGCGCGCGCGGCTCGAACGGCGTCTACGCCGTCACCTTCGCGGCCCCCGCCAGCGGCTGGCCGCGCGGCCTCACGGAGGGCACGCTCGTCGCGACGGACGCCGCCGGCAACCGCACGGCGCGCCCGTTCTGGCTCCTCAACGCGCCCCAGCCGACGAACGGCGTCGTCGTCGACGCGCACGGCGACTACGTGCAGGCCGGGCGCCGCATCTTCCCGCTCGGCATCTACGAGGTCGCGCCGCGCGACATGCCCGAGGTGCGCGCAAGCGGCTTCGACGTCGTCCACACCTACCGCTGGGAGAGCAGCACGAACGACGTCGCCTGCCGCGCCTACCTGGACGCCTGCTGGGCCGCGGACGGCCTCCGCGCCTTCATCGGCTTCGACCGCGGCACCAGCACGGGCGCCGGCATCGTCCAGGGCGACTTCGCGCACATCGCGCGCCGCGTCGGCATGCTGGCGGACCACCCCGCCCTCTTCTGCTGGTACCTCTTCGACGAGCCCGAACTCCCCTTCCAGTACGTCTCGCCCGAACGCCTCACCGCTTGCGCCGACCTCGTGCGGGCGCTCGACCCCTACCACCCCGTCGTGATGACGACGTGGAACAAGACGATGGCCAACTACCGCCGCACGTGGGACACGCACTGGACCCAGGCCTACGGCGACCCGGCGGGCGTCGTCCGCCAGATCGACGAACACCGCCGCTTCCTCGACAACGCCTCCCCCATCACCCTGCTCGTCAACTGCAACGACGCCGTCCAGGGCGCGGCGCGGCGGCGCGGCGTGGCGCCGGACCCCGCGAAGTTCGCGCGCGACTACGACTTCCTCCGCGCCTGCGCCTTCCTCGGCGTCGTGAAGGAGTGCAACGGCGTGTGGTGGTGGTGGTTCGCCCGCGACAGCAAGAGCTACTATTCCGCCGCGCAGTGCCCGCCCGCCTGGGCCAACCTCGTGAAGGTCGTGCGGGAACTCGGCGCCCTCCGCCCCCTCGTCACCGCGCCCGGCCCCGTCACGACCGGCACCGCCGTCGACGGCAAGGCGAAGGTCGAATGGTGGCGCAAGACCGTGGACGGCAAGGACCTCCTCATCGCCGTCAACACCGGCGACGCCCCCGCCACCGTGACGATCGGCGCGCGGCCCCTCGCCTTCCGCCGCCACGAGGTGAAGGTCATCCGCTAACGGGAAATCGTCACGGAACCGGTGCGGAGGACGGTAAAGGCGCCGTCCTCCAGGACGCGGACGACGGTGGAGGGGACGCCGCCGGGGGAGAGGCCGTCGTCCACCACGAGGTCGGCGGACAGCCCCACGTCCGCAAGCGCCTGGGGGGCGTCGGTTGCGGCGCGTTGCCCCGAAAGGTTCGCGCTCGTCACGCGCAGGACGCCCCCGCAGCGGCGGAGCAGGTCGCGCGTCCAGGCATGGTCCGGCACCCGGAAGCCCTCCGGGCCCGTCACCACGGTCAGGGCGCCGGGCCAGAGGGCCGCAAGGCGGTCCGGCACCTCGTAGCCAAACGCCCGCACGGCCGCCGCGTCCGCCGCGAGGAGCGCGATCGGCTTCTGCGCCGCGCGGCCCTTGATCGCGTAGAGGCGCGCCACGGCGGACGGGAACGCCGGATGCGCGGCAAGGCCGTACACGGTGTCCGTCGGAATGACGGCGACGCCGCCCGCGTTCAGCACGCGCGCGGCGTCCTCAAGCCCCTTCTCATCCGCCTGGACGAGCATCAAGCCCTCTTCAGCTGCGGGAAGAGGACGACATCGCGGATGGAGTCGCAGCCCGTGAGGAACATCACGAGGCGGTCGACGCCGAAGCCGAGGCCGCCCGTCGGGGGCATGCCGACTTCGAGGGCGCTGATGAAGTCCTCGTCGATCTTCTCGGCGTCCTCGCCGGCCTGGTGTTCGAGGGCCTTGCGCTGTTCGAGCGGATCGTTCTGCTCGGTGTAGCCGGGGCAGAGCTCGCGGCCCGCGACGACGAACTCGAAGACGTCCACGAGCGAAGGGTCGTCCGGGCAGGCCTTCGCGAGCGGCACGAACTCGTGCGGGATGCGGATGACGAACGTCGGCTGCATGAGCGTCCGCTCGATGAGCTTGTCGTAGACCTCGTGCGTGAGCATGAGCTCGCTCGTCACGCCGTCGAGCTCCAGGTTCGTCTCGGTCTCGCGTCCCTTCGCCTTCGCCTTTTCAAGCTGCGTCTCGAACGGCAGGTCGAACCAGTCGTCGCCCATCAGCTCCTTCACGAGGTCGCGGTACGCGACGCGGCGGTAGGGCGGCGTGAAGTCGATCGGGATCCTCTTCTCGCCGTACTCGATCACGCGCTTGCCGATCACGGTGTCGCAGAGGTGTGGCAGAAGCCCTTCCATGATCGCCTCCATCGACGTGCGGTCGCCGTAGGCTTCGTAGATCTCGCAGACCGTGAACTCGGGGTTGTGCGTGCGGTCGATGCCCTCGTTGCGGAAGTCCTTGCCGAGCTCGAAGACCTTGTTCATGC
>CAVEVC010000065.1:0-14571 GCA_963618935.1 Clostridiales bacterium CCNA10 | reverse complement strand
GCTTCAGCGAAGACCCGAAGGCCGCGTGCTGGCGGCTTCTGGACGCGCAGGGGTAGGCGAGCTGGAACCTGCCGCGCGCTTGCGCGCGGCGCGGGAATCGGGTATACTACCGCCCAGCAAAATGACCTCAAACGACGAATATGTTCTTCAGCTCCTTCGCGAGAAGGGCTATGTCACCGCCGAGCAGCTGGACGTCGCGTCGAAGGCGATGCGCGAAGGCGACGAGACCACGCTCGACGTGCTGGTCGCCTCGGGCGCGCTGACCGAGGACGACGTGCTCGGGACGATCGCCGACACGTTCGGCATCAAGTACGTGAGCATCGACCCCGCCGGCATCGACCCGGAGGTCGGCAAGGAAATCGCCCCGGAGATCGCGCACAAGTACGGCGTCGCGCCCGTGATGGCCGATGCGGACTCCGTGACGGTGGCGCTGTCGGACCCGATGGGTTACGACGCGGTGGACTCGCTGCGCTACGTGCTGCACGGCAAGGACGTGCAGGCCGTGCTCGCCCCCGCCGAGGAGGTCAAGGCGGCGATGGAGAAGCTCTACCCGACCGGCGCCGAGCAGGTGACGACGCGGAACGACGACGGCTACGGCGGCGACGAGGCGGCGGGCGGCGACGACGCGCCGGTCATCCGCCTCAGCACGATGATCCTCTCCAACGCGATCAAGATGAAGGCCTCCGACATCCACCTGGAGCCGATGGAGAAGGAGTTCCGCGTGCGCTACCGCATCGACGGCGCCCTCCGGAAGATGGACTCGCCGCCGAAGCGCCTGCAGGGCGCCATCCTCTCGCGCATCAAGATCATGTCGAAGATCAAGATCTCAGAGAAGCGCATCCCGCAGGACGGCCGCATCCAGGTGAACGTGGGCGGGCGCGACCTCGACCTGCGCGTCTCGACGGTGCCGACGAACCACGGCGAGTCGATCGTCATGCGAATCCTCGACAAGACGAACCTTTCGCTCGGCCTGCCGCAGCTCGGCTTCCTCTCCGACGACCAGAGCAAGTTCGAGCGCTTCATCCACCTCTCCGACGGCGTGGTGCTCGTGACGGGCCCGACGGGCTCGGGCAAGTCCACGACGCTCTACGCGGCCCTCGGGCAGATCAACCTGCCGGACCGCAAGATCATCACGGTGGAGGACCCGGTCGAATACCAGATGTCGGGCATCAACCAGGTGCAGGTGAACCGCGACGTGGGCCTCGACTTCTCCGCCGCCCTGCGCTCCATCCTGCGCCAGGCCCCGAACATCGTGATGATCGGCGAGATCCGCGACGAGGAGACGGCCGGCATCGCGATGGAGGCCGCCCTCACGGGCCACCTCGTGTTCTCCACCCTCCACACGAACGACGCCCCCTCCGCCATCACCCGCCTGACGGACATGGGCTGCAAGCCGTTCCTCGTCGCCTCCGCCGTGCGCGCCTGCCTCGCGCAGCGCCTCGTGCGCGCAATCTGCCCGAACTGCAAGGAGGAGTACACGCCGACGGAGCGCGACCTCAAGATGCTCGGCGCGATCGCGAAGGTCATCCCCGAGCACATGTACGCGGGCCGGGGCTGCGCGAAGTGCAACGGCGGCTACAAGGGGCGCAAGGGCATCTTCGAGATCTTCGAGGTGGACGACACGATCCAGCGCCTCATCTTCGACCACGCGCCCTCCGCGGTGCTGCGCCAGCGCGCCCGCGAGATGGGCATGCGCACGCTGCGCGAGGACGGCATGCTGAAGGTCGCCTCGGGCATGACCTCCCTCCGGGAGGTGCTGCAGGCGACGATGGGCGACGCGGACTGAGGGAGGGAGGGGAGACGATGGCGGGCGAGATCACCATGCGGGACCTGCTGCAGGCGACGATCGACGAGGGGGCGTCCGACCTGCACGTGCGCGCGTTCATGCCGCCGAAGCTGCGCGTCCACGGCGAGCTGGTGGCGATCGCGGACGAGTCGTTCACGGAGGAGGAGACGCGCGCCCTCTGCGAGGAGATCATGACGCCCGCCCAGGCGGCCGGCGTGGAGCGCGACGGCGGCGCCGACTTCGCGCTCGCGCACGAGGACGGCACGCGCTTCCGCGTCTCCGTCTTCAAGGAGCGCGGGCGCTGGGGGTGCGTGCTGCGCATGATCCCCAGCACGCTGCTCACGCTGGAGCAGATCGGCCTGCCGCAGTCCGTGCGGGACCTGCTCTTCAAGCCGCGCGGGCTGATCCTCGTGACGGGCCCGACGGGCTCGGGCAAGTCCACGACGCTCGCCTCGATGATCGACGTGATCAACCGGGAGCGCGGCGTCCACATCGTCACGATCGAGGACCCCATCGAGTTCTACCACACCTCGCGGAAGTCGCTCGTCACCCAGCGCGAGGTCGGCGGCGACGTGCCCTCCTTCGCCGAGGCCATCCGCCGCGCCCTGCGGCAGGACCCCGACGTGATCCTTGTCGGCGAGATGCGCGACCTGGAGACGATCGGCGCGGCCATCACCGCCGCCGAGACCGGCCACCTCGTCTTCGGCACCCTCCACACGACCGGCGCCGTCGAGACGATCGACCGCATCGTCGACGCCTTCCCCACGGACCAGCAGGAGCAGGTGCGGATGCAGCTCGCCACCGGCCTCCAGGCCGTCGTCTCCCAGATCCTGCTGCCGAGGCTGGGCGCGGACGGGCGGGTGCGCGGGCGCGTCGCCGCCTTCGAGATCATGGTCGCGACGCCCTCCGTCCGCAGCCGCATCCGCGACAACAAGACCTTTCAGATTCGCTCGGACATCCAGACCGGCGCGAAATACGGCATGGTCACGCTCGACGCATGCCTTCTCGACCACTACCGCAACGGCCTCATCTCCTACGACGACCTCGTCACGAAGGCGCAGGAGCCCGACACGGTCGTCGCGAAGCTCAAGGAAGAAATGGGACGCCGCTCATGACTCAACAGTTTGATCCGCTGCTCGACCTCCTGGTCCAGAATGGCGTGCTCGACAAGGACGGCGTCGACACGATCCGCGAGGAGCAGGCCAACTCGGGCGGCAAGACCGTCCGCGAGATCATCGTGGACGGCGGCTACCTGGACGAGGACACCCTGCTCGGCATGATGGCGGCCTACCAGGGCTGCGAGGTCGTGGACCTCTCGAAGATGGAGCTCGACGACGACGTCGTCAACGCCATCCCCCCCTCCATCGCGCGCATGTACAACGTCCTCTGCGTGGGCGCGGACGCCAACAGCGTCACGCTCGCGACGGCCGGCCTCGTCGACCCGCGCGTCGCCGACGAGGTCGCCTTCTCCCTCTCGAAGGAGGTGCGCTTCGTCATGGCGCGCGAGAAGGACGTCAACGAGCGCATCGCGCAGCACTACGGCGACGCAAGCGACTCCGTGGCGGACATGCTCAAGAGCCTCGGCGAGGGCCTGGAGGGCGACGAGAGCCTGAAGGGCGACCCGAACGACGTCGCCGCCCTCGAGGGCGCCGCGAACAACAACGCCGTCGTCAAGTTCGTCAACATGATCCTCTACCAGGGCGTCGTGGACCGCGCGGCCGACATCCACATCGAGCCCTTCGAGCGCGACTTCAAGATCCGCTACCGCGTGGACGGCGCCCTCTACGAGGTGAAGGCCCCGGACGTCTCGATGGCCCCCGCCATCATCTCCCGCGTGAAGATCATGGCGAACCTCAACATCGCCGAGCGCCGCATCCCGCAGGACGGCCGCATCGCGATCACCGTCGCCGGCCGCCCCGTCGACCTGCGCGTGAGCTGCCTGCCCACGACCCACGGCGAGTCCGTCGTCATGCGCATCCTCGACCAGAGCGCCACGTCGCTCGACCTCGAGAACGTGGGCCTCCCCGAGGACGTCTACGAGCAGGTCACGATGGACATCGAGAAGCCGAACGGCATCATCGTCGTGACCGGCCCGACGGGCTCCGGCAAGACGACGACGCTCTACTCCGTGCTGCGCCGCATCAACACGATCGACTCGAAGCTCCTCACCGCCGAGGAGCCCGTCGAATACGACATGGACGGCATCGTGCAGGTGCCGATCAACCACGAGGTCGGCAACACGTTCGCGAAGGTGCTGCGCGCCTTCCTCCGCCAGGACCCCGACATCATCATGGTCGGCGAGATCCGCGACCTCGAGACGGCCGAGATCGCCATCCAGGCCGCCCTCACCGGCCACCTCGTCTTCTCCACCCTCCACACGAACGACGCCGCCGGCGCCGTCATGCGCTTCGTCGACATGAACGTGGCCCCCTACATGGTGGCCTCCACGCTCGAGGCCGTCCTCGGCCAGCGCCTTCTCCGCACCTGCTGCCGCGAGTGCAAGGAGGGCTACGACCCGGACGACGAGACGCTCGGCCGCATCAACCTCCAGCGCGACGAGATCGGCGGGCGGCAGTTCTTCTTCGGCCGGGGCTGCAAGACCTGCAACGGCACGGGCTACAAGGGCCGCAAGGCGATCTTCGAGTACCTGCGCGTCACGAACCCGATCCGCGAGCTCATCAACGCCCGCTCCCCCACGCTCATCATCCGCGAGAAGGCCCGCGAGCTTGGCATGCGCACGATGCGCGAGGACGGCGTGCGCGCCATCCTCGACGGCTACACGACCGTGGACGAGGTGCTGCGCTACACCTGAGCGATGTGCGCTGTAAACTAGCGCACGAAGAACATCGTGCCGTCGGGCGCGACGGCGATGGAGAAGGATTCAAATGGAGCGTTGATCCCCCGTCCCGTAAGGCGGAGCAGGTTCCAGGACGGGGAATGAAGCCACGCGGGCGGCGCATCCGCGAGGGCGTCGAAGACAGCATCGCCATCGGCCCGGGCATCCAGACGGGACGGCGTACCGTCTGCGCCGAGCCACAGCCGCCAGGAGAGCGTCCGCACGTCGCCGATCGGCGACTGCTCTGGGACGGCGGTCAGCGCCTCCCCGTCCGCTCCCTCCCGGACGAACCACGCCCCGCAGTCCCAGCCGACGATGCAGTCTTCCTCCCCGACGTCGAGCCGGCCGTTCCCGTCGACATCTCTGCCGAACGCGACCTCCACGTTGTTGGAGGGCGTCGCGAGGCAGACAAGGTTGAACGAGAGACGCCCCGCCACCTCAAGGGCCGTCGCGAACGGGACGTTCGTCACCGTCTCCGTGTCGGCGTGGACGGCGGGCGGCAACGCGGCGGGAACCGCAACGCGGCCCATGCGGAGGCGGCAAGGCAGATGGCAAAGGACATCACGCGTACATTCATTGTACTGGTACTCCGTTGAGGCGAATCACGCCGTTCGTTGAATACGCAGCCTCTCGGCTTCTTTCCCTTTTGGAAACCTCCTGGAGGCGGTCATGTTCGATTTCCTGAAGCGTGCGCATCGTGCGGCCAAAAATCACATGGAACCTTTCGGCAAGTCGTTCACGCTGCCTCTGCGCCAATTCCGTCGGTCCGCACAAGGCGATGTTTCGCTCAAACTGGCGGGACTGGAAGGAGAGATGGTTACGAAGCTTTGTGGCAAATGACACAGCGGTCTCCTGAATTCCCGAAGGCATGCGCCCACACCCCCTGTCCTTGATGTTCTTCGCTGTTCGCAGCTCGTTCCGCAGCCGTTCAAAGTATCTCAGCTGAAGGGCGAACGCCCCATATCTGTCTCCGCCGAGCACACGTTCTCCCCTCATGCATACGGAAACCAGATCTCCAAAGGCCCCGACTTGGCGGTTCCGTTCCGCATAGTCCTTCGCATCCAGGCGTGCATCGAAAACTGTCTCCTCGAATTTCTTCTTTAGCAGCCTTCTCCTAGAAGGATCACGTATCCTCGAAATCAACGTGACAACCCGATTCCCCAGTTCCTCGGCGCGTGGAGATGGGCATTGAAGACATGCGGCAATATCCCCTAGCCCATTCTCCACTTCACGAACCAAGGGTGGTTCCGTACCGCATCCGCCAAGCCAAACGATTGTCAAAACCAAGGCAACGGACCAAACACCTGAAACGCCCTGCATCATTGAATTCTCCTTCCATTGACGTGGACGACGTCATTTGTCGTACGGGTGACTTGATTAAGAAGCTTTCGTACGCCAACTGTACCAACGGCATCAATCATAATCTCGTCCTGTACATCTTCGGCGAACCTTTTGTAGACTGTTGCATCGCCACTCGTTCCCTTCTTGTTCCATCCAAAGGGATTGTCCATGTAGACATAGCCACTTGTCCAAGAACATGCAGGATCACTCGTAGGAATGCCTTTCTGCGTCAACCAGGGGACGACGGCATTGTAGGCGGCTTCGTCATCCGAGAAATAGTTGTCCTCATCAATGTCGTGCCAGATCCCTGCCCCCGCTCCTCCTATGCCTCCAGTATGGGCAAAGGCCCCGTTGAAATAGGGGTTCGAGAAATAACCGCTCGCATCATAGGTGAAGGACACGACTTCCTGAACGGCGATACGAGAAAAAGACACATGGAACGGCTTGACCGAAAGACGGAGCCGCATGCCGACGCCGCCGGCCTTCCCACGCGGGACGCCGTAGGTGATCACACTCTCCCGCGTTGTACCGTACAGAAGCTCGGCCTTGACACCGTCCGGCTCGATGACCTCGATCTGCGGCGTGTACGAAATACCGGAACAGGAAGCCCGCAGGGGATTCCGGCATCCGGAAAGGGGACAGTTGTAAATCGACTCGGAGTCAAGAGTCCCCCCGCCGACAGGATCCCACGCCACCTTCGGGCTTCCCGGGAACTGGAGAAGTTCGACCTGCTCGCACACACCGTACGTGTGGCGGTTGATAGAACGCGCCGACGGGTCGGGCGGATCGACCGTCGAACGGATCTCGATGCGCACGACGGTGAGCTTCGCCTCGTCGTTCCGCGTCTCCCCCGTCTCCGCGTCGGTGAACGACGCCGAGACCGCCACGTCGCCCTCCGCGCCGCTCGCCTCCAGGCCGCTGCACTCGAAGGTGGCGGAGTAGGTCTCGCCGGGGGCGAGGGTCCCGCCGGACGGCAGGGAGAGCGGGCCCGTGCCGCCCTCGGGCGCGAGCTTCCCGAGGTTCCGGGGCGTCAGCGTGAACGTCCCCCCGTCCGGGCCGCCGTCCGCCCAAATCGTGAGCACGGTCTGCGTCGAGCGGCGCTCCGACCACGCGCCGGGGGCGGCCTCGTGGCGGTCCTCGAAGACGACCGCCTTCGCCGAGAACGCGACGGAGACGCCGCCCGCGGACGGGACGGCCGGCGGGCGGCCGGGGCCGAGGGGGTCGTCGTCGTCGCCGTCCCCGCACCCGCACGTCGCGGGCGGCAGCTGGAACAGCGCCCCCTCCAGGCGGTAGGCCCCTGCGACGGAGCATCCCCCGCACCCACAGCCGCCGGGGCAGTCGAACGCGACGGTCTCGCTGCCCGCCGTGAACGGGCAGTCGCTGGAACGGGAGGCACGCCGCACCCCCGCGCGCCCGTCCGCCCCGGACGTCCACTCGAACGTCCCGCCCGGATCATACGGGACGGCGCGGAACGTGGTCGCGCGGCCCTCCCGCGCCGCCTCGAACCCCAGCGGCCAGCGGACGGCATACGCATGCGTCCCGGCCGCAGCAGGCTGAGGCCCTCCCGGGGGAGGGACGCAATTCATTGCGTCCGCGATCTCCACGAAGCCGCCGGGAGATGCGGCGGAAATCGAGATCGGGACCGTCGAGGTGACGGCGTAGGCGACGCCGACGAGGAGCGGGACGCGGTTCGTCTCGCCAGCACGGGCGACGAGGACGGGCGAGCCGAGGCGGGAGGCGCGGTCGGCGGAGAAGGCGACCGGCGCAGGGCCGGCGGCGGCCGTCACGTCGACGAAGTGGTAGGCGCGCGCGTTGGCGTCCGCCCGGAACGCGACGGACTCTCCGTTCGGGAGGGACACGACCTGCTGTGTCCGATCCTCTGCCGCCTCGAAGACGTTCGAGCAGACGACGCGGTACCATTCGGCGTTCGCGCCGTGGGCGTCGGCGGGGTGCGGCACGAGGGGTTCGGGATCGGCCGCGTTCGCGAGGCCGTCGCCGTCCCAGTCGAACGGGAGGACGGGCGCGTAGCGCACCGTGCGGCCGTCCGTGCGCCAGGCGAAGGATCCGTCCGCGTGGAGCGCCATGCGGAGGTTCGTCGGACAGTTCGGATGACGTCCGGCGCAGGCGTTTCGCCAGTCGAGGAGGAGCGTGCCGTCCGCCGCCACGGCGTGGCGGAAGACGCTCGCCCCGCCGTCCGGGAGGAGGCCCCACCGCGCCTCGGGGAGGAGCGAGACGCCCCCCGGCAGCGGGACGGGGAAGAAGCGGGTCCGCGCGCCGGGCCGCACCTCGCCGCGCGCGAGGACCGTGACGCCCGCGAGCGCCCCGCCCGCCCACGGGAAGCGCCAGCCCGGCGGCGCCACGCGGAACGCCCAGTCGGAGCCGCCGCGCAGGCGGAGCGGGCGGTTCGTCACGACGCCCGGCGGCTCGTCCAGGGGGCCGGACGGGGACTCCGAGACGACGCGCCAGCCCCGCGCGACGTCCGCCTCCGTCACGGCCTCCCCCGCCACGGCGGCGGCCGCGCGGGAGCGCGGCCCTCCCACGGTAGCGTCCGCATCAACGCACGCGGGAGGGACGCAGCTTGCTGCGTCCGCACGCGGCGCGCGAGCCCCCGCGCCCTTGCCGCCGCCGTGGAGCGTGCAGCACGCGGCCAGCGCCGCGAGCGCGAGGCGCGTCCCGAACGGGAGGCGCATGAACGGCGCGCGAATCCCTTCAAGGGCGCGGCGGATGGACAGCGGAAACATGCGGGAGACGATCAGCGGCGTCGAGCGACGTCGCGAGGGCGAGCCAGTCGTCGTTCGACAGCTGCTCGGCGCGCGCGGTCGATTCAATCACGCCCCTGAAGATCGCGCCGAGCTGCTTGCGGCGGTGTTCGAACGCCTGTTTCGTGAGGCGGTGGAAGAGCGCGCGCGCCGCCGGGCCGAGCGCGTCGTTGCGGTGGTGCCGCACAAGCTTCACGACGGCGGAGCCGACTTCGGGGCGCGGCCAGAAGCAGCTCGCCGCCACCTTCCGCACGGCCCTCACGTCGTAGTCGAGCTGCGCCCACACGCCCGCAAGCCCGCGCGTCTTCGAGCCGGGCCCCGCCGCCAGGCGGTCCGCCACCTCGGCCTGCACGAGCACGACCAGCGTCTCAGGAGGCTGGGGGGCCGGGGCGGGGGCGACGCGCCGGACGAGTTCGAGGAGGATGCGCGTGCCGGCCTGGTAGGGCAGGTTCGAGACGAGGAAGGGGAAGCCGTCGCAGGCGCCGGCCTTGATGCCGTCGAGCGCGTCGCCCGCGACCACCGTGAGCGCGGGCGGGCTGCCGAGGGAGGCGGCGAGCCGCGCCGCGAGGACGGGGTCCTTCTCGATGGCCGTGACGGCCGCGCCGCGCCGCAGCAGCTCCTCGGTGAGCACGCCGAGGCCGGGGCCGACCTCCAGCACGCGGGCGCCCGCCGCCGGGAGGCCCGCCGCGTCGACGATCGCCTCCAGGGCGTTGCGGTCGATGAGGAAGTTCTGTCCGAGGACCTTGTTGGGGTGGAAGCCGTTCGCGAGGCACCACGCCTTGACCTGCGCTGGGCTCGTGAGGTTCACATCGCGTCGGGGGCGGGGTAGACCTTGATGAACGCCGCCGCGCGCAGGCGCGCGATCCAGGCGTCGTGGCGGGCCTTGACGAGGCGGCCGCGCACGGCGCGCGCGATCTGGTCGTAGGCCTCCGCGAAGGAGAGCTGCCGGGCCTTCGTCTCGGCGTCCTTGCGCACGATGAAGCCCCAGCCGTCGAGGTTGACGAGCTTGGAGACCTCGCCGACCTTGAGCGTGGCGAGGACGGCGGCGATCTCGGGGCGGAAGGCCTCCTCGGGCTTCACGTCCTTCCACTGCCCGCCGTCCTTCGCGTGGGAGTCGGCGGAGAAGGCCTTTGCGAGGTCGGCGAATTTCTCGCCCGCCGCGAGGCGGCCGAGGACCTCCTCGCCGCGCGTCGTGACGGAGGGCGTCTTGCCGTCCGCCGGCGGCCGCAGGAGGATGACGCTCACGGTGGTCTTCGCCTCGCTGCAGTAGCGGTCGCGGTGCATGAGGTATTCGCTGTGCATCTCGGCGGGGGAGGGGGCCGCCCCCTTGTCCACCATCTGGAAGCGCATCGCGTTCACGATCATGTCGTCGCGGATCTGGTTGCGCCAGTCGGTGAGGGCGACCTTCGACTGGGCGAGCTGCGCGTTGAGCTTGTTCATGTCGCCGCCGAAGTTGTCCTTCACGATCTCGCGCACGCGGTTGTCCACGAGCCATTCCTGCATCTCGAGCTTCTTCTCCAGCGCGGCGTCGAGGATGAGGCGGCGGTTGATCGCCTCCTCCACCGCGTTGCTGTAGGCGGCGCGGACGTCCTGCCTGGGGTCGCCGCGCCGCATTTCGTTCACCACGTCGCCGACGGTGATGACCGCGTCGTTCACCTTGGCCGCGAGGCCGTCGAGCGTCGCGCCCTGCGCGAGGGCGATGGCGGCGAACGCGCCGAACGCCACTGCAAAAGAACCTGTCTTCATGGCGGGTTAGCATAGCAAAACGCGCGCGCGCGCGCAAGCCGCCGCCGATTGTGCTACACTACGCGGCATGAAGACTCTCTGCTGCATCGCCATCGCCGCGCTGGCGGCCTTCGCGCGCGCCGACCCGCCCGCGGACATGCCCGAGGCGTTCCGCGCCGACCCCGCGCAGGCCGTCGCCGCCGCGGCGCGCGCGACCGCCGCGCGCTTCCCCGACGCGGACGCTGTCCGCGTCGACGACCGCCTCCACACGCGCTACGAGGCCGACGGCTCGGACATCGCCTGGGAGGACGAGTGGGTCAAGATCCTCACCGAGAAGGGCCGCCGCGCCTACGCCACCGTCTCGGTCGACTACAGCGCGCGCTACGGCGACGCGGGCGTCCTCGCGGTGGAGATCGTCGGGACGAACGGCGTCGTGCGCCCCGTCGACTTCGCCCGCACGCTGAAGACCGCGACGGACAACGCCTCCCTGGGCGCGAACATCGTCGACCCCCTCGACCGCACGCTCTCCTGCGCCGTGTCCGGCCTCGCCGTGGGCGAGGTCCGCCACGTCCGCCTCTGGCGCCGCACGCGGAAGGCCCGGATGCGGGGGGCGTGGGCGGATACGACCCTCCTCGAGGAGGCGTCGCCGATCCTCTTCTCCTCCGTCACCGTTGACGCGCCCGCCGCCCTCCCCCTCGTCCACGCCGCCGTGCGCCGCCCCTGCGCGGCGACGGTGGCGCGCGCGCCGGACCGCCCCCTCGCCGGCGGGCGCCGCCTGCTCGCCTGGACCGCCCGCGACGTGCCGCAGGTCTTCGCCGAGCCGAACATGCCGCCCCTCTCGCGCGCCGTGCAGGCCCTGCTCCTCTCGACGATTCCCGACTGGCCCGCCGTCTCGCGCTGGTACTGGGGCCTCTGCGCCCCCCACCTCGCCCGCACGACGCCCGCGATGACGAACGCCGTCCGCACGCTGACGCAGACGTGCGGGACGGAGGATGCGCGGATCCGCGCCCTCTTCCGCTTCGTCTCCCAGGAGGTCCGCTACATGGGCCTCACGCTGGAGGACGACGCGCCCGGCTACGAGCCGCACGACGTCTCCCTCACCTTCGAGAACCGCTACGGCGTCTGCCGCGACAAGGCCGCCCTGCTCGTCGCCCTCCTGCGCATCGCGGGCGTGCCGGCCTACCCCGTCCTCATCCACGCCGGCGCGAAGATGGACCCCGAGATCCCCTCGCCCTACTTCAACCACGCCGTCGTCGCCGTGGCGCGCCCCGGCGCCGCCTACCTCCTGATGGACCCGACGGACGAGTCGACGAAGGACCTCCTGCCCGCCTACCTCTCGGACAAGTCCTACCTCGTGGCGCGCCCCGAGGGCGAACGCCTCCTCACCTCGCCCGTCCCCTCCGTCCGCGCGAACACGCTCCGCGTCGATTCCACCGGCACGCTCGACGCCGACGGCGGCGTCCTGCTCACGACCGCCTTCGCGTTCGACGGCATCAACGACACCGTCCTGCGCCACACGCTCCTCCGGAAGACGCCCGCCGAACGCCGGCGCTGGTTCGAGGGCGTCTGGCGCCGCGTCGCCGCCGGCGCCGACCTGCTGTCGCTGGAGGTGAGTCCGAAGGACCTGCGCGACACGGAGGCCCCGCTCGAGGCGACGACGTGCGCCTATCTGCCGGGCGCGCTCCTGCGCGGCCGCACGCGCGACGCCCTCGCGCTGCCGTTCGCCACCGCCGCGCTGAGCGTCGTGGAGGGCCTGCTCGACGAGAACACCGCCCTGGAGACGCGCCGCTTCCCGCTCGTGCTGCCCTGCACGGCGGGGACCGAGGAGACGCTGCGCCTCACGCTCGACGCCTCCCTCGGCGAGGCCCTCGCCCTGCCCGCCCCCGCCGACGTCCGTTCGGGCGCGTTCGCCTACGCCCGCACCGTCTCCTGCACGAACGGCGTGCTGTCTGCCCGGCGGACGATGCAGGTGGCGGACGTGGAGATCGGCGCCGCCGCCTACGGCGCGCTGCGCGACGCGCGCAAGGACGTGGAGACCGCCGAGCGCGAGACGGCCCTCTTTGCCGCGCGCGACGACGCGGGCGCGCACGTGCGCATCCGCGAGGCGACGACGGTGACGCACCTCGTCTCGCCCACCGCCTGGGCGACGACGAACACCGTCGAGAAGGAGATCCTGACCCCGCGCGGCAAGACGGCCGCAAGCGAGCTCTCCTTCTCCTACGCGCCCTGCACGCGGCAGGTCGCGCTTGTCTCGGCGACGGTCTCGAACCGCAGCGGACAGGTCTTCGCGGTGACGCCGAAGGAGGTCAACCTGCTGGACGGCGCGTGGGCGGCTGCCGCTCCGCGCTACCCCGCCTCGAAGCTCCTCGTCGTGAACCTCCCCGGCGTGGAGGTGGGGAGCGTCGTGCGCTACGTCGTCGCCCACACGGTCACGAACGCGCCCGTCGCGTACACCGCCCGGCACGTCTTCGGCGGGCGGAACCCCGTGGACCTTGAACGCTTCGAGCTGCACGTCCCGCCGGGCCTCGAGCCGCGCCTCGCGGCGCGGCATCTGCCCGCCGGGTCGGCCGAGGCCGTGACGAACGGCGGCGCGCGCGTCTTCACGTGGACGCTGCGCGCGCCCCCGCGCACGCCGGACGAGCCGTCCCAGCCGCCCGCCGCGCAGTGGCGCCCCTGCGTCTCCGTCTCGCTTGCCGACTGGCCCGCCCACGGCGCCTCGCTCGTCCGCGCCCTCGCCGCCGCGCGCGGCGAAGGGGCGGCGGCGGCGCGTGCGCAGGCGCGCGCGTGCGT
Organism: Clostridiales bacterium CCNA10; assembly: GCA_963618935.1. GTDB lineage: Bacteria > Verrucomicrobiota > Kiritimatiellia > RFP12 > UBA1067 > RUG572. Next base: position 1,334 of record CAVEVC010000065.1, on the reverse strand, counting down.
GCAGGGCTGCCCGACCCCGGCGGCGCGCATCACCGCGCTCCGCACCGCCCTGCGCGCGGTCCGCACGGCAGGCCCCGGACTCTTCGAGCTGCCCTTCGGCCGGGCGTTCACGCCGCCCGACCGCCTGCTCGCCGAGGGCTACGGCTCGCGCGCCGACCGGATGAACCTCCTCTACACGATGCTGGAGGCCGCCGGCTTCGACTGCTCGTTCGTCCTCGTCGCGGACGACGCGCGCAGCTTCCGCGGCACGGAGGCCGCCTGGCGCGCCCTCCCCCGCCCCGGCGTCTTCGGCACGCTCGCCATCCGGGCCGTCTGGCGGTCCGGATGGCTGCCCCTCTTCCGGGACGAAACGGTGTTCTGGGTCGCCGCCGAGAACGAATACACGCCGCCCGAGGCGAGCGCGCGCTTCGGCGACTCCTTCTTCGACCCCCAGCGGAACGCCTTCGGGCGCATCGATCCGTCGGACCCGGTCTGGGAGGCGCGCGAGGACAACGTCTGCCGCATGGAGGTGCGCGCCAACGGCGCCGTCGACTTCGACATCACGAACCGCACCTATGGCGCGCGCGTCGGCGCGCTCCGCAGGAAGTTCGCGGAGCTTCTGCCCGAGCTGCGCACCCGCTTCCACCAGAAGCTGCTCGGCGCGCTCGCGCAGAACGCGACGGCGACGGGCGAGCTGGAGACGGACACGGCGGGCTATCCCTTTGCGCTCGCCTTCCGCGCCTACGCCGACGGATTCGCCGTGGCGAAGGACGGCGCCCTCACCGTCACGATCCCGGACTTCACGTCCAGCCTCTTCGCCGTCGGCGGCGAGCCGCGCCGCTCCCCCCTTGCCGTCACCGGCAAGGAGGAGGTCGTCGATACGTATGAGATCGTCTTCCCCGCCGGGTATGGCGAGGTCGAGCGCCTGCCCGAATCCCTGACGCTCGCGAACCCGCGCGACGAGGCGGACGTCTGGCTGCGGCAGACGGTGGCGTCCCGGGTCGTGGACGGCCGCCTGCACGTGACCGTGCGCCGCCGCGTGGCGCGCGCGAAGGCGGAACGTTTCGACGCCGCCTACGCGCCGTTCTTCCACGAGTGGAACCGCCGCGCCGCCGCCCTCGGCGCCCGCACCGTCACGGCCCGGCGCACGCAGACGGCACGGGAATAACGCGCGACCTGTCGCCTCGGCGCGTGGCGTCCGAACGGGCCCGGCGCGCGCTATACCCGCGCCGCCCCCGGCGCGTGGCGTCCGAACGGGAGGGTCGCGCTTGTCGCGACCGAGTCCCCGGTGCGCGACTCTCCCGCGCCGCCCTCGGCGCGTGGCGTCCGAACGCCTACCCGACGCACCTGAAGAG
>CAVEVC010000064.1:0-18776 GCA_963618935.1 Clostridiales bacterium CCNA10 | reverse complement strand
GACGGAAGCGGCGGTCGGGAGCGCGGCGACCTTCGCGGCGAGGGCCGCGCCGTCGGCGGACGAGTAGGCGCCGACCTGCGCGGCGGTGACGGCGTGTGGGTTGTCGGTGCGGTTCGCGTGAGCCGCGAGATCGGCCTTTGATGCAATGTCGATTTGTGTTTTTCCGCCAGCCCCCGTTCCGACAGAGAGAAGCCCTGCGACGGATAGGTCTATGACCGGTATGGACGGCGTGCCGCTGAGGTCATAGTAGTAGCCCGTGGTCGCGACGGAGGCGAGGTCTGCGGACTTCGCGTAGTCGGCGAGCGCGGATGCGTCGGCCTTCTTCGCGATTGCGTCGGCGTTCGCCTGTTCGGCGGCCTTCGCCCGCGTCGCCTCTGCGGTGAGCGCGTCGGCGGTCGCGGCGGCGTTCGCCTTGGAGAGGGCGGTCGCGGCGTTCGCCTTGACCGTTTCGTAGTCCGCCGGGGTCGCGGCGGAGACCTTCGCGTCCGTTTCGGCCTTCGTGTAGACCTCGGGCCTGTTCTCGACGCCGCCCCAGTCGATCGAGCCCGCGACGGTCGCGAAGTTCGCGTAGGACGCCGTCTCCGCCGCCGTGGCGACCTTCGCCCGTCCGGGGTTCGCCGCGTCCGGCTCGACCTGGGCTGCCGTGACGAGGCCGTTCGTCGCGGCGGCCACGGCGCGGTCCACGTAGCCCTCCGTCGCCGTGCGCACCGTGGCGGCGTGCACGGCGGCCGCGGCCGCGAGCGCGGCCCATGCAAGAAGCGTCTTCATCTTTCGACCCCCTCCCCCTCGACGGCGACCGTGACCTCGCCGCATTCGTTCACCTCGGCTGTGAGCCTGTGGTAGAGGCCCGTCACGGGGTTGCGGACGTACGTGTCCGCCGGTATGATCGCGGGCGCGTCGGCGGAGCCCTGCGCGTTGTTCGCGCGCACGGCCAGCGCACCCGTGCCGAGCCACGCGCGCCCGCCCTCGGCGTCCGTGCCGACCACCTGGTACTCCAGGGCGCCGTCCGACGCCGCCGGGAAACACCACGGCATCGCGTAGACGCGCCAGACGCCGCACCGCTCCTCCACGCCGGCGGCGCGGAACGGCTCGGCGCGGCCCGTCGCGCCGAACTGGACCTCCAGCTCCGTGAAGCCCGGCGGCACGTCCTCGACGTACAGCGTGAGCGAGGAGAGCGCGCCCGCCCAGACCGTCCGCAGCGGCCAGCCGAGGTGCGCTTCGTCAACCTTGATCGCAAGCCTCATGTCGTTTCCCCTCCTGTCACTTCGACGTGCTGCCGGTACGTGTCGGGGTTGTACGCCGTCTTGTCCCCCGAATAGGCCGTCTGGAACCAATCGCGGTCCAGGAGTTGCGTGAATGTCGCCGAATCTGCGTCCGATACTGCCATTGCTGGATCCTCCTTATGACCTGTTCCACTTCTTCCCGGAAATCTTGAATACGAGCTCGACCCTCGTCACGTACGCGGCCGACGTGGATCCGGGGACCATCCCGTAGGTCTGCGTGGATGAAATCCCGTTGCAGATCCTCCCGCCGTACATGAGCCAGACGTACCGCCCCGCGCCCGTCGCCGCCTTCAGGTCGGAAAGGACGTTCGCGTCCGTCACCTCGTGGTCGACGGTCCATTGCGACCTGTCGTAGTAGTACAGAATGTTCGTCTTGTCGTAGAGTTTCCCGGCGGCGGTCGCCAGGCCGTACCCGTCGTACTTCCCGTATCCGATGACCGCCCCATTATTCGAGACGTTCCCCTTGTTTCCGGCATTGGCAAGCGCGACCGCTCCGACATTCCCCTGTTCGAGGGCGGAAGGAGGCTGGACGGAAGACATGAACCGATAGCACAGGTCGGACGATCCGTTGTGCGCGTAGTCGAAGCCGAGGCAGTTCGACCCGTCATACAAGGCCCATGACGGATTCGACAGCCTCAGACAGACGCTGACGGACGAGAACCTGCCGAAGGGGAGGAAGGAGAGGTCGTACTTGAGGAGGTGCCGCGTGGTCCCGAACTCCAGGTACCGCTGCTGCATGGCGACCGTCACGTCCGACGGCCTCCATGCGCACCTTGCGGGGCATCCGCTCCGCGCGAAGTACGTGCAGAAGGCCTTGTGCCCAGCGGTCCAGCCAGAATCGGAGAGGCCGTTTACCCGGTCCCGGAGGCGATCCGCCATGGCGTTCGCGTCCTGCGCGATCCTCGCGGCAAGGTTGGTGGAGTAGTACGAGGAGTTCCCCCATGCGGCCGCCTGGACAAACCTCTCGTCGGACGGGCGGCAGTGCATTTCAAGGTTCGTGAAATCCCCCGTCTGGCTGATGACGAGGAGGTGGTTCCCCGAAAAGCCGTCGATCCCACGGAGATGAACGGGACGCTCGTTGTTCCTGAGAAGGTGCGGCGCTGCCATGTCCTCAGCTCCACGTTATCATCACCGGCTTGTCGACCACGACCGTCTCGTCCGCCCCGGTCGAGACCAGCACCCCGTTCACGAACGTCCACTCCTGAACGACCTTCTGCAGCTGCGTGCCCGTCCACTTGACGTCCACCACGACGTCCAGCGTCCCACTGACCGGGGTGTACTGCGGGTCGACGGCTATCGGCTCTTCGTCCGCCGTGGCGATGTGCCCGTAGGCGTCCGTCTTCATCCACTTGCCACCAGGCAGCTCGAACGACACCGCGCCGTCGGTGTCCGGCGCGTGGCCGTCCACCGACTTCACCGTGCCGGCTTCCTCCGGCGTCTCGCCCACGACCTCGCGCACGGCCGCGTCGAACGCCTCACGGTCGACGGAGAGGACGTCCCCGCCCTGGTCGTTCGCGTGGACGACCAGCATGTGCCCCGGCGTGAAGTTGAAGCACTTCGCGTCGACGGCCAGGAACCATCGGAGCGGGATCTGGAAGATGTGCGTGATGTCTCCGAGCATGGCCGCCTCACGTGTACTCGATGTTCGCCGCAGCGACGCCCGGGACCTCGACCGAGTAGACAGTCGTCCGCCTGAACACGTCGAAGAGGTCCGTATCCCCGACCCGCGCAATCTCCGTGCGGACTTCCGTCCCCCAGCACGCGAAGACGGTGAACCAGCTGCTCGCGTTCCCGCTCGCGACCGTCACGCGGACCCCTCCGAGCCATGCCCGCACGACGCCGCCGAGCGTGGAGGCGTCCGTGTTCACGTCGAGCGAATCCGCGTCCGTCCGGCTCAGGCCGCGCCACTCCTCGGTCGTGACGACGCCCTTCTGGATGACCTGCACATAGACGCCGAGGACGGCGTCTGCCTTCAGCGTCCGCCGGTCGGTCGCCTTCCGCAGCCTCTCGACGTGGCCCGTCGTCTTCGTGGCGAATCCCATCAGTCGCCCCCCTTCAGCCGGAGCAGGTGGTCGATCTTCCCGTCGAGCCCCGCCGTGTTCGCCTCGATCTTCGCGAGGTGCCGTTCCGCCTCGTCCTTGCGTTCCCGCGCAAGCGCGACCTCGCGCGTCGCGCGGTCGTCGACCGAGAGGTTTTCCGCCGTGCGCCAGTCGCGGCGGCGCGCGCGAAGGCGGTCGAAGTCCTTCGCCCAGGCGCGCTCGGCGGTCTTCTGCGCGGCCTCCTCGTCCATGACGGCCTTCATCGCGGCCTTGTCGCGGTAGAGGTGCCAGGCGTTCGCGAGGTCGCTGCGCGCCTCCGCGAGCCGCGACCCGAAGAGCGCCGCCTGCTGCATCTGCTCTCCGCGCTGCGCCTTCAGGGCCTCGACCTCTGCGCGGCGCTGCTCGACGAGCGCGCGTTCGGCCTCGCGCCGTTCCCGGTCCAGCCTCCGCTCGTCCTCCTCGCGCCGCTTCGCCGCCTCCGCTGACCGGCGTGCGGCCTCCGTCTCGTCGGCCTTCCTCTTCGCGAGCTCAAGGTCCGCCTGTGCCGTCTTCGCCTCCACGAGGTCGCGCCGCGCGCGCGTGATCGAGGCCGTCTGCGCCAGGCGCGCCTGGCGCAGCCCCTCGCCCGCCGCCGCCAGGTCCGCCTCGCGCGTCACGCGGTCGTTCACCGCCTGGGCAAGCGCCGCCTCGGCCGCCTCGACGCGGGCGCGCCATTCGGCCGCCTTCTTCGGCTCGACCTGTTCCGTGAGGGCGAGTTCCTCCTTCGCGTCCGCCAGCGCGCGCTTCGCAGCCGCCTCGCGCCCGTGCGCGAGCCGCAGCCGCCGGTGCGCGTCCTTCTCTGCCTTGGACGCGGCCGCCACCGCGTCCGCCGCCGCCTCCGTCGCCCGCGCGAGCTTCGCCCGGGCGATCTCCACGTCGTGCCCCGCGCCGACGAGCGCGCGGGAGGACTCCGGCGCGGCGGCCATCGCCGTCGCCTTCCCCAGCTCAAGCCCGGCCAGCGCCGCGTCGGACGCCGCGCCCTTCGTCGCGCTCTTCGCGTTCTGCACCTTCATGTACGCGGCGGCCATCGCGTCGAACGCCCTGGCCGCGCGGTCTGCGAGCGTCGTCGCCTCCTTCAGCGAGGCCGCGAGGCGGTCGAGCCGGGCGCTGTTGACCGCCTTGGCGCGTTCCCGGACGCGCGCCGCCATCCGCTCGACGCGCTCCTGGAACTCCTGTACCTTCTGCTTCGCGCGGTCGAAGAACACGCCGACGGCGACCTGCGTCGCCGCGAAGACCGCGCCGACCGCCCCCAGCGTCCGGAACGACTCGAAGACGCCGACGATCGCGTTCCCCCACTTCCCGGCCTCGCCCGCCATGCCGCCGAGCGCCGCCCCGAGCGCGCCGCACACCTTCTGCGCGGCCTTCCCCGCATTCGCGACCGCAGCGGGGATGCGGGCGATCTTCGACGTGACCCTGTCTTCGAGCCACGCCTTGAACTTGAGATGGATTTCCGCGCCGGTCATGTGCTATACTTTCGGCATGGTTACGCCGCAGTCCATGGAATCCTGCGCGGCGCTCGGCGCGGCATGCGCCGACGGCGGCAGGCGGAGGGGCCGCCCGATGTTCAGGTTCGGGCGGACGCTTCCGTGGTACGTCGAGCTTGCGCTCATGCTCGCCGCCGGCCCGGTCGCGTTCAAGGCCGCAGTCGCCGTCTTCACGTGGCTTGGCATCTAGCCCTGACCTCCTCCCGCGCGCGCACGTAGTCCCTGAGCGCGGCCTTCCGTTCCTCGTCGAAGTCGTATCGCCGGTCCGCGACCTCCGCGCGCACGGTGATTTCGAGGATCTGCGAGGCCGTGAGCCGCTTCGCGTCGTCGAGCGTGAGCGGGATGCGCTTCGCGACCGCCCCGACCCAGACCCCGAGCGCCGCCGGCGGGCCGCCCGCCGCCGCGCCGCCCGCGCGCGCGGGCGCGAGCTCGCCGGCCCTCCAGTCCGCTCCGAAGACCACGTAGTCGACCGCGTCGCCCAGCCGTTCCTCCGTCAGTCCGAGAAGGTGCCGCCGCGCGAAGGAGAATACCTTCGCGACCACGCGCTTCGCGCGCGCGGCGTCCGGCAGGTCGGTCCAGTCGCGGGAAAGCGCGTAGGCGTAGACGATCTGGAAGTTCCGGTTCGCCGCGAGGTCGATGTAGGCCGCGACGCGCTCCAGCCACATCTCGTGCCCGAGGGTCGGCTCGCGCAGCACGATGTCGCCGAGGAAGCACGCGCGCGGCAGCGTGACGGCGGAGACCGGGTTCTTCGTCAGCTTCACCTTCACGGCGAGGGCGTTGAGGCGCACGATGTCCTCGGGCGTGAAGTCCACGCCCGCCGCCGTCATCGCCCGCCAGTCCTTCATGAAGAGGTCGCTGACCATCGCCGCCCCTAGGCGTCCTGCGTCGCCGTCGCCATCGTCTTCGCGAGGGGCTTCGTGAGCGCGCACGTCCACGTCGGCATGTCCGAATCGGGATCCGAACACGTGAGCGCGGACGACAGCTTCCACCCGTCGGCGGGCGAGACCTTCGGCTTCGCCGTGCCGTACTGGCCGATGGTGAGGCTCACGACGACCTTGCCGCCGGTCACGTCGGACGCGACGGGATAGCCGTTCACCTTCGACGTGCCGACGGTGCAGGAGATCTCCGCGCCGCACTCCGTGAGCTCGCACGTCGCCGTCGCGGCCTCCCCCTCCTCCACGTCGTCCGCGAGCGTGAACGCATTGAACAGGAACTGGGCGACCTCGTCCGGCGAGAGCGAGAATTCCGGAACGGCGAACGTGTTCGCCGTCGCCTTCGCCGCCGTGTCCTCGACCTGCTGCGACGTCGCCGAGAACGTCGGCTCGGCCCCGGCTGACGTCTTCACCGAGATCGACTGGAGGGCGTAGTTCCTGCCGTCGACCGCCGTGACCGCGCCGAGCCTCAAGTCCTTGAACTCCAGGGCCGACGCGACCGTGTAGTCGCAGCTCGGCGCGCCGACGTCCGCGAAGTAGCGCGTCGCGGCGATCTGCCCCAGGCGTCCGTTCTTCTCCAGCGTCTGGAGGCCCCGGTTCTGGTTCGACGCCTTGCAGATCAGCTTGTCCTCGACCGCAAGGCCGCAATAGTCCTCTTTCTTGTCCCAGCTCATTCCGTCCGTCCTTTCGTCATGACGACGCCCCGCACGGTGAAGGACTGCGTGACCGTCCAGGCGCGCGTGGCGTCCGAAAATGCAACGTTCCCGCCGTCGAGGCGGAGCCCGGCCGGGGTGAACCCCGGCACCGTCAGGTCGGCCTGCAGCGCGGGAAGCGACATCTGCCAGCCCTCCAGCACGGCGAGGATCCGTTCCGTGAAGTCCGCGAGCGCGGCGCCGTCCGGGCACATCTCCTGGCGGACCGCCAGCGAGACGGCGACGGCGAAGTCGGCCTTCGGCGTCGCGAACGTCTCGTGGGATCGCGGCGCGACCGCGACCGAGGCGTAGGCCATCGCCTCGGCCCGTTCCACGCCCTTCACGACGCCCGCAGCCGACGGCTGCCACATGCCGGAAACCTGCACGGTCTCCGGCGCGGCGTCCGCAATGCGCGCCATGACGGCGCGCTCCAGGTCCTTCTCGATCATCCCTTCCTCCTCCTCGCTTCCGGGAACGGCGTCTGGAGGTCGTCGTCGAGGATGTGCTCGCCGACGTTCCGCAGCCGCCCCGCGATGCGGTTCGCCGCGAGCTTCATCGCGCGGTCGACGCCGCAGCGTCCGGACGCGAGGGCGTGCGCCGCGTACGCCACGTCGTCGCGCACCGTCACCTCGTAGCCCCTCGTGCCGTCGAACGAGGCGACGCGCACGTTCCGCGCGGCGACCGCCGGGGCGTGCGCGCCGACGCGCCCGGCGGACGGGCGCGTGGAGATCGCGCCCATCGCCTCCGCGAGCGCCGCCCGCGCGAGGCCCGCATGGCGGGCGGCGATGCGCCCGTAGCGCTTCGCGAGGTACGATTCGCACGCCGCGTCCGTCTCGGCGACGACGAGGTAGGAGCCTGGCTGCCTCGGCCAGCGCGCGCGCTGCTCGTCCGAGAGCGTGACGCGGTAGACGGACGCCAGGCGCCAGTCCCGCGACGGCGGCACGAGCTGAACCGTGTGCGGCGGGAACCCGACGCGCATGCCCCGGCGGTTCCCGCGCCGGATGCAGCGCCTCCGGCCCTTCGTGTACGACGGGACGAGCGTTTCGACGGGCGCGAACGAAACCGAGCCCGCGTTGGCGCCAGCCTTGACGCGCACGGTGCCCCCGCGGTGCGTGCGGGTTTCCTTGCGGAGCGACTGGAGGACGGTGATCGCGGTCGCGACCGTCGCGTCCCGGTTCGTCTCGTGCAGGATCTCCATCCGCCGCCCGATGAGGCGGACGAGCTCGGCGAGCGGCCGCCCGCTCCCCCAGGTCGCCGTCACGCCCGCGTTCTGGCCGACGTCCGTCATGCCGTCGCCCTCGCCATGAGCGTCCACCCGGCGAAGCCGACGGACGGCCCGACGGACATGACGCGGTAGGCGTCGCCCGATTCGAGCGTCACGGCGTAGCCGGTCTGCGGCGGCTCCACGTCGAACCAGTCCGCGCGGCGGACCGTCACGGAGACGACGCGGCGCGCCGTCTCCGTCGTCCCCTCCGCGACCGCGTCGTCGAGGCCCTGGTCGAGGACGCACGCGCGGAAGGCGCCGGCGACGCGGCGGCCGCCCGCGCGCGTCCCCTCCACGGCCACGCGGTCGCGGAAGAACGGCGCGAAGGCCGCCGGGCTGTCGAAGAGGGACGCCACCGGCTCCGCCCCTTACGACCCGTTCGCGGCCTGCGTGACGTTGACGACCGGCACGGCGTACTCGGTGTACGCGGACGCGAGCTTCGTCATCGCGACGCCCGCCGCGAACGCCTCGACGATGCCGACGTAGGCCTCGGCGTCGTAGACGTTCGCCTTGTTCGTGTTGTCGTACCACGTGCGCATGTCGAAGGGCTTGTCGCCCGTCGCCGCGTCGGGGAGGTAGACCGTCGCCCAGCCGTAGGTCGCGCGCGTCTTGATCGCCTGGAGCATGTTCGGCTGCGCCTCGCGGAGGCCGAGGACGGCGACGAGGCCGTCGTACGTGCCGGACGCGTCCACGATGTCGGCGTCGAACAGGACGATGTCCGCGAAGCCCATGAGCGTGGACACGGCCGCGCGCACCTTCTCCGCGTCCGCCGCGAGGAAGCCGACGTCGTTCCCGGCGCCCGCGAACTTCTCGAGCCGGTGGCGGATCTCGGGGATCTCGACGAACGACATCCACGTGTTCGTCGTCATGACGAGGACGGGCCGCCCGTACGCGCGGAGCGCCTTCGCCTTCTGCTGGAGCGTCTTCACGACGGCGTGGTCGGCGAGCTCCGCCGCGCCGCCCTTGCGCGCCGCCGTGAAGATCTTCGCGAAGGCCTCGTCCTCGACCTTGTTCCACGCGAGGCGCTGGGCCGTCTCCGCGCCGCTCTGGTCGCACGCCTCCTCGCTCGCCCAGCTCGCGCCGTCGTTCTCGTAGATGCGCGCGCGGCCCTCGAAGCGAGCGCACGACCACGCGACGTCGACCGGCGCGATGCCCGTCGCGTCGAGCGCGGCGCCGTTCGCGCGGCCCTTCGTCCCCTTCGCCGCCGTGAGCCCGGCGGGCGCGACGGAGAACGTGCCGGACGTCTCGCCGACGTGGATCACCGGGAAGATCTTCGGGAACGCATAGCCCTTCAGGTCCGCCTGGCTTGCATTGCCGATCGCCGCGAGGTCTGGGCGGTCGGCGTCCTGAACACGGAAAAACCTTGCCATCTTCTTATTCCTTTCGTTTCTACTGCTTCTTGTTTGCGGCGACGGCGGGCTTCAGGCCGGGATGCCGACGGCACGCCTCGGCGTAGCCGTACCTGTCCACCGCCGCCGACCAGTTCGTGACGTCGTCCGCGCCCCCCGGGCGCAGCGCGCGGCCGGTCACGGCCTGGTACCGCGCCTTCTCCTCGGCAAGCAGCCTGTTCGCCTCAGCAAGGGCCGCCCTGCCTTCCCCGAGTTCGGCCGAAAGCTGCTCGATCCGGGCGTTCGCCCGGGCAAGGGCCTTCTCCGACTCCTGGAAACTCTTCCGCGCCGCCGCGATCTCGCGGTCCTTCGCCGCCTGGAGGCCGTGGTAGCGGGCCTCCCAGTCGCATGCTCCGCCGTCCGGGGCGGGCCTCTTCGGCTCCGCGAAGCCGCCGACGATGTGCGCGGCCGCCGCGATCTCCATCGACGTGGCCGCGTCGGCGCCGACGGCGACGACCGACACCTCGCGCAGCGCGGACTTCGTGACGTGGTAGAACGGCGCGGCGTGGTCGACGCCGTTCACGTTCCGCGCGCCGTCCTCGACGAGCTCGGCGGCGAAGACCTCCGCGCCGATCGAGAGCTGCCACGCCGCGCCGGCCTTCGCCTGCTGGACGATCGCGGCCGCGACGTCCGACTCGGCGACGATCTCGCCCTTGACGGTCAGCATGCCGTCGGCCTTCGTCGGCGTGACGAGGCCGAGCCGCGCCGCCGGGCGGTTCTCGTGGTTCGCGAGCAGCGGCACCGCCCCCGCGCACTCCATCCCGTCGAGGTCCACGACGACCGGGAACTCCCAGCCGAGCCGCAGCTTCCCGCCCGCGTAGGCGAGGCCGCTCGCGAACGCCCTTTCCTTCGCGTCCGGCTCGTCGCCGGGCGCCGCACATTCGATCCTGAACCTGGAGCCGTTCATTTCCTGGCCTCCTTCTCCTTGCTGTCCCCGCCGGCGTCGCCGGCGCCCTTCTTCCCGTCGTCACCGACGACCGCACCCGCGACCGTCTGCCGCGCGACATGGGGGATGCCCATGCGCTCGAAGTCCTTCACCTCCTGCGCCCATTCGGCGAGGAGCCTGTCCGCGTCCGGCCCCAGCTCGCGCCGGTAGGTCGTGAGGCCGATCTGGAGGCGTTCGCGCACGGCCTTCACGGCCGCGCCCTCGTCCACCTCGCGCGCCTTCGGCCAGCTCCACGAGAGCATGTCCTCCCACCCGTCCGGCAGCCTCTCCGCGATGAGCCCGCCGCTCACCGCCCAGCGGACCGCGCTGACGGCCGCCCAGTCGCAGACGTTCCGCTCCAGGTCCTTCTGCGCCTCCTCGAACGTCGGCCACGCGAGGCACTGCTCGCCCCGGAACGCCGTGTAGCTCGTCTCGGCCTTCAGGGTGGAGTAGACGCGCGTCATGCCCATCGTCGCCGCCGCCTGGCCGAGCAGCCAGTCGAGGTAGGCGGGCATGTTCGCGTTCGGGCGCTTCGTGTCGAGGAGCTCCATCTTGAGGCCTGGCGGCATCTTGTTGAAGTGCGCGCCGATGGCGTCCATCGCCTCCGTGTCGATCTCCACCGTGTCGTCCACCTCGGACTCCGGCACGTCCTCGCCCGCGTCGGCGGAGACGCGGCGGAACGCGTCCGGCACCGAGTCGGCGTCGACCGCGCCCTGCTCGGACTCGTAGATCTGGCCGACGAGCTGGGCGTTCATCTTCGCCGCCGCCGTCTCGCTCGCGGCGATCTCGTGGATGTCCGTGAGGCAGTTGATCGCGGCCGCGAGCGGCGAGACGCCGCGCCCCTGGTTGAGCCGGAAGCGGCGGCCGACGTAGACCCAGGCCGTCCCGTTCCGCGCGGCGAGCGGGTCGCGGTCGAGCGGGATCGCGCCCGATTCGAGCGTGAACTCCGCGCGCCCGCGCTGCGACGTCGAGACGACGACGCCCGCGAAGCGCCCGAGCGCGTCGTAGACCCGGCCCTGCGACTGCGTCCACCCCGGCGGGTAGAGGCGCGCGAAGTCGTCCGCCGCGAGGTTCGCGATCTCGTCCGTCTCGAACGCGCGGATGCGGCCCGTGCCGCGCCCGCCGGACAGCGTCCCGTCGTCGAAGACGAGCACGATGTCGCCCGAGGTGTCCACGCTCGTGACGACGTTCTTCAGGAGGTCGTTGAAGTGGAGGCCGTCCGTGAACTCGCACTGCGGCGCCCAGCGCCGGTTGAAGAAGCCCATCACCGCGTCGCGCGCCTCCGCGAACGCGTCCGGGAAGCACGCCGTCAGCTTGCCGCCGACCGTGCCGACGACGTTGACGCGCCGCTGCTGGTCGATCGTGCGCCGCGCGGGGCCGTTGCGCAGGGCCTCGCGCGAGAGGTTCGCGAGGCGGTTGCGGTTCGCCGCCGAGAGGATGCCGTCCTCGCCGGTGAACTCCACCACGGACGGGCGGCGGTTTTTCGCGGTCTGCCAGCGGACGGCCTCGTACCCCGCCGCGAGGCGGCACGCGCGCCCGCCGTTCGCGGCGCGCACGACGGCCATCACGCCCGCGCGCACGGCGCGGTTCACGGCCGCCCTCTGGCGCGCCGTCAGGTCCGCGTACGTCATCGGTAGACCCTCCCGACGCGGACGATGCCGAGGCCGTTGCGGCTGCGCAGGCGGCGGAGCGCGCCCTCCCAGCGCGCCCGCTCGGCGCGCAGCTCCGCGAGCGACAGGTGCGTGTAGCTCGCCGACCCGGCGCCGGCGGACATCGACGCGGACGACGTGCCCGCGCGGACGATCTCCGCCGCCGCGCGGTCGATCTCCGCGATCCGCTCCTCGCAGTACCTGATTTTTCCTTGTGCGCCCATCGCGCCGACATTAAAGCACAGATGCCGGCGCGAATAATGCGTGCAGGGAGGATTCTTTACAGAATCTATAAAGAAACCTGGAAGGCGGGCAGCCCGGACCGCGGCGGGAGGGCCCCGCCCGCGCAGGGACGCCCGCGCCACCCGCCCTCGACGGGCGCGCGCGGCGGCTTCGCGGGACGGTCCCACCCGTTCGTCCGCCCCTTCTCCATGTGGAGGAGGTCGAAGCCCTCCCGGACGCATGCGGGGCAGTAGGCGCCGCGCGCCGGCTTCCCGCAGTACGGGCACGGATGCGTGCGCGGCGCCGCCTTCCGCGCGGCGGCGACCATTTCGCGCGCCCGCCGGGCGGCCTCCCGGCTCCACTCGGCGCGGCGTTCCGGCGTCGCCTCCAGGCCGCGCGTGCGCACGTTGTGCGAATAGACCGAGGCGCGGAACTTCGCGAAAACGGCCGCGCAGTCCGCGCACATCCGCCTCGGCCGCCCGGCGCGCCTCTGCCCGGCGAGCGCCCTTCCGCAGACTTCACATCTTCTCATCTTCCCGTTCTCCCTTCCTTCGGCATGTGCGTCTGCCGCGTCGCGCGGCGGCCGCAGTTCGTGCAGGTGCAGTAGGTGACGCCGTTCAGGCGCGCACGCGCCCTGAACGAGTCGACCGCGCCGCAGCGGTCGCAGATCTCGGCGACGCGGTGCAGGCGCTGGGGCGCCTCGGCGTGGTGGTTCTCCAAGAGCGGCACGGCGTCACCTCCTCCTCTTCAGGACGTAGCGCACGCGGCGCTTCGGCTTCGGCGCGGGGATGTCCGCGCCCTCGGCGCGCACGGCGTCCGTCACGACGGCGTCCGTCGAGTCGTAGAGGCCGACCATCGACGCGACGGCGAAGCATCCGGAGAGTACGTCGCCCCAGTGGTTCGGGCCCGTCTTCGCCCAGTCCCACTCCATGAGGCCGTCCGGGCGGCGGAACTTCTGCGTCAGCTTCTCCGCGCAGACCTCGCTCGCGAAGCCGTAGTGCGCGCCCGCGCTGTCGCCGAAGAACGAGCAGGACCCGGGCGCCAGAGGCTCCGCGAGGAACGCCGTCTGCGCCTGTTCGCGCCAGTAGTCCGCCTGGACGGCGAGGAAGTCGCCGTTCTCGCTCGCGGATATGTGGCAGAACTCGCCGAGGAGGCCGGGCCGGATGCCGCGCACGCGGTACTGCCGCCAGCTGAAGCCCTTCGACCACCCGACGGGGAAGCCGAAGTGCGAGCCGATCCGGCGCACGCTCTCCGCGACGGCCTTCGTCCGCCATCCGCCGTCGAAGACGAGCGTCTTCACGGCGGCGCGCGCGCCGTCCGGCGTCCTGAGCGGAAGGCGCGCGACGACGCCCGCGACGGCGACGACCGCGCGCGAGATGTAGCGGTCGACGACCGCGTCGGGCGTGTGCTCCGGATAGAGGCGGCCCGTCTGCGGGTAGCGCCCGTACGCGACGACGGACGTCACGCGCCCGGGCCCGACGGCGAGGACGCCCCAGCGGAACCCCGCCTCCGCGTTCGCGTTCACGTCGCAGAAGGCGACGCACGCGGACGTTCCGGACGGGAGCGTGCAGGCGGGTACGCCCGTCACGCGGCGGCACACGTCGCGCGGCTTCACGTCGATGAGGTCGTGCGCGTGCATGGGCTCCATCTGGAGCTCCGAGTAGAAGGCGTCGCGCCCCATCTGCGCGAGGAGCACGAGCGCGTGGTGGAAGGCGGAGAACTCGCTGTCGGAATGGGCGAGCGGGTCGATGCACTCCGCGCCGCGCTCGATCTCCGCCCTGTTCTCGCGGTAGAACGCCCGCGAGGCCGTGTAGTTGGCGTCCATGCCCGCGACGTCGGCCGCGTAGCGCCGGACGAACTCCTCGACGAGGTCCATGCGCGCCGGCCACGAGACGACGAACCGCATCGTGTAGGTCTGCCAGGACGGGTAGTCGTCCGCGTTCGCGATGCGCTCCGAGAAGTCGTTCGCGCAGATCGGCGTCGACGTCATGAGGCAGACCTTGTCGGCGTCCGTCCCGAAGACGCCGAGCACGTCCTTCGCGACGTATTCGAGGAGCGCGTCCACGAGCTTCTTCGACTTCGCCGTCCCCTGCTTCTGGATGTCGTCGATGAAGACCATGTCGGGCCGCACGCCGCCGTCGTTCTTGCCGCGCACGACGCCGCCCCCGCCGACGGCCTCGATGCGCCCCGCGCTCGCGTCCGCGCCCTCGATGGCAGCGAGCCGGAAGAACTGGGTCGAGTAGAGGATGTTCGTCCGCACGCCGCGGTGGGTCTGGTACTGCTGCACCTGCGTCTTGCGGTCGAGCCGCGCGACGGGGACGACGACCTCCGGGAAGTCCTCGGCGAACGCCGCGCCCGTCTCGATCGTCATGACGATGTTCGCCACGAGGCGCTTCGCGGCCTCCAGCGTCGCCGCGATGACGAGCAGGTACTTCCGGTAGCCGTAGGCGAGCGCCCAGAGCGCGCCGATCTGCATCCACGTCGTCTTGCCCGTTCCGCGCGGCCAGCGCACGTGGACGAGCGCGCCCGTCGCGATGGCGTACTGCTCGCGCTCCAGGAAGAAGCGCATCCGCGCGCTCGGCGGGTGGTTGAGGAGGTGCCCGCAGTAGGTCATGCCGAAGTCGACGAGCGACGTGCGGCACCGCTCGCGCCGCGCGGGATCCGCGACGGCCGGGAGCTCGCCGAGCTCGAACCGCCCGCCGTTCCGGCGCGCGCGCGAGGCGGACGCCGCCGCCGACCGGCTGCGCCTGTAGAGCTGCAGGTCGAGCTGGAAGCGCTCGCGCGCGGCGACGTCGCCCGAGACGATCTCGTTCACCCGGGCGATCTCGTCGTCCGAAAGCCGCCGCTCGTGGCGCAGCTTCTTCTTGAGCCGCGTGAGCTCGATGGACTCCTCAAGCGTCACGGCGCACCTCAGAACGGGAGGTCTTCGTCCGCCCCGGACTTCTCGGCCCCGGGGGCGGCGGCCTTCTGTCCGGCCGGCGTCTGCGCGGAACGGGACGGGCCGTCCGCCGTCGGCGGCACGCCGCCGAAGACCGGCAGGACGTCCACGAGGCGGCGCGTCTCGTTCCGCCCGTACTGTCCCGTCACGGGCCAGTAGGCCGTCCCGTTCCTGCCCGTCTCCTTCGGCCAGACCGCGAGGTTAAGCTTCACGCCCATCACGGTGAGCGCGACGTGCATCACCGGGCGCGTCTTCCCGTCGTTGACCGGCGCGTCGCGAAAGAGCGCGCCCTCCGCCACATATGCATTTGCCATCTTCTTTTCTCCTTGTTTTCTTGTGGAACGTCATCCGTTCCTGCGGTTAACGCGGTCACGACGCGTGACCGCCGGGGTTCCAGTCTTCCCGCGTTTCGGGTCTGGAAGAACCTAGGCGGGGGAGGGTGGCGCAGGCCGCCCGCGCGGCGCGGTCCCGCGCCTCAAAGTCGGCCCGTTCCTCCGCCGCCCAGAGCCGCAGTTCCTCGCGGTGCATGTGGATTTCCGCCTTCAGGCCGTCCGACAGCGCGCCGCTCGTGAAGTAGCCCGTCGCGGGATCGCGCCGCACGAAGCGGCTGGTTCCGTCGCCGTGCAGGAGGAACGCGCCCTCCGCCAGCGCGCGCGCCATGATGCGCGCCCCTGTCTGCCGTGCCCGCTTCATCCTAAAAATCCAATCCGTCGTCGTCTCCACCGTCCGGCCATTCCGGAGTATCCATGTTCTCATCTTTATCCTCCTTTTCCTTTTCACGCGAAGAGAGGGAGGAACCGCCCGCGCGCGCGCGTGTGGACGCCCCCGCGTCAAGGGGGTTAAGTGGATTTGAAGCCCCGTATTCGGGAAACTCCCCCGCGCCCCGCGCATCCATGCGTACTCCTGCGTTTGGGGTGTTGAAATCCACTTTATCCACTTGCAGCGCGCCGAGCGCCGTGAAGCCGGTCGCCTCGTAGGTCGTGCGCCCGTCGAGCGTGCGATGCGGAAGCATGTTGAAAATCGTCTCAAACTGGCGGTTATAGCGCGAAAGGACCTTTCCGACCTTCCGCGACGAGTAGAACGCCTTCGCCTTCTCGTCCGGCTCGCCGTCGTCCAGGCGCGCGAGAATCCGGTCCGACATCTGCCCGCCCGTGAAGCGCATCCGCCCGTCCGCCCGTTCGAGGACGGCCAGGATCTCGCGCGCCACGGGGTCGTTCCGGAGCGGCAGCAGGCACTTCTCCGCCTCGGCCGCGCCCAGGGCCTCCACGACGCCCGCCTCGTCGCCGAAGGCGCGCCCGCACCGGACGCTGAAGATGCCGTAGTCCGGGTGACGCCGGTTGATCGCCCCGTCCACGGGCGCCGCGTCCGCGAGGGCCGCCGCCACCGTGCGCGCGATCCACGTCAGGAAGGCGTCGCGGTTCGCGGCGATGTCCTCAGAAAGCTCCGTGTCCTTCGTCTCGCTCCTGTTCGTCTTCAGTTTGACCGTGATGAGGCGGTCGGCCATGCCGCCCGCGCCCTCGGTCGAGAACAGGGGGTTGTTGCTCGTCAGGATGATGTGCGCGTGCGCGCGCAGGATCGAGACGCCGAACGTCGTGTAGAGCGTCCGCCGCTTCGTCTGGCCGTCCGTCGCGACGTTCTGCAGGGCGTCTCCGACCCACTTCACCTTCGTGTCGAGGTTGTCGAAGACTTCGAGCTTGCCGTCGTTCACCGTCGCCCAGAAGGCGTCGCGCCCCTTGTCGCCGTCCTCCACCTGCTGCACGGAGAGGTCGAGCCGCCCGCCCTGGCGCACGCCGAGGATCTCCTTGACGGCCTTCGCCATGCGCGTCTTCCCGCTCTGCGCGAGGCCCGTGACGAGCATGATCGGCTTCGTCGGGTGGCACGCGAAGAGGTTCAGCACCCACAGGCGCACGTTCATCGCGCCCGTCCTGTCGGCCCAGCTCGCGCCCGTGAAGATCTTCGCGTGCGCGAACGGGTCGACGCCGGGGCCGTCCACGAGCGTCCAGGGCGCGAGCGTCTTGCCGCGCATGAAGAGGACGCCGTCCGTCCCGTTCTGGACGCGCTCGGCGCGGCCGTCCCGCAGACGGTACATCTCCGCGTCGCCCGTCGAGACGTAGACGGCGTTCCCGCGCCGGTCCCACATGTTCGACGGCACGACGCCCTGCGCCACGTCCGCGCTCATGGCCGCGTCGTCGATGAGGCTCATGAGGTACTTGAAGCCGCTCGACTCGCGGTTGATCTCCGCGACCGTCGCGAGGAAGGACATGAACTCGTCCGACCGCACGCGCATGAGCACGCCCGTCACCTCGTCGAAGAAGAGGCTCGTCGCGAAGCCCTTCGCGT
Source organism: Clostridiales bacterium CCNA10 (assembly GCA_963618935.1). Lineage (GTDB taxonomy): Bacteria > Verrucomicrobiota > Kiritimatiellia > RFP12 > UBA1067 > RUG572. The sequence continues at coordinate 1,581 of CAVEVC010000064.1, read as the reverse complement.
TCTCGTCCCAGAAGAACCTCCCGCGCGAGCGCAGCCACAGGAGGCACACCACGCCCGCGACGTCGCCCTGCATCCGCGCGGACATCTTAACGTCCTTGCCGAGCGACGCCGCGACCATCCAGCACGCGTGGGAGACCATCATCGCGAGCGGCACCTTCCGCCACGCGCCGCTGGAGACCTCGCCGCCGCGCGCGTCCACGTCGCGCCGGACGGTGTAGATCTCGTCGCGGCTCAGCCACAGCCGCACGGTGCGGTAGCCGCCCGTCCTGAAATCCACTTCATACGCCCGCGCCCCCCCGGCGGGGGCGCGGGGGCGCAGGCGCCCGAAGCGGCCCGTCCCCTCCTCCCCGCCGGCGGCGGACGGACCGGATGCGGCAGCGCGCGCGCCCTTTTCGGCGCGCGCACCATCCGTGCGAGCCGGGCCCTCCCCGCCGTCCGCGTCCGCGAAGCGCCAGGCGTCCGGCCATTCGGGCGCGGCCTTCACCGCCTCCCGGAACGCCCGCTTCAGCGCGGCGGCGTCCTCCCCGGACGCCGCCCGGCGCGCCTCCATCCAGTCCGTGAAGTCCTTCGGCTCCACGTCGCCGACCTTCGGCATCACCATGAGGCGGATGCGGTCGGCCGGGAACCCGGCCCGGACCAGCGACGCGCGCACGCTCCAGGCGTGCTTCTGGCCGACGAGGTGTGGCACGGTCCTCTCGACGTGCGCCCGCGCCTTCCGGTCGTAGACCGGCACGGTCTTCGTCGCGGGGTCGTGGTCGGCGACGACGACGACGCCGCGCGCGCCCCTGAAACCACTCGCCCCAGCCCTCCGGGAACCGGTAGCCCCACCTGCCCGCGCCGCCCGCGTTGCAGGTCGCCGCGAAGCCGAGCGCGCGCAGGTTGTCGACGTCCTTCTCGCCCTCGGCGACGACGACCGTGCGCCCCGCGCGCGCCGCCGCGACCACGTCCGGAAGGTGGTAGACGACGCGCGGGATCCCGGCGTCCTTCAGTCCAAAGGCCCATCCGCCGGGCGCCGTCTCGTCGCGGTGCCAGATCGGGAAATCCTTCTCGCCGTTTTCTTCGTTGACATACCGGCCGACCTTGTAGAGGAGCGTCCCGTCCGCATCGTGGTAGTAGTAGTTGCAGATCCACTTGCCGAAACGCCTTTTCTTTCGTGTCCCCGCGAGCGCGGCCCGTTCGGCCGCGCCGTGGTCGCCTCGCCCCTCCATCCCGGCGGACGCGCCCGCGAGCGCCGGCTTCGGCGCGTCCTCGAAGAGGTCCTTCAGCCCGAGGCCGAGGGCGCCGACGATGTCCGCCGCCGAGCAGCCGACGTGGCAGTGGACGAGGATCCTGCCATTCCGCGCGGCGACGCTCATCGAGGGATGCGCGTCCCCGTGCGCGGGGCAGCACGCCCCCAGGACCCTTCGCCGGACGGCTGGACGCCCTTCAGGAGCGCGAGGAACTCGTCGATCTTCATGCCTACCGCGCCTCCCCCGGAAGCGCGAACACGGCCGACGACGCCCGGCGGCACAGCCGGTAGGCCGCGTCCTCCGCCATCAGCCGCCGCTCCACGCGCGCCTCCGCCCCCTGCGGGTCGGCCGC
>CAVEVC010000063.1:0-15522 GCA_963618935.1 Clostridiales bacterium CCNA10 | reverse complement strand
TTCTGGATGCAGCCGACGGTGAGGCCGAGGTAGCGGTAGAGGTGGCCCATCCACGCGGCGTCGCGGCGGGCGAGGTAGTCGTTGACGGTGACGAGCTGGACGTTCTTCCCGGAGAGGGCGTTCAAGTAGAGCGGGAGCGTCGCGACGAGCGTCTTGCCCTCGCCCGTCTGCATCTCGGCGATCTTGCCCTGGTGCAGGACGACGCCGCCGACGAGCTGGCAGTCGAACGGCACCATGTCCCACGTCAGCACGTGGCCGCACACCTCCTCGGTCGTGCCCACGAGGTGGCGGCAGGCGTTCTTGACGAGCGCGAACGCCTCCGGCAGGATGTGGTCGAGCGTCTCGCCCTCCGCCACGCGCCTCTTGAATTCCGCCGTCATGCGCGGGAAGTCCTCGTCCGCGAGGTTCTTCGCCTGATACTCCGCCTCGATGCGGTTGATCTCCGCGACGATCGGCTTGATGCGCTTCAGGTCGCGCGCGTTCTTCGTTCCGAAAATCTTCTTGAGGATGTCCATGTCTCGTGCCTCGGTAAGCGGTCAGCGGTCAGTGGGAAGTCAGCGGGAAGTCAGCGGACGCGCAGGAGGAAGAAGTTCTTCTTGCCGCTCCGGAGCACCGCCACGCGGCCCTCCACGAGGTCCCCCTCCGCGAAGACGCGCGCCGCGTCCGCCTTCGCGCCGTTGAGCGAGAGCCCGCCCTGCTGCGCCATCCGGCGCGCCTCGCCGTTCGACTTGAACATGCCCGCCTCGGCGGCGACCGCCCAGACGCTCCTGCCCACGACGTCCGCCCGCGCGCGCTCGGCGCTCTTCACGTCCTTGAAGACCGTCTCCAGCTCGGCCGCGCCCTTCCCGGCGACGTCCCCGCCGAAGAGCGCCTGCGTCGCGCCGCGCGCGGCCTCCAGCCCCGCCGCGCCGTGGACGAGCGCCGTCACCTCCTCGGCGAGCGCCTTCTGCGGGATGCGCGCCTCGGGGCGCGCCTTCATCTGCCGCTCCAGCTCGGCGATCTCGTCGAGCGGGCGCAGCGAGAAGACCTTCAGGTAGCGGATCACGTCCTCGTCGGCGGAACGCAGGAAGAACTGGTACCAGTCGTACACGGAGGTCTTCTCCGCGCTCATGAACATGGCGTTCCCCTCGCTCTTGCCGAACTTCTTCCCCGACCCGTCGAGGAGGAGCGGGAAGGTGAGGCCGTAGACGGTGCGGCCGCGCATCTTGCGCACGAGGTCCGTGCCCGCCGTGATGTTGCCCCACTGGTCCGCGCCGCCCACCTCCATCGTGCAGCCGTAGGCGTCGTAGAGGTGCAGGAAGTCGTTGCCCTGCAGGATCTGGTAGCTGAACTCGGTGAACGTGAGCGCGCCCTCGCTCGCCTCCAGGCGCTTCTTCACGCTCTCCTTGGCGAGCATCTGCGGCACGCGGAAGTTGACCGCGACGTCGCGCAGGAACGCGATCGCGCTCAGGCCCGAGTACCACTCGTAGTTGTCCACCATCCGCGCCGCGTTGGGCCCGTCGAAGTCGAGGATGCGCGCCAGGTTCTCGCGGATGCCCTTCTTGTTCTCCGCCACCTGCTCGACCGTGAGCATGCTGCGCTCCGCGCTCTTGCCGCTCGGGTCGCCGATGAGGCCCGTCGCGCCGCCCACGAGGGCGATCACGCGGTGCCCCGCGAGCTGGAGGCGGCGCAGCGTCATGATGGAGACGAGGTTGCCCGCCTGCAGCGAATTCGCCGACGGGTCGAAGCCGCAGTAGATCGTCTGCGGCGTCTCCAGCATCTTCTCGATTTCGGGGTCCGACACGGACTGCACGAGCCCGCGCGCCACCAGTTCCTGAAACAGCGTCATTTCTTTCCCTTTTACACGAATCAGCCCGAATCCCGGCAGGCACGTCCACCCCGCCGGCACTCCGCCCCCACAACGCGGGGGACGTGTAGTATAGCACAAAAACGCCGCCCGGGAGGGACGCAAGGGACGCAATTTATTGCGTCCTGTGTCCCCCGAACAGGCGGAACGGACGCATCACGCCTTCCTTTTCTCCTTCATGCCCACGCCGAGGGCGTTCTGGATCCGCACGATCAGCGTCCAGGGGAAGAGGGCGAAGACGAGCGCCTTGGCGGCCTCGCGAAGGCGGACGCCCGGCGGCGGCGGCGGACGCTTCGAGAAATCGTAGGCGATGCCGTTCTCCTTCAGCGCGCGCACGCCAAACGGTTCCCAGTAGCCCTTGTGGACCGCATCGACGAAGGGGAACTCCCGCGTCGGCGTGACGAGGAGCGGGCGCCGCTCGTCCGCCAGCATGAAGGAGCCCAGCCGCTCGAACTCCCAGGCGCTCCGGTTCCGCGCGGCCAGGCCCCGCAGATAGCCGCGATTCCAGATTCCCGCCTGGCAGGTCACGCAGTAGGCGACGTTCTTCGGGAACGCGAACAGCTCGTCCTCCCCCGACCCGAACGGCACGCGGCCGGGCGGATTCGGATTGAGCCGCAGGTTGGCGGCGTCGAACGCCTTGGCCTGTTCCAGGCGACGGAGGAACTGCGCCGTGTCGACGGGGCGGACAAGGTAGTAGTCGTCCATCAGCAGCAGCACGTAGGGCGTCGCGATCCGGTCAAGCGCCTCCACGAGCATCTCGCACCAGCACTTGCCCTTCCCCGTCAGCACCGCCCGGTCGAATCCCGCCGTCGGCAGCGTCTCCGTCACGAGGACGGTCTCGAACGGACAGTCCGGCCAATACGTCCGCCGAAGCGCCACGTGGGGCCCGACGACGTCGCAGTAGGCGTCGCAGGACGCAACGAGGACTGTGCAAGCCGGATTCTTCATGCCGAAAGAGGAAAGCGGAAGTATAGCACACGCCCCGCCCGGTGGCGAGTCCGCATTGACCCCGCCCGGGGAATCGGCTACACTCTCGCCATGCCCCACTGTTCCAAGACGTTTCCGCCCCGCCGCATCGGCCTCGCCGTCTCCGGCGGCGCCGACTCCACCGCCCTCCTCGTCCTGATGGCCGGCCTCCGCGCGGCGTTCAACTTCGACGCCGTCGTCCTGCACGTCGACCACGGGCTCCGTCCGGATTCCGCCGCCGACGCCCGGTTCGTGAAGGGCCTTGCGGCGGACTTCGGCCTCCCCTTCCACGCGACCCGCGCGCGCATCGTCCGCCGGCCGCGCGAATCGCCCGAGATGGCTGCCCGCCGCGTGCGCCTCGCGTTCTTCGCGCGCATGGCGAAGCGCCTCCGGCTCGACGCCATCGCCACGGGGCACCACGCCGACGACGTGGCCGAGACCTTCATCCTCCGCCTCGCGCGCGGCGCGGGCCCGAACGGCCTCGCCGGCCTCAAGCGCATCTCCCACGTCGGCCCCCTCACCTTCATCCGCCCCCTTCTCGACCTGCGCGACGCCGACCTGCGCGCCTTTCTCGCCCGGCGCAACATCGCCTGGCGCGAAGATTCCACCAACGCCGACCTCTCCATCCCCCGCAACAAGGTGCGCCACCTCATCCTCCCCTGGCTGCGGACGCATCTCGACCCCCGCCTCACCGAACACCTCTGCAAGAGCGCCGCCATCCTGCGGGGCGAGCTGGCCCGCCCCGCCCCCGAAGCCGCGCCACGGGAGGCACGGAAAGAAGAATCGGACGAAACGGCGCCGCCCCCCCGGCGGTTCACGCTGACAATCACGCCGTCCACGGGCTTCACGCGCCGCCCCCCCTCCGCCATCGGCACGCTCCCGGCGGTCTGCGAACTGTCCCGCGCCAGGCTTGCCGGGCGCACGCTGGCGCTGCGCCCCTGGCGCGCCGGCGACCGCATCGCCCCCACGGGCATGGGCGGACGGTCCCGCAAGCTCCAGGACGTCTTCGTCACCGCCAAGGTCCCGCCCGGAATCCGCGCCGCCCTCCCCGTCCTCGCCGACGCCGCGACGGGCAACGTCCTCTGGGTCCCCGGCTACCGCATCGCCGAGGCGGTCGCCGTGGAATCGGCGGCCGCCCCCAGCTGGACGTTCAGGCTCGCCTAGAACTGGTAGGACATGGTGACGGCCACGGCGTGCGAGAGGCCGTTCTTCGTCTCGAACTTGTACGCATTGCCAAGGTCGTCCGTCACGCCCAGCGAATCGCCCGCCATGAACACAAGGCCGTAGCTCACGGAGAGGTCGACCGGGCCGAGCCGGTAGCCGAGGCCGACGGTGCCGATCTGGCGGTCGCCGGGCGGCAGCATCGTCGTGCCATGGTACTTGCTGCACGGGTCCTGGTCGTAGATGTAGGACATCATGACGGTCAGCTCGTCGGTCAGGTCATACGCCGCGCCGAAGCCGACGCGCCAGGCGTCGTTCCACTTCAGCGGCACGTCCTTGTCGTTGTCGCCGGGCAGGCTGAAGTGCAGGTTCTGGAGGCTGGACCACTGCGTCCAGACCGCCACGGCCCCCAGATGCAGGCGGTCCGTGGCGTCGTAGTTGAGGCCCATCGTGAGCGACTGCGGCAGGCGCAGCGCGCAGGAGGCCGCGCCGTCGGCGCTGTCCGCCCCGCTCCTGACCTGGCTGTGCGCCTGGGAGACGGCCCCCGGATAGGCCGCGCTGTAGGCGCGGTCGTAGTATTGCTGGTAGACCGCCCCCATGCCCGGATTGAGCCCCGCGCCCGCGAGCGCCGCGCGCACGCCCTTGTCGACCTGGGCCGCCACGGCGGAGTCGTCGTAGCGCCGCACGCGCGTGTGGTTGTAGCCCTTCACCTTGGTGTCGATGTAGGACTTGTACATCACGCCGGCGGACAGCTTGTCCGTGATGTCGTACTTCGTGGAGATCTGCCATCCCCAGTCGAGCATGCCGTTGTCGCCCTTGAGGTGGTCGCGCACGGTCCCGTAGTTCGCCCCGTCCCTCGCCGCCATCTTGTCCGAATACTGGTCGAAGGAGAAGTACATCAAGCGGAAGCCCGCCGAGACCGACCAGTCCTCCGTCACCTTGTAGGCGAGGTTCGGATTGAGCGTCAGCCCCTCGATCGTCGTCTGGCGCGTATCCCACGCAAGCGGCCAGTTCTGGTCGTAGTGGGAGCCAAGGCCATATTCCGGCGCGAAGCCGAGGCCGAACGAGAACCCGTAGGGGAGTTCCTGCGCGAGGTAGACATGCGGCAGCACAAAGCAGCCGGGATCCATCTTGCGCCCCTTGCGCCCGTTCACATAGGAGTCCGCGCTCGGATGCTCCGTCGTCATGCCGACCGTGACGACCGTCCCCGTCATGTCGGTGAGCGTCGCCGGGTTGTAGAAGTTGGCCGAGGCGTCCACCGCCCGCCCCATCACCGCCCCGCCCATCGCATTGCCGCGCGCCGAGCCTTCATAAAGGCCAAATCCAGCAGAAAACGCAGATCCATACGCCAGAATCGCAGAAACTGCAACTATCTTGTCTTTGCCAACCATGCCAATGTCCTTATCGGTTCTTGATGTGCGACATTATAACAAAATCTGTCGCAGTGTTCAATGTCGATGTGCGACATTTTACTACAATCTGTCATATCTCGCAAATAGGAGACAAAACCACTCAAACACGCACTTTCATAAACACCCATCTCCTCACAACCACCCCTCCTCACAACCACCCCTCCATCGTACATACGCAATGCCCCCGCGCCGCCCTCGGCGCGTGGCGTCCGAGCGTCTCTATCCCTCGCGGTCACGCTCCCGTGCGTCCAAGTCGGTCCAGCACGCAATGTACCCGCGCCGCCCTCGGCGCGTGGCGTCCGAGCGTCTCTATCCCTCGCGGTCACGCTCCCGTGCGTCCAAGTCGGTCCAGCACGCAATGTACCCGCGCCGCCCTCGGCGCGTGGCGTCCGAGCGTCTCTATCCCTCGCGGTCACGCTCCCGTGCGTCCAAGTCGGTCCAGCACGCAATGTACCCGCGCCGCCCTCGGCGCGTGGCGTCCGAACGGGCCATCCTCAGGAGGGGTACGTTCCCATGCGGCAGTCTTCCACACTCACAATCTGTCAAAAACCACTGAACACACGAAACCGCCCTTCGGGCGACACAGAAGGAGACCAGAAAGTGAGAGCTTCACGTACTTCGACTATGTTTCCGCCTCATAATCTTAGGCTTCAGGAATTCACGTCGGAGCGTTCCGAAGTGAAATCTCACATTCAAATCAATGGTTCGATTTAAATAGATTACACTATCTTTGCCTATCATATGATGCTTGCAAGTTATAGGGCTTGTCTGCAATCGATTTTATTACGCATTGAAATCTCATTTGAGAGTACGGGAAGGAATGATCACTTCAAAACGATGTCGATGGGATGGATGGTACGCGAAGTACCCGCGCCGCCTCGGCGCGTGGCGTCCGAGCGTCTCTATCCCTCGCGGTCACGCAGGAGCGCGACACCTCGAAGCGCTACAGGCCGCCCCACAGCGCCACGCGCCGAGGGCGGCGCGGGTACATCGCGCGCCAAGCCGACAGACAGGACACATCGCGTAGCGGGCCGGCAGATGGGCCTGTCAATCCGCGCGGAGGTTGGCGGGGAGCGCGAGGAGGTCTTCGCGGACCTGGCGGGCCTCGGCGGCATCGTCCGGCGGCGCGGAGACCGGCACGAGCGGCGCGCGGTCCGCAAGGGAGGGCGGCAGCAGGGCGGCGCGCGCGGGCGGCGGCGGCGCGGACGTCCACGGGACGGTGAACGCGCGCGGCAGGCCGAGCGCCGGGCGCGGCGGGGCGTCCTCCGCGAAGTCGAATGCATCCACCCGGCTCTCGAAGGCCGGGCCCGCCGCGCCGCGCATCTGCCAGGACATGCGGACCTTCTGCACGACGGACTCGTAGGCGGCGTTGTCGTAGGCCACGAAGGAGGCGAACGGCTCGGGGGCGCGCGCGGCGACGGGCTCGAAGAAGAGCGCCTTGCGGGGGATCTGCAGCGCCAGCAGGGTCGTCAGCGCCACGACCGCCGCGAGCGGCCAGCCCTCGTGGAGGAGGCGGTTCACTCGCGCCGCTCCCCCACCTGGACCCGGGAGACGCCCGCCTCGCGGGCAATCCCCATGAGGCGCATGAGGTCGCCGGACGCGACGCGCCCGTCCGCAAGCAGAAGCAGCGTGCCCGAGGCATCCGCCTGGGCGCGCGCGGCCAGCCGTTCGCGGAAGGCCTCCACGGCGGCGCCGTCCGAAAGCGAGTAGCGCGCGTCGTCGAAGAAGACCAGCGTCTCCCGTCCTGCCGCCCCCTCGCGCAGGACGGGCACGACAATCGCGGCAAGCCCCGGCGTCGCGGCCTCGCCGCAGACCGGCGCGGGCAGGCTGAGCACGAGCCCCGGCGCCGCCACAAGACGCCGCTCGATGAAGGCGAACTCGACGAACAGCAGCGCGAGGGCGATCCACGGCGCGGCGACCGTGAACGGACGCGCCCAGAGGCAGCCGTGCTTCCAGATCCCCTCCGGGCGGACGGGGCGCCAGCCCCACGCCGCCGCCTTCACGGCGCGACCTCCCGGCGCACGGCCAGCAGGCCCAGGATGTCGCTTGCGGCGGCCTCCAGCTCCACGACAAGGCGGTCCAGCCGCACGTGCAGCATGCCATACATCACCTGGACGGAAATGGCGACGACGAGCCCCGCCGCCGTGGCCGTGAGAGACTGCATCGCGCCGCCGAGCAGGTCGGCCCGCGCCACCAGGGCCGTGGTGTTGAGGGCGAGCAGCACGCGCGCGAGTCCGAGGACGGTGCCGAGCAGGCCGAGGAGCGGCGCCGCCTGGGCGATGATCGCGAGGAGGGCGAGGCGCCGCTCGAGGCGGGCCACCTCCGCGCGGCCCGTGGCGTCCACCGTCTCGCGCAGCACGCGCGCGGAACCGTCGCGGTGGCGGATCGCCGCGGCGACGACGCGCGCGACGGGCGCGGACGTCTCGTCGCAGATCGCCAGCGCCTCGTCCACGTTCCCCTGCTCGAGGACGTTCGCGACGCCGCGGACGAAGTCCTGGTAGTCGATCTGCGCGCGGCGCAGGTCGAGCAGCCGGCAGAAGAACACGAAGACGGACGCCATGCCCAGCAGCGCCAGAACCCAGAAGACGGGCCCTCCCAGCATCGTCCACACGCTCATCGGAAACCGCCCTTCTCCTTCAGGCGCTGGATGCGCCTCTTCGCCTCGTCCGCCGACGGCACGCGCGCGGCGACCAGATAGTCCAGCACGCGCGCGGCCTGCCGCGTCTCGCCGCGCGCCTCGTAGTAGTCCGCCAGGGAGAACGCGGCGCGCGCGAAGAACGCGCGCGCGGCGCCGTCGAACCACACCCGCCGCGCCGCGTCCGCCTCCGCGTCCGGCCGCACGCCGTTCCAGTACGCGAGGACGACGTGCGTGTAGTAGGTCTCGGCCGCCTCGTCGAAGCGCCGCAGCTTCTCGTAGGTGCGCGCGACCTTGAAGGAGAGCCCCAGGCGGGCGGAGGGCGTCAGCTTCTCCCCCTGCAGCAGCGCGCGGTAGGTCTCCAGCGCGGCGCGGTAGCACTTCGCGTCGTTCGCGCCCATCGCGAAGAGGCAGTCCGCCCGCGACGCCTCCGCGCGGTAGCGCAGCGCGTCGGAGACGGGCAGGCGCCCGGCGCGCTCGAAGACGAGGATGGCCTCGTCGAAGCGGGCCAGCTCCTTCAGCGCCTCGCCCTGGAGGACAAGGGCCTCGGCGACGTAGGGCGTCTCGTCCGTCGCCTTCGCCGGGGCGTCCGCGGCGGCGGCCTTGGCGGCGACGCGCCCCGCCAGCTCCACGACCTTCGGGAAGTCGGGCAGGGCCGTCGCGCAGCGCGCGGCGCGCACGAGCGCCTCGAGGCGGCGCGTCGGCGTGGCGTGGCGGTTCGTCGCACACGTCTCGAAGCCGGCGATCGCCGCCGGCCACGCGCGGCGCCCCGCCTCGTACTTGGCGAGCCAGAACTGGAGGTCGCATTTGAGCGGCGCGTCGGCCGCGGCGGCGAGCAGGGCGCGCGCGGCGTCGTAGGCCTCCTGGTCGCGCCCGGCGCCGTAGAGGCAGAGCGCGGAGAGGAAGCCCATCTCGTCCCGGCGGCCGGGGCTGAGCCGGGCGACCTCCGCGAAGTCGGCCTCCGCCTCGCGGAAGCGGTAGGCGCGGTAGAGCGCGCGCCCGCGCCCGGACAGCGCGCGGACGCGCTGCTCGGCGGTAGGCGCGCGCGCGCCCTCGGCCTTCAGCAGCGCGCCGTAGTCGGCGATGGCCTGCTCGAAATGCCCGCGCGAAACGTCCATCGCGGCCAGGCGCAGGGCGGCCTCGACGGCGATCTCGCCCGTCCCGCCCGCGAGGGCGCGCAGGAGCGCCGCGGCCTCCTCGGCGCGCGGCGCGCGCAGCAGCGCCTCGGCCCGGCGCAGCTGCGCCTGGGGCTGGAGGTCGCCCGCCGGAACGGCCCCGTAGGCCGCGGCGGCCTCCTCGAAGCGCGCGTCCGCCATCAGCGCCTCGGCGCGCTCGAAGAGGCAGCGGGCGCGCACGGCGGCGTTCGTCGCCACCTGCGCCGCGCGCGCGAAGAGCCCGGCGGCCTCGACGTGGCGGGCCAGGCCCGTGAAGGCGCGGCCCCGCCCTTCCAGCACGTGGGCGTCAAGCGCATGGCCGGGATAGGCCTGCAGGAGGGTCTCGTACTCCCGCGCGGCGGCCGCCGCGTCGCCGGCCGCGAGCAGGCCGTCGGCCAGGCGCAGCTGCGCGCGGCCGGACTCGGGGGCGTCCGGGAAGCGGCGCACGAGCGCGGAGATCTCGGCGTACCCCTGCGCGCGCGTGGCTGGGGAGGCGAGGCGCGCGAAGCCGAGGGTGAAGCCCGCGCGGCGCACCAGCTCGGGATGGCGCGCGCGCCGGGCGGCGTCCGAGGCGAGGCGCACGGCGTCGTTCGTCGCGCCGGCGGCGAAGGCGGCGTCCGCCAGCGCGCAGGCGGCCAGCACGTAGGCGCGTTCCGACGTGTTGGAGCCGCCCGCGACCAGCCACTCGAAGAGGCGGCGGCCCTCCGGCGCCTCGCCCGCGCGCGTCAGCAGGCCGGCGGCGAGCAGGCGCGCGGCGTCTCCCGCCGGACCCGCCACCTCCATCGCGCGCTCGCGCTCCAGCACGGTCCGCGCGGCGGCGGCGTCGCCGAAGCGGTCCAGCGCCTGCGCCCACTCGACGGCGTTCTCCGCGTGCGCGACCGGGTCGGCGGCAAGCGCGGCGGCGGCCTTCTCGAAGAGGGCGGGCGCGGCGGCGCGGTCGTCCGCCTCCGCCGCGGCCCGCGCCGAGAGGCGCAGCGCCAGCGCGGCGTAGGGGGCATCCGTGAACGGCGCCGCGAGGGCGTTGCGCGCGCGGTCCGGCCGGCCGCACGCGAGCTCCGCCCACGCGCGCCAGTAGCGGAACCCGTCGCCCGCCGCGTCGGTCCATGCGCCGAGCCGCGCCAGCATGTCCGCCGCGCGCCCCTCGCGGGCCAGGGCCTCCAGCTCCACGAGGCGCGCGGACGCCCGCACCGCCGCGTCCGTCGTCGCGTCCGCGGCCTCGGCCGCGCTGCGCGCGGCGACGGACCACAGTTCGTCGCCCAGGGCGCGCCGGGCGGCGGCAAGCGGGTCCGCCGCCGCGAACGACGTCGCGGCGCCCCACAGGACGGCGAAGACGAAAAGCCCCTTCATTGCTCGGCGCCGAGATAGCCCATTTCCGTCAGCAGACGGCCGTTCTTCATCCAGTTCGGGACGACCTTCACCCACAGCTCAAGGCGCACCCGCACGCCGAACATGTCCGAGAGCTCGGGCTCGGCGCACTGGCGCACGGCCTTCAGGAGGCGTCCACCCGGGCCGATCACGATGCCTTTCTGCGAGGGGCGGTTCACGTAGATCGTCACGTCGACGTCCCAGCCGCCCTTCTTCTCGGCGAGGTTCGCGACGGCCACGCCCACCTCGTGCGGCACTTCGTCGCGCAGGCGCTGCAGCAGCTTCTCGCGCACGACGTCCGCGATCGCGAGCTTGCGCGGGTAGTCCGTCACGATGTCCTCGGGGAAGAGCGCGGGGCCGGGCTCGGCGAGGCCGAACAGGGCCTCCAGCAGCGCGTCGCCGCCGCCGGGGCGCACCGCGCAGGCCTTCACCCAGACCGGCTCGGGCAGCGTGCGGGGCGCGCCGTCCTTCCCCGTCCGGGGCGTGCCGGCCGCCACCTCCTTCCAGAGGTCGCGGAACATCGTCTCGTAGAAGGGGGCCCGGTCGCACTTGTTGAGCGCGAAGACGCACTTCGCCGGCGCCTCCTTCGCGACGCGGCGCATCCACCCCTCGTCCTCCAGCTGCGGCTCGTGGCCCGCGTCGAAGACGACGAGCAGGACGTCCACCCCCGCCGCCGAGGCGCGGGCCATGCCGTTCAGCAATTTGCCGAGCGGGCCCACGGCCTTGTGGAGGCCGGGCGTGTCGAGCAGGACGAGCTGGCCGCGCGGGTCCTCCACGATGCCGCGGATCGTGTTGCGCGTCGTCTGCTCCACGGGGCTCACGATGGAGACCTTCTCGCCGACGAGGCGGTTGACGATGGTGGACTTTCCGGCGTTCGTGCGGCCGACGACGCCGACGACCGCCGCCTTGCGCGCCGCGGTCCCGGATTCTGGAGAAGCGTGTTCCGTCATGATGTGCCGCTAGTGTACCACATCCGGCCGTCGCGCGCCACCTTCAGGACGCCGCGCGCCGGGGAGGCGCGCTACGCATGCACCGGCGAGGAGGCGCGGGAATGGACCTGGCTGCGGTAGAGCGACCAGCCGTCGGTCAGCGCGAACGCGAGGCCGCACACCCACATCGTCGGCAGGAGCAGCGCGTGGTTGCCGGAGAGCTCCGCGACCATGATCACCGCCGTGATCGGCGTGCGGACCGTCGCCGCGAGGAACCCCGCCATCCCGACGAGGGCGACGGAGGCCGGGTGGATGCCGAAGGACGCCGGGAAGACCGCCGAGAAGGCAAGCCCGCACGCCACGCTCAGCGTCGCCCCGCAGACGAGCGCCGGGCCGAACACGCCGCCGGAGCCGCCCGAGCCGACCGTGAAGCTCGTCGCGACGGCCTTGAGCACGAACGCCCCGAAGAAGAGGCCCGCCGCGCACCACGGCCCCTCCCCGCCCACGGCGCAGACCTCCGCGTCCGGCCGGAACGCGGCGCGGATGAGGTCGTAGCCCGTGCCGAGCACGTCCGGGAAGAAGAACCCGAGCGCCCCCGTCAGGAGGCCGCCCGCGGCCACCTTCGTCCACGGCGCGCCGCCCCGGTGGCGGAAGAAGCCCGACACGCTCCGGAACGTCTGGATGTAGAACTTCGCGCCGACCGAGACGACGAGCGCAAGCACGAGGTAGGGCACGAGGCGCAGCCCGTCGTCGTAGGCGTAGGACGGCATCGCGAAGAGCGGCGCCCACCCGTAGAAGAACGCATAGACGGTGTACGAGACGGCCGAGGCGATGAACGCCGGCAGGATCGCCTCGTACTCCAGGTCGAGCCCGGAATAGAGGATCTCCGCCCCGAAGAGCGCGCCCGCGAGCGGCGCGCGGAAGAGCGCGCCGATGCCGGCGGCAAGGCCCGCGAGCATGAGGCGCCGCCGCGTCGCCGCGTCCCAGTGGAAGAGGCGCGCGAGGTTCGTGCCGCACGCGGCGCCGATGAGCGTCATGGGGCCCTCGTAGCCCGCGCTGCCGCCGGAGGTGATCACGAGCGCGGAGGCGACGGCCTTCACGGGGATGACGCGCCAGGACATCCGGCACTTGAGGCGGTGGTAGACGTAGATGGCCGAGTCCGTGCCGCGCGCGTGGGTGCCGGGGGAGATCCACCGGATGAGCAGGGCCGCGAGCGTCGCGCCCGCCGCCGGCAGCGCGAACAGCAGCCACCGCCGCCCGTCGCACCAGCCGGCCGGGGAGGCGAGGCCGCGCAGCAGCGCCCCGCCCGCCGCGAGGGGCGAGGCGTGCGCGCCGACGCCGTGCAGCAGCAGGCCGTCCAGCAGCTCGATCAGCCCATGGAAGGCGGCCGCGACGAGGCCCACGGCAAGCCCCACGAGCGCGGACTGCGCGAAGAGCCGCCCGTTGCCGGCGCTGAGGCCTCCGCCGGCCAGGAAGAACCGGAACGCCGCGATGGAGGGCCTACGAAGCACCGTTCTTCTTCAGGTTCGAGATCTCGCGCCCCAGCGCGGCGCCGTCCTTGCGGCTGCGCGCCTTGAGGAACATCCGGATCGGCGCGCCCTCCAGGCCGAACCGCGCGCGGATCGCCTTCTCCAGGTAGGAGCGGTAGGCGTCGGTGACGAGCTTCGGGTCGTTGACGAAGAGGCGGATCGTGAGCGGGTCGTTGCCCACCTGGAGGCCGTAGTAGACCTTGAGGCGCTTCCCCCGGACCATCGGCGCGAGCGTCTTCTTCGTCGCCGTCTCGATCGTGCGGTTGAGGACGCCCGTGGGGAGGCGCGCCTGGACGCTGGAGGCGACCGCGTCGATCGCGTCGACCGTGCGCCGCACGTTGTAGCCGCTCTTCGCGCTGCAGAAGACGACGGGGGCGAACGAGAGGAACGGCATCATCCGGCGGAGGACCTTCGTGGCCTCGGCCTCCTTCACGCCCTTCCCGTGCGCGAGGTCCCACTTGTTCATGAGGATCGCGCAGGCGCGGTGCGCGTCGAGGATCTTGCCCGCGATGCGCATGTCCTGCTTCGTGGGGCCGAGCTCGCTCTCCATGACGAGCAGCACGACGTCCGCCTCCTCGATGGCCTTCTCGCTGCGGAAGAGGGAGAAGTTGTCCACGCTCGTCCTGGACATCTGCGTGTGCTTCTTCATGCCCGCCGTGTCCACGAGCACGTAGCGGCGCGCCGCGGGGCCCGAGCCGATCGTGAACGGCACGTCCACGCAGTCGCGCGTCGTGCCGGGGATGTCGCTGACGATGACGCGCTCGGCGTTCAGGAGGCGGTTGATGTAGGAGCTCTTGCCGGCGTTCGGGCGGCCGACCACCGCGACGCGCAGGGGGCGCGCCGCCTCCGCGTCCTCGCCGGGCGGCGGCAGCCTCTCGGTCGCGAACGCGACGAGCGCGTCGATGCCGCGCCCGTGCTCGGCGGAACAGGGGAGGACGGGCATGCCGAAGCGGGCGAACTCGTCCGCCCGCGCGTCGTCCGCCTCCACGTCGCACTTGTTCGCCGCGATCGCGCAGTGTACGCCGCTCTCGCGCACGCGCTTGAGCACCTCCTCGTCGAGCGGCGTCACGCCGGCGCGGGCGTCCACCACCACGAGGCACACCGCCGCGTCCGTCACGGCGAGCGCGGCCTGCTGGCGCGTCTCGGCGGCGAGCGGGTCGTCGCTCCCGGGCGTCCGGTCGAACGCGAGGCCGCCGGTGTCGACGAGCATGAAGCGCTGGCCGTTCGCCTCGACCTCGCGGGCGACGCGGTCGCGCGTGACGCCCGGCTGGTCGAAGACGATCGCGATGCGCCGGCGCGCGATGCGGTTGAAGAGGGCGCTCTTGCCCACGTTGGGGCGGCCGACGATGGCGACGACGCGCCCCGGCTTCGTGACAGTGGGTTCGTCCATCAGAACACCCGTTTCTTGTAGAGGTAGAAGAGAATGCCCACGATGCCGCAGGCGAAGACGCCGGAGATCGCCGCGAGGACGGCGAACATGTGGGCGTAGCCCTGGCCGGGCAGGCTGATGTTCATGCCGTAGGCGCTCGTGATGACCGTGGGCACGGCGAGGAGGATCGTCGCGGCGGTCATGTACTTCATCACGTTCGAGAGGTTGTTGTTGATGAGCGAGGCGAACGCGTCGAGCGTGCCGTTGAGGATGTTCGCGTGGATCGTGGCCGTCTCGAGCGCCTGCTGGTATTCGACCGCCGCGTCGTCGAGCGTGTCGGAGTCGTCCTCGGAGAGGTTGAGCTGGCGCGCGTGGTCGAGGCGGTTGATGAGGATGTTGTCGGCCTTCAGCGAGGTGGAGAAGTAGACGAGCGACTTCTGGTAGGTGAGCAGCTTCAGCAGCACCTCGTTCGAGATGGACTCGTGGAGAGAGTCCTCCAGGTCCTCGATCTTCGCGTGCATGTCGCGGAGGTAGCGCAGGAAGAGGACGGCGGCGTGCCAGAGGAGGCGGAACATGAAGCGGTTGCGCTCGCCGGGCGGGCAGACGCGGCGGATCTGGTCGAGGAAGGCGTTCGTGACGGGCGTCGTCTGGGAGCAGATGGTGATCACGCTCTGCCCGAAGAGGACGATGCCAAGGGGCAGCGTCTCGTAGGGCAGCACGCTCTCGTCGTCCTCGTCCCCCCGCACCGGCAGCGGCACGTGGACGATCACGAGGTGGAAGCCGTCCTCGCTCTCGAAGCGCGGCCGCTCCTCGCGGTCGAGCGGGTCGGTGAGGAAGTCGCGCGGCGCCTGGGAGAAGCTGAGCACCCGCTCCAGCTCGGCCGTCGTCGGCTCGGCGAGGTTGATCCAGCACGATTCGCAGAGCTCGACCGTCTCCTTGAGGCCGCCGTTTTCCCATTTGTAGATTGTCATCATGCCGCATGCCTCCTTTCGCCCTGATATGGAAAGGCAAGAAAATGGAGCGGGCGATGGGAATCGAACCCAGTCATACAACTTAAATGCTAAGTTATAATTGCCGCATTTTCCACTGTTTTGACGTATTCCAGCATTGAGTTTTTAGCGTTTGTGCCGTCTTTTCGCCAAAAAATCCGTTAAAG
>CAVEVC010000062.1:0-11283 GCA_963618935.1 Clostridiales bacterium CCNA10 | reverse complement strand
CGGCGCGTGGCGTCCGACAGCAATGTACCCGCGCCGCCCTCGGCGCGTGGCGCTGTGGGGCGTGGGACCTGCACCTCTGCGGACGGTGCGTGCGCGCCGCTGTTGGACGCCCCGCGCCGAGGGCGGCGCGGGTACATTGCGCGCCGGGCCGTCGCATGGCGGCCTGGCGCGCGGAGGTCTTCGTATGGTGGGGCAGTTCGCAAAGTGGCCTTTCGTGTACGGGGCGGCGTCCGACAGCAATGTACCCGCGCCGCCCCCGGCGCGTGGCGCCCGACAGCAATGTACCCGCGCCGCCCCCGGCGCGTGGCGTCCGACAGCAATGTACCCGCGCCGCCCTCGGCGCGTGGCGCTGTGGGGCGTGGGACCTGCACCTCTGCGGACGGTGCGTGCGCGCCGCTGTTGGACGCCCCGCGCCGAGGGCGGCGCGGGTACATTGCGCGCCGGGCCGTCGCATGGGGAAGCGCCCCACGCGCGCCTACGCGAGGCCGCGCCTGCGGAGGGCCTCCACGAGGCGGGCCTGGAAGAGCGCCGCGTCGCCCGGCGACGGACGGTAGCCCTGCGGCGCGTCGGCAAGCCCCAGGCGCCCCTGCTGATCGAGATACCACTTCGCCTTCGTGCCGTCCGAGAACGTCACCGCGCCGCTCGCGAACGTGCCCGGGATCGTGAGGGCGTCCACCTCCACCGTGAGGTCCGAGGCGGGGGGCACGCCGTCGGGCGCCGAGACGCTGCCAGAGGCCGGACCGTTGTCGGATGTCTCGCTGCCGGGCGCATTGCTGTCGGACGCCACGCGCCGAGGCGGCGCGGGTACATTGCGCGCCGAGCCGTCGCGGGTGGGGTCGGCGCCGTCGGAATCGTTGCGCGCCGGGGCGGCGGGGGGGACGTCCTCGGCGGGGGGAGCCTCCACGGGCTGGGGGAGGTCCGCCACCATGAGGCGGAGGTCGAGGTACGTCATGTGGACGCCGAACTCGGCCTTCATCCGCTTCTGGATCTCGTCCAGCGACGCACCCGCCGCGAACCACTTCGCCACTTCCGCCTTCTGCTCTTCGTTCAGCATCGTTTCAAGCTCCCGTCAGTCAATTTACGCCTATCAAGCTCTCGCCAGTCAATTTACGTCCGTCAGCTCGCATCAGCCAAATCCGCCAGCTCCCGTCAGTCGAATTGGTGGTAGAACAGGACGCGCGTCTGGTGCGGCTCCCGCTCGCCGTTGGAAATGTACTGGTTCTGGGCGTCGTGGGTGCGCCCCGCATCCCGCGTCGCGGACGGATTGCGCCAGACGAGCGCCACGGCCCGGCCGCCCTGCTGCGCGGGCGTGCCCTCGCCCGGGCCGCCCAGCGCGTTCGACTCGGCCCGCACGAAGATCAGGAACAGCTGCTGGTTGTTCGCAAAGCAGTCGCGCCAGTAGGAATAGAGGAACTTGCGGTCGACCGAGTGGAGGGCGACGTTGTTCTGCAGGTCGACGCCGAGGAACTTCGTGACGGAGTTGTCGTTCTGCTGGACGTCCCAGGCCAGGTCGTCCCAGACCTCCTCCCAGGCGGCCGCCGGGTTCCAGCCGGAAGTGCCCATGCTGCTGTCCATGAGCTCGAGCGTGCGCGTGCGCATCTGCTCCATGATGCCGGTGGCGAAGGACATCAGGTCCCGGCAGGCGAGGCGGTCGCCGGCGTCGTCGGACTTCGAGCAGAAGGCGTGCTTGAGCGCGTCGGCCGCCGTCGTGATCCAGGGGTCCGTGTCGTTGATCATCTT
Source organism: Clostridiales bacterium CCNA10 (assembly GCA_963618935.1). Lineage (GTDB taxonomy): Bacteria > Verrucomicrobiota > Kiritimatiellia > RFP12 > UBA1067 > RUG572. Next base: position 9,543 of record CAVEVC010000062.1, on the reverse strand, counting down.
CGCGCCGTCCTTCCGCAGCGCGCAGTCGGCCTGCATGCCCCGCCCGGCGGCCCAGTAGTCCACGGGCGTGTTCGCGAAGGCGGCCATCATGACGGCCCGGTCGTCCGTGTAGGGGTTCACGAGGCATTCCCGCTCGGCGGACCGGCCGATGCGCAGGGCCGCCCACTGCGCGTACCAGGTCCGGTCGACCGCGTAGCTGCGCCACATGCAGTTGAAGTTGACGACCTGGCTGGCGGCCGTGCGCTCCGCGCCGTCGAAGCCGGAGCCGCTGACCAGCTCGGCGCCGTTCTCGCACAGGCGCGGGAGGAAGGCGAACTCGCCGAGGGACTGCAGGACGCCCTGGTTCGAGGTGAAGAGGAAGATGTCCTCGTCGCGCGTCGTGTCCGTCCCCATGCCGACGGCGCTGCGCGTGGCGGCGAGCCACTTGTCGAAGGTCACGCCCGACTGGTCGGACGCATACCACGACTCCGGCGCCCAGTTGAAGCGGGGGTCGACCGTGTACATCGCCTTCGGCTTCCACTCCGGCGTGCCGCCCGAGAAGTTGCCGCCCGCGATGGCCTGCAGCGAGAAGGGCACGCCGTCGCCGGCGAAGCGCATGAGCGGCGCCGAGCTGCCGCCGTAGGTGTCGAGCACGGGGTCGCCGCCCGCGCCGCCGTTCAGCACGTCGTCCTCCGGGTAGGCGGGCACGAGGTCCACGGTGCCGTCGTCGTTGACGATGCGCACCCACACGCACACGTAGGGCACGGCCTCGATGGCCGCGACCGCGCTGAACTCCGCCTCCGAGATGTCCGCCGCGCCGTTCGGCAGGCTGCCTTTGTCGTCGATGAACGGGCGGATGTTGATCGTGTAGGTCTTCGTCTCCTCCCCCACGGGGACGCCGTTTTCGTTGCAGTTCTGGCTCGTCTTGACGGTGAGCATGTGCAGGTCGCCGGGGAAGGTCAGGTCGCCGAAGTTGACGGGGATGGCGACGATGCCGCTGCCGCCGCCGCCCTCGCAGCAGGCGTCCGCCTCGTCCTGCACGTCGTTCGGCAGCGTGAGGGCGACCTCCTGCGAGCGGGCGGAGAGCATGAAGACGCCGTTCTGGCCGTTGAAGGTGAACGCATCCTCCCTCTTCGTCCAGTCGGCCTCGTTCTGCGGGCGGAGCTGCGAGGCGATGGGGGAGCGCGCGTTGAGGCCCGGCGGCGCAAGGAAGAGGCGCACGAGGGCCTGGACCCTGAAGCTTCCGCCCGACAGGCTGCTGTTGCGCGTCCTGCCGTGCTTGAAGGGGAAGGCGACGACGGCGGAGAGGACGCCCGGCTGGAACCAGTTCCGGTCCACGTCGAACCAGGTGATCGAGGTCTTGGGCTGGTTGGGCCCGCCCGCCTCGGTGGGCCCGGGCTTCGCCGTCATCGGGCCGGGCGTGAACTGCACGGTCTGCTCCAGCGCGGCGACCATCGGCACGCGCTCCACGCAGGGCGCGGCGAGCGAGAGCGGGATGTCGTCGTGGTCGAGGTAGTCGTAGAGCGTCACGTAGTCGAGCGGCGAGAGGATCTTCGAGCCGCCGGAGAACACCTGGCGGAAGAAGTCGGAACTGTAGTTGACCACGTCCGACGCCCGCACGCTCTGGGAGGGCGAGAGGTTGCGGCCGTAGAACGGCTGGCCCTTGGCCGTCGCGAGGTCGACGAGCCACGACTCGTTCGTCGCGGCGGACTCCGTGACGAACGGCTGCCGCGCCGCGCTCTTCGCCTGCTCGGAGCCCTCCTGGTAGTAGGAGGTCTGCGGCGACGAGCTGATCCACCGGTAGAAGAGCGGCAGGAGGGCGGAGGAGCCGCCGTTCTTGCCCAGCGCGAGGTTGTAGTCGAGGAGCGAGACGTAGGGCGTGGTGCCGCCGCCCACGGCCTGCGTGTTGTCCTCGCCCTTGTCGTCCCCGCCCGGGCGCGCCGTGTGGACGAACGCGTCGAACGCCGCCGCGCCGGACGCGAAGTTCACCACGTCCCCCGCCGAGGCGGCGTTCGCGGCCGCCGGGTCGAAGGAGGGGTCGAAGAGGTAGGCGAGCGAGAGGCGCCCGCCCGCCTCCGCCGTGCGCCCGCGGTTCGCGTAGAGGCGGTTGACGTCGAAGTAGTCGCTCACGTTCACGGCGCAGAAGGCGAAGCGCCCCGCGTCGAACGGCAGCTGCTGCCACTGGGCCGTCCAGGACGACCGGGAGAGGAAGCGCACGTCGTTGACGAGCCCCGGCGGCAGGTAGCCGAGCCCCTCCAGCGTCAGCACGCTCACCGTCTCCGTGACGGGGGCGAAGCGCGTCTCGCGCGTCGTCGTCCCCCCCAGCGGGTCCGGCGGCATGAACACGCGCCCCTGCCACACGTCCATGGCCTGGCCGTTGCCGTCGCGGTAGGTGAAGTTCCCCTTGGCGGTGAAGTCGGCGTTCGTGCCGCACAGGCCGGGGAAGGGGTCGCCGCGCACGGCGTCGTCGACGCGGGCGACCGCCTCCGCGAGGGCGGCGTGCACGAGGTGGCGCGTGGCGACCGCGCGGCGCAGGGCGGAGGAGGGCATGCGCTCCGCGCGCATGTAGATCGCGAACGCCACGGCCGAGACGACCATGAAGGAGAGGAAGCCGAGCACGATCAGGAGCGCGCTTCCGGATTTTCGGGACGACGTCATTCCGTATCCCCCGTGTTCACCAGCTCGTCGGCCGGCCTGCGGTTGTAGTTCGGAAACGCGACGTAGGAGGTCACGCTGCCGTCCGTGCTGTCCTGCTCGGTGTCGACCGTGCCCCGGCGGACCGTCACGTAGTAGGGCCGCCCCCAGGGGTCGAGGATCTTGCCGGAGCGCGTGGAGGCGGCGTTGAAGAGGACGGGGATCTTGCCTCGCTGCCCGTTCTGCAGGTTCTCCTTGCCGAGGATGAAGCCGAGCGTGCTCTCGCTCGCCTCCGTGCGCTCCATGAGGTGCGCGTCGAGCGAGTAGTCCCGCCCGTAGTTCTCGTAGGCGAGGATGGCCTTCGTCATCTCCTGCGCCTCGGCGGTCGCCTGCTGGATCTTCGCGCGGCGGCTGGCGCCCGCGACGGAGGTCGTGACGGCGCCGGCGAGCAGCATGAGCATGCCGATCACCACGATCAGCTCCACGAGCGTGAAGCCCCTTCTGTCGTTCAGGCGGTCCATCGTCATTCCACCTCGTCCGGCCATGTGCTGATGTCGTCGCCCGTGCCGAACTTGCCGTCCGGGCCGTAGGAGAGCACGCCCACGGTGTAGGCGTGCGAGGAGCCGGACCGGAGCGACCCGAGGGCGTTGACCTGCTGCCAGGGCGGCGCGGCGCCGAGCGAGGCGTCGTCGCTCCTGTAGGAGCCGAAGTTCGGCGACGCGAAGAAGCCGTCGTTCTGGTAGCGCGAGACGGCGCGCGCGCGCACCGTGCCGTCCGCGTGCCAGGCACCGGCAACGAGGCCGACGGCCGACTTGCTCTGGGTGTCGACCCGGGGCAGCAGGTTGTCCGCCCGGCTCTGGGCGAGGGCGAGCTGGCGGCGCATGAGCGAGAGCTGCGAGACGCCGGCCTTGCCCGTGCGCCAGGCGATGGAGGAGGCGTTGAAGACCATCGTGAGGATCGTCACGAGCATCCCCAGCAGAAGGGACGCGACGAGCATCTCGATGAGCGTGAAGCCCGAGCGGTCGTGCGGTCGTTTCATGGGGTGGACCTCTTCTGGTCGCCTTGGAAGTGGATCTCGGTGAAGTAGATCGGCTGCGCGAAGAGCGCGCCCGCGTTGCGCGAGACGCGCATGCTGACGGCGACGCGCGACCAGTCCTCCTGGATCTCCCCGCCCGGCACGCGCACATACCCCGGCTGCGCGACGAGGGCGCAGACGTAGGCGCTGTTGAGCGGCCACGACGGGCTTGGGCTCGACCGGCCCACGAGGGCGTCGAACACCCGCTTGCCCGTCGCGTTGACGCTGCCCTTCTTCTTCGGCGTGAAGCCGCTGCCCGTCTCGCAGTAGGCGGCCCAGCCGCCGTTGCGCTCGCCCTGGCCGGTCACCCGCACCGCGCCCTGCACCGCGCTCTTCCAGTCGTCCCAGGAGAGGCTGCGCGCCGAGAGGGCGCCCCGGACCTGGTTGAGCACGGCGTCCGCCGCCGCCGCCGCCTTCACGTCGTCCTTGCTCTGCTGGTTCTCGCGGTAGCCGAGCGGGTAGAGCGAGACCATCGCCAGCACGCCGGCGGCCATGATGAAGATGGCGAGGTTCACCTCCATCAGGGTGAAGCCCGCCTTCCTGAGAATGGAATGGGTGGCGTTCATGTCAGTCCTGGTCCTTCAGCAGGTCCTGCGTGATGGCGCCGACCGGGGTCGTGTCGGCGCCCGCGAGGTCGTTGAGCCGCGTGATCTGCACGTTGCCGCCGGCCGTGCCGAGCGAGAACTGGTAGCTGCTCGCGCCCTTCACGTCGCCGGGGCGGAAGACGAGCGCGGGCGTGCCGGAGGCGGGCACCAGCTCGGGGCCGTTCGGCACGGAGGTGCCGAAGATGTAGTTCTTCGGCAGGTCGAGCGAGGCGATCTCCACGCCGTAGGCGTCGCCCACGCGCCAGGTGCCCCGGCCCAGCCCGTTGTTGTCGGGATGGAAGGGAAGCCCCCAGCGGCAGTCGTTGCCGTTGCTGTAGCCGATGCCGGCGCGGCTCTTGTTGCCGGAGGCGTCCAGCTTGAAGTCCTGGCAGAAGTCCGCCACGGTCGCCTTCGCGCCGGCCATGTAGTCGGCGTCGAGCTGGACGTAGCCCACCCACGCGCACATGAGCGAGCTGCACTGCTTCACGCCCTTCGCGAGCTTGTGCCCGTCGGGGCTGCTCATCTGGTAGAGGCGGATGGCGCGCTGCTTGCCGCTGCCGGAGGCGTCCATCGGGTAGGACTGGTTCCAGTCGGCGAACTCGTCCACGAGAAGCCCCCCGCCCACGGGCAGCGCCTGCCCGGCCGCGGTCTTGCCGCCCGTCGCGACGTAGGAGATGCGGCCGGCCATCTTGATCGCGATGGCCGTGCCGTAGGCCTCGCCGTCCGCGTCCTTCTGGTTCTGCCGGCGGTTGCAGAAGAGGACCGCCGTCGGCACCTGGTCGATGAGGCACGTCTGCATGGCCTGGCGGATGATCGAGGCCGTGTCCTGCACCACGCCGCGCGCGGCCATGCCCCGCGACGCCGCGAAGTAGCCGCCGATGGAAATCGTGGAGAGGAGCGCCATCAGGCCGATCACCACGACCAGCTCGACGAGCGAGAAGCCCCCGCGTGTCTGTCGCTGCGCGTTCTTCATTTTGCGTACCCGCTGGGCAGCTGCACGGACGTGCCGGCGTTCACGGCGTTCCACCAGTCCGTGTAGTTCTGCACCGTCATCACCCGCACGCTGTCGGAGTCGGCGTTGTACTGCACGATGTAGCGGCGGAAGCGGCCGCTCTCCTTCTCCTGGTAGCCGAACACCATGTCCGCCAGCTTGATTGTGGAGCCGTGCTTCTTGTTCTTCTTGATCGCCTCGGCGAAGTTCTGCCCGCGCCCGCCGGTCTTGCCCGCCGCCGCGCGCGTCGCGACGGCCACGCCCCCGAAGTCCATCATGGGCGACGCCTTCTTGGCGCCGACGGAGACCTTCGCGAGCTCGTACATCATCTTGTCGTACTGGTCGGCAGAGAGGAAGTCCACGTGCTTGCCGGAGCTCAGCCCGTTGTCCGCCCAGCTCTGCAGCTGCCCCCCCTTCGGCGGCCAGCAGTTCTTCTGGGAGAGGTAGGCGGCGATGCCGGACTGGATGACCTCCTTCGACGCCTCCGTGCGCCGCGCCCGCGCCTGGCGGATGGCCGCCGAGGCCGCCGTGGTGACAATGCCCATCAGCACCGCCAGGATGCCGATCACCATCAGCATCTCGACGATCGTGAAGCCGGCCGTGCGCGCGCGCCTCATTCGCGCACCTCCTGCTGGCGGTTCCAGCTGTACACGTTGTCCGCGTTCTTCTTCCCCCGCTTGGAGTACGAGTCGCCCAGCTCGCCGTCCGCGCCCGCGCACCACGCGATCGCGTTCGCCCGCACCTTCACCGTCTCGCCGCACACCTTCGCCTCGGTGATGCCGTCCAGGTCGGCGTCGAGCGCGTAGTAGATGATGTGCGAGCGCACCGTGCCGCCCGACGGGACGCGCGTGGAGGCGTTCGCGCCGCTCGAGCGCTTCAGCACCGCCGCCGCCCAGGGATCGACGATGCCGCAGCGGTCGGACCCCACGGGCTGCCCGCCGCTGTTCAGGCTCACGCCGAGCAGGTTGTTCTTGGCGAACACCTTCGCCACCTCCACCACGCACCCCTTCCCCTCGCCGTCCACGCCCTGGTAGAGCGAGAGCCCCGTCGGCCACGTGCCCTTGCTCTGCAGCAGGACGCTGAGGGCCGTCGCGACGTTCGAGACGGTCTCCTGCGCGCGCGCCCGCTGCGCCGTGCGCGTGACGCGCCCGTATCCCATGAGCAGCGCGCCGGAGAGGATGGCGATGATGGCGATCACCACCAGCATCTCGATGAGCGTAAAGCCGTTCTTCCTGTTCGTCATGCCGAGGCCCCTAGTTGCTGAGGTGGACGATGTCGTCCGAAATGAAGGAGTGGATCATGTTGAGGTCCTCGCCGCTGAACGAGTCGAGGTCGTACCAGGGCGGGAAGGTCACCTTGTTCGCCCCGGCGGACCAGAGGCGGTAGCTCTGGTACGGCGGCTCGGAGTAGTAGTAGAGCTCGCGCCCCCAGCCGTCGCACACCGTCATGCTGAGCAGGATGTGCCGGGAGCCGCCCGTCCCCGAGCCGCCGCCGGGGAAGACGCGCAGCCGGCGCCCCCAGAGCTTGCCCTCGTCGCCGCCGCCCGCGCTCACGCCGTCCACGCTGAACGTCCCGGGCTGCGCAAGGTAGGGCCGCGTGCCGTCCATCACGTCCACGCCGTAGAAGAAGCGGTAGCGCGGCTGGTCCATCGTCGTCACGATGCCCTCGAAGTTCGGCATCCAGCGCGCGCAGACGGCCTGGCTCGTGAGGTTCGAGATCATGCCCGACTCCCAGCGCGCGTTGGCGGTGGAGGACTGCGCGCCCATCGCCTTGCGCACCTCGTCCCAGTCCTGGAACTGCGCCCCCGTGTCGAGCCGGCACGGCAGCTGGTTGTTCGCCGCCCACTGGTTGCGGAGGCGGTTGTTCTCCTTGTGGTCGTAGAAGTTGGCCATCCGCCCGTCGAGCATGAAGAAGTAGCGCGGGAAGAGGAAGGAGAGGAGGCCGAACTCGAAGAGCTGCACGTCCTTCCCGGTCCGCCCCTGCGCCCGCCAGTCCGTCGCGCCGAGGTTGAGCGCGCCCACGCCGCTGAGCGAGCGGAAGCCCTTGTAGGGCGTCTGCGCGTTGTCCGCGGTCGAGAGATCCTGGATTGCCGTGTTGAGTTCCCCGTCGCTCGGCGCCGGCCACGAGACGGAGAGCGGCTGCGCCCGGCAGGCCGCCTCGATCTGCGCGAGCATGCGCGCCTGCTTCATGTCCGTGGCGCCGCTCTCGTCGTCGCCCCGCTCCTGCAGCCCGTAGGCGTCCACGCTCTTGTAGATGCTGCGGCTGCGCCCCTGCAGCGGCACGGGCGGATACGACCCATACGCCGCGTAGTAGCCGGAGAGGGCGTTCTCGAGGCGCTGGAGGCGCTGGACCGTCGTCGCCTTCGCGCGGCTCGCGCCGCCCACGCCCGCCAGGCGGAAGACGACGCCCATGAGCGTGACGACCACCACCGTCACCACCAGCAGCTCGATCAGCGTGAAGCCGCCTCTGTCCGTTCCGACCTTCATCGCGCCCCGGCCCCTCCCCTCAGCCCGCGCCGCCGCCCGAGACGGAGGAGATGATCTTGATCATCGGCAGGAACATCGCGATCACGATCGTGCCGACCACCACGGCGAGGAAGATGATGAGCGCCGGCTCGATCGCCGCCGTCAGCCCCGCCACCGCGTTGTCCACCTCGTCGTCGTAGGTGTTCGCAATGCGCGTGAGCATGTCGGGGAGCTGGCCCGTCTCCTCGCCCACCTGCACCATCGAGACGACCATCGGCGGGAACACCCCGGAGGCCGCGAGCGGGTCGGTCATCGACTCGCCCTCCTTCACCGCGTCGTGGACGGACTGGATGGCGCGGCGCACCACGCGGTTCGCCGTCGTGTCGCGCACGATCACGAGCGCCTGGAGGATCGGCACGCCCGAGGAGAGCAGCGTCCCGAGCGTGCGGGTGAACTGCGAGATCGCCGTGCGCTTCACGAGCGTGCCCGTCACCGGCACCGCCAGGCGCAGGCGGTCCAGCTGGTACGCGCCGAACGGCGTCTTGCCGAACATCTTGTAGAGCACGACGAACGCCGCGGCGCCCGCCGCGATCTGCAGCCCGTTGTGCTGCACGAAGTCGGAAAGCCCCATCACGAACTCCGTGATCGCCGGCAGCGACTGCCCGCCCAGGATGTCGTTGAACACCTGCTGGAACTTCGGGATCACCGTCACGAGCAGGAACGCCGTGATGCCGACGGCCGCCACGAGCACGACCGACGGGTAGATCATCGCGCCCTTCACCTTGTTCTTGATCTTCTGCGCCTTCTCGGCGAACTCCGCCAGGCGGTTCAGCACGACCTCCAGGACGCCGCCCGCCTCGCCCGCCTTCACCATGTTGACGTAGAGGTTGTCGAACACCTTCGGATACGCCGTGAGCGCCTCCGAGAACGTCGCGCCGCCCGCAATCCCCTCGCTGATGCCGTTCAGGCAGTCCATCATCGCCGGCGCCGTCCGCTGCCTCTTCAGGACGTCGATGCAGCGCATGAGCGGCAGCCCCGCGTTCACCAGCGTCGCAAGCTGGCGCGTGAAGCCCGTCAGGTCCTTCTGCTTCACCCGCCCCATCAGGAACTTCGGCATCTTGATGTTGATCTGCGTCGCGCCAAGGCCCTTCTTCGCCCCGCCCTTCGCCGCCTTCGCCGCGCCCGCGCCCCTCGACGCCGCACCCCGCTGCGCCGCCGACGCGCCCCTCGCCGAGGCCGCGCCCTTCGCCGCGCCCGCGCCCGACGCCGAGGCCGCGCCCTTCGCCGCGCCCGCGCCCGACGCCGACGCGCCCTTCACCTCGCCGATCGCGGACGGGAAGAGGCCGCTCGCGCGGACGGCCGCGATCGCCGCCGCGCGGTCACCCGCCTCGACCGTCCCCCGCTGCTCCTGTCCCGCGCCGTCCAGCGCGATGTACTGAAATTTCGCCATAAGTCTCGGCCTCGCCTGAGTTGTTCGGTTGCCCGTCTGAGTTGGTCAACTGCCGTCTGAGTTGTTCGGTTGTGTGGTGTCCATTATACTACACGCCCGCCCCGCACGCAAGTAGGCAAAAGGGAAAAGGAAAGGTTTTAGGTTTCAGGCTTTAGGTACTAGGTGCTAGGTGTGAGGTGCTAGCGACCGCCCAACACGCACCGCCCCCGCGCCGCCCGGCGCGCAATGTACCCGCGCCGCCCTCGGCGCGCAATGTACCCGCGCCGCCCTCGGCGCGTGGCGCTGTGGGGCGACCCCGTTCGGACGCCCCGCGCTGTGGGGCGGCCCGTTCGGACGCCACGCGCCGAGGGCGGCGCGGGTACATT
>CAVEVC010000061.1:0-18805 GCA_963618935.1 Clostridiales bacterium CCNA10 | reverse complement strand
CGGGCTTCGGCGACAACTCGCGCGTCCTGAAGTGGATCTGCCAGCGCATCGAGGGCGCCGTCAAGGCGAACGAGACCGCGATCGGCAACCTGCCCTTCGCGAAGGACATCGACCTCGCCAACAACGACGAGAAGGCGAAGTTCCACGTCGTCAAGTCCGACCTCGAGGAGATCCTCAAGGTCGACAAGGAAGGCTGGAAGAAGGAGATCGCGACGATCGGCGCGTCCTACGACGAGTATGACGCGAAGCCGTCGAAGGACTCGAAGGTCGCCTCGAAGACGGCGCACCGCGTCCCGAAGGCCCTCCGCCAGGTGCTCGCCGACGTGACGGCCGCGCTCGCGAAGTAGTCGCGTCTGCGGATGGAACGGGCCGTCTCCTCCTGGGGGCGGCCCGTTTCGTTTCGGGAAACGCAGGGGAAAAGGAGGTCTAGATGGCGCTGTTCTTCGACACGAAGGGAATCTGCTGGACGCTGCTGGCGGTTCTGGCGGTGGTCCTCGTCTGCCTCCTCGACCTGCGCTGCTCCGCCGCGCGGGACGCGCGCGCCCGGCGGGCGGACGCGCCGCCGTCCGGCGCGCTTGCCCACGTGAAGGAGGAACTGGCGGCGGGGCGCCGGGCGTGGGACCAGATGCGCGAGGAGCAGCTGAACGAGCAGCTGCGCATGCTGCGCGTGCTGGCGAAGCGCTGCGCGGAGAAGGGCGAGCACGTGCGCGCCCGCGCGACGATCGCGCTCATCCAGGAGATCGAGCAGGAGAAGCGCCGCCGCGCGGCCGCGTCCGGACGCGGCGAAGAGTGAACGGCGCGGTCGCGGACGCGGTTTTGTGGTATAATCCGCCCATGCGACATTCTGCGAGACCGGCGCGCGCCGCCGGATGGATCCTGACGGGCGCCCTGGCCCTGCTTCTGGGCTGTTCGGACGGACGGCCCGCCCTGCCCGACGCGCCCGCCGCCGGCGGGGCGGAGGTGCTGGCGGCCTGGCGCGCCGTCACGAACGCGGCGGCCGTGAAGGCGGCGGTGGTGAGCGGCGAGGCGACGCCGCCGGCGCGCTTCCGGGCGCCGGGCGTGGTGGAGCTGGCGGCGGACTTCACGCAGGCGAAGCCGCCCGCGCGGGCGAACTGGGACTTCAGGCTCCCCTGCGACCTGCGCCTGCGGCCGGGCATCCAGTTCGACTTCTACTGCGACGACCTCTCCGCGTTCACGTCCTTCAGCTGCTACTTCCGCAGCGGGGACGGCTGGTACCACGGCAGCTTCTCCCCCGAGGAGAGCGGCGCGTGGCAGCGCGTGACGGTGATGAAGTCGAAGTGCGCGCCCGAGGGGACGCCGGCGGGATGGGGCAGCATCACCGCCGTGCGCATCTCCGGGTGGCGCGCGGGGACGGGGCGGCCGCGGTGCGCGGTCGCGAACGTCGCCGCGGCGGGCGGCGTGCCGGACGTCGCGATCGTCTACGCGGACGCGCTTGCCGCGAAGGGCGGGCCGGACGCGAAGAGCTACCTGACGTTCGCGGGGACGCTCGGCGCCTCCCTGCGCGCCATCGGCGTGGAGGCGGCGGTCGTGGCGGACACGGACCTCACGGCGGAGACGCTGAAGGGCATGGCCGCCGTGGCGCTGCCGTACAACCCGCAGGTCCCGGCGGAGACGCTGGCGGTCCTGCGCGCCTACGTCGAGGGGGGCGGGCGGCTGCTCGCGTGCTACTCGCAGCCGCGCGAGGTCTTCGACCTGCTGGGCGTGAAGATGGCGGGGATGAGGCGGTCCGGCGAGGACGGCGGCGCGGCGATCGCGGGCTTCCTCAAGACGGGGGCGGGCCTTGAGGGGCAGCCCGCGTTCGTGCCTCAGGCGTCGTGGATGACGTATGTGCCCGCGCGGCGCGAGGGGGTGGAGGTGCTGGCGGAGTGGGCGGACGGCGCGCGGAAGACGCTCGGCGTCCCCGCGCTCGTCCGGACGAAGGCGGGGCTTTTCATGAGCCACGTGTGGCTGGGGGGCGCGGAGGGGGCGCAGGCCGACTTCATGCGGGCGGTCGCGTGCGCGCTCGCGCCGTCCCTGAAGGGGAAGATCGAGGCGCAGACGGCGGCGGCGGAGAGGAAGGCGGCGGAGATGCGCGCGTGGCTGGCGGCGCGTCCGTCGAAGCGGGGCGAACACCGCGCGTTCTGGTGCCACAGCGCGCGGGGGCTGGGCGGCGGCCGCGACTGGGACGCCTCCGTCCGATTCCTGAAGGAGAACGGCTTCAACGCGGTCATCCCCAACCTGGCGTGGGGCGGTGTGGCGTTCTATCCCTCGCAGGTGCTGCCGGCGGCGGCGGACGTGGCGGCGAAGGGCGATGCGTTCGAGCAGTGCCGGGCGGCGTGCCGGAAATACGGCGTGAAGATGCACGTGTGGAAGGTCTGCTGGAACATGGGCTCCTACACGGCGAAGGCGTTCGAGGAGCAGATGGCGGCGGCGGGGCGCACGCAGGTGGACGCGAAGGGCAAGGCGCTGCGGCGGTGGCTCTGCCCGTCGCACCCCGCGAACCAGCAGCTGGAGATCGACGCGATGGTGGAGCTCGCGAAGAAGGGGCCCGACGGCGTCCACTTCGACTACATCCGCTACCCCGGCGGCGAGAGCTGCTTCTGCGCGGGATGCCGCGCGCGCTTCGAGGCGGCGCTCGGCCGCGCGGTCACGAACTGGCCGGGCGCGGTGTACGGCGCGAAGGCGACGCTGAAGCGGGAGTGGACGCGGTTCCGCACGGGGAACATCTCAAAGGTCGTCGAGACGGTCGCCCGGCGCGTCCGCGCCGAGGCGCCGGGCGTGCAGATCTCGGCGGCGCTCTTCCGCAACCCGGCGAGCGACCCCGAGACGGTGGCGCAGGACTGGCCGGCGTGGTGCCGCGCGGGCTGGCTGGACTTCGCGTGCCACATGGACTACGTCGAGTCCGCCGCGCTGTTCCGCAGCCAGGTGCGCGCGCAGATGGCGGCCGCGGGCGGGAAGGCGAGGCTCTACCCCGGCATCGGGCTCTCCTGCTGGGAGAACGACGGGACGGACGGCGTGCGGCTCGCGAAGCAGATCCAGGCCGTGCGCGAGCTGGGCCTCGGCGGCTTCACCGTCTTCAACTACGACCGCCGCGCGGAGCGCGCGCTGCCGCTCCTGCGCACGGGCGTGACGCGCGAGGACTAGGCGCAGCGGATCTTCAACTTCAGCAATCAGACGAACAACCCCCCAAAAGACAACACGGAACCATGAACATCAACGCAGTCAACCCCTCCACCCTCCAGATCACGGACGTCCGCTTCGCGGACATCGACGGCGCGCCGAAGCGCTGCACGCTCGTGAAGGTCTACACGAACCAGGGCCTTGTCGGCTACGGCGAGGTGCGCGACGCCTCCAGCCGCACCTACGCGGAAATGCTCAAGAGCCGCATCCTCGGCGAGAACCCGTGCAACGTCGAGAAGGTCTTCCGCCGCATCAAGCAGTTCGGCGGCGACAGCCGCCAGGCGGGCGGCGTGTGCGCGATCGAGCTCGCGTGCTGGGACATCGCGGGCAAGGCGTGGGGCGTGCCCGTGTGGCAGCTGCTCGGCGGCAGGTGGCGCGACCGCATCCGCTGCTACTGCGACACGGACTCCGAGGGCGGCGGCCGCGACATGGGCCAGGCCCTCAAGGAGCGCATGGCGCGCGGCTTCACGTTCCTGAAGATGGACCTCGGCATCGAGCTCGTGATGGACGTGCCCGGCGCGCTCATCGCCCCCCTCGGCTACCTCGACTACATGAAGAAGATGAAGCACGTCGTCCAGACCCCGCACGGCTCCATCGACCCGCGCGCCATGCGCGGCGAGGCCTACGACCTCTTCAACACGGCGCACGCCTTCACCGGCATCCACATCACCGAGAAGGGCCTCGACCACCTGGAGAAGTACATGGCCGACGTGCGCGACGTCGTGGGCTGGGAGGTGCCGATCGCGATCGACCACCTCGGCCACATCCCCTACGAGGACTGCGTGCAGCTGCTGCGCCGCCTGGAGAAGTACCACCTCTCGTGGGCCGAGGACGTGCTGCCCTGGCAGGACACGGGCGCCTGGCAGCGCCTCCACGCCGCCACCGCCACGCCGCTCGGGACGGGCGAGGACATCTACCTGAAGGAGAACTTCCGCCCCCTCCTCGAATCGGGCGCGCTCGCCGTCGTCCACCCCGACCTGCTCACGGCCGGCGGCATCCTGGAGACGAAGAAGGTGGGCGACATGGCCGAGGGCTACGGCGTGCAGATGAACCTGCACATGGCCGAGAGCCCGATCGCCTGCATGGCGGCCGTCCACGTGGCGGCGGCGACGCGCAACTTCATGGCCCTCGAGCTCCACAGCGTGGACGTGCCGTGGTGGGGCGACCTCGTGGCGCCGGCGCTCAGCTACGAGGGCGGCTTCATCGAGGTGCCGTCGAAGCCCGGCCTCGGCATCGACGGCCTCAACGAAGACCTCATCCTGAAGCATGCGTGCCCCGACTTCCCGCCGCCGTGGGCGCCGACGAAGGAATGGGACCACGAGTGGGCCAACGACCGCCGCTGGTCGTAAGGGCGGACGCGGACGAAAGGAGAGGAGGAGAGACCATGGAAGGGCAGAAAAAAGACGCAGTCGTTGCAAATCGGAGGGAGTTCCTCGTCGCGGCCGCCGCCGGCGCGCTCGTGGCGGGCTGCTGCACGGGCGGGCGCGAACAGACGGCGCCGCGCCCGGCGGGGGCGTTCCGCTACGCGCTGAACCCCGCGACGATCCGCACGTACAAGCTCCCGCTGAAGGAGCAGGTGCGCCTGTGCATCGCGGCGGGCTACGAGGGCATCGAGCCCTGGCTCGCCGACATCCGCGCGGCGAAGGCCGCCGGCGAGCTGCGCGACGTCCGCAAGATGTGCGAGGACGGCCGCCTCGCCGTCGTGAACGGCATCGGCTTCGCGCGCTGGGCGATGCCGGACGCGGCGGCCCGCCGGAAGGGCATGGAGGAGATGAAGGCCGACATGGCGCTCGTCGCCGAGCTCGGGGGCCGCTTCATTGCCGCGCCGCCGTTCGGCCTCCAGCAGCCCGGCAGCCCGAAGGTGCCGCTCGACGCCTTCGCGGACGGCTACCGCGCCGTCCTCGAGCTGGGCGGCCGCATGGGCGTGACGCCGATCCTCGAGTTCTGGGGCCACTCCGCGAACCTGAGCCGCCTGAACGAGGCCCTCTACGTCGCGGCGGCCTCGGGCCATGCGGCTGCCGCCGTGCTGGCGGACGTCTACCACATGTACCGGGGGGGCAGCCCCTACGAGGGCCTGCGCTTCTGCACGACGTCCACCCTGCCCGTCCTCCACATGAACGACGTGCCGGCGACGCCCGCGCGCGCGCAGCTGAAGGACGCCGACCGCGTCTGGCCGGGCGACGGCATTGCGCCGTGGCGCGAGATCAAGGGCATCCTCCGCGCGTGCGGCCTCGACCCCTGGCTCTCCCTCGAGCTCTTCAACGCCTCCTACTGCACCACGACGCCGCTTGAGACCCTGAAGACGGGCCTGGCGAAGATGAAGGCGGTGATGGCGTGACGCGGGGGCAGACGGCGCCGCACCGGTGGCGGTTCTTCAAGTCCGCCCGCTGCGTGCAGGTGAAGCTGGAGACGGGGGCCGACCTCGCGGCGCTCCCCGAGCTGGACCAGCGGCTCTGGACCGTCCTCTCCGCCTCCGCGGAGGGGCTGCGCTTCGACGCCGAGACGCTGCGGCTGCTCGACGCGGACGGCGACGGGCGCATCCGCGCGCCCGACGTGCTCGCCGCCGTCGCCTGGCTGCGCCCGCGCTTCCGCAGCCTCGACTTCCTCTTCGCGCGCAAGGGCGAAGTGGCCCTTGCCGACGTCGACGCGTCGACGCCCGAGGGCAAGGCCCTGCTCGCGTCCTTCACGCGCATCCTCGCCCGCGAGGACCGCGCGGACGCGGCGGCGATCACCCTTGCGGACGTGCTGGGCGCGACGGAGCTCTTCAACGCCCAGCCGTTCAACGGCGACGGCGTCGTCACCCCGAAGTCGACCGCCGACGATGCGCTCGCCGCCGTGGTCGCGCAGATCGCCGCGTGCGAGGGGACGGTGCCGGACCGGTCGGGCGAGGCGGGCATCGACCAGGAGCGGGCCGACCGCTTCTTCGCCGACGCGCGGGCCTACCTCGGCTGGAAGGCCGCCGGCGCGAAGGCCGCCCCGCTCGGCGTGGCGACCGCCGCCGCCTACGCCGCGTTCCAGGCGGTGGAGGAAGAGATCGACGCCTACTTCACGCCGCCCGCCGACCTGCCGCTCGTCGCCGAGGACCCCACGCCCGTCCTGCCGCTCACCTCGGGCGTACACCCCCTCTGGGCCGAGCGCTTCCGCACGTTCGCGTCCGCGGCCGCCGGGCCGGCCCTCGGCGTGGCGGACCTCGCCTCCCTCACGCGCGCCGACTGGGCCGCCGTCAAGGCGACGTTCGCGCCGTATGGCGCGTGGCGCGCGGCCCGCGCGGGCGCCGCCGTCGCGGAGGTGGGCGACGACCGCCTCGCGCAGCTGCTCGCGGGCGGCCGCGCCGAGGCCGCCGTCAACGACCTCCTCGCGCGCGACCGCGCGCTCGCGGACGAGTCGGCGCGCTTCGCGGACTGCGCGCGCGCGCTGCGCTTCGCCGCCCACCTCGCCACCTGGCTCTGCAACTACGTCAACCAGGCGAACCTCTACGATACGGCGGGCGAGAGCGTCTTCCGCACGGGCGAGCTCTACGTCGACGGGCGCGTCTGCCGCCTCTGCTTCCACGTCGCGGACGAAGGGGCGCACGCCGCGCTCGCCGCGAAGAGCAAGTGCTGCCTCCTCTACGCGAAGCTCACGCGCCGCGCGGCGGGGCCCGCGCGCACGGTCTGCGCCGTCGTCACCGCCGGCTCCACGGCGGGCCTCTACGCGGGGCGCAACGGCGTCTTCTACGACTGCGACGGACAGGACTGGGACGCCGTCGTCACGCGGGTCGTCGAGGCGCAGGTCTCCCTGCGCGAGGCGTTCTGGGCCCCCTGGGCGAAGATCGCCTCGACGCTGGCCGAGCAGTGCCGGAAGTTCCTCTCCTCCCGCCAGGAGGCCGCCGTCGCCCAGGTCGGGGGCGCCGCCGCCGCCGTCGCCGCCCCCGGGCCGAAGCCGCCGGACGCCGCCGCGCTCGCCTCGGGCGTGGCCGCGCTCGGCATGGGCGTGGGCATGGTCGGCGCCGCGTGCGCGGGGCTGGTCGGCCTCGTCGCGGGGCTGCCGATCTGGAAGGTGCTGGCGGGCGTGGCGGCGGTCGTCCTGCTCGTCTCGCTGCCGAGCGTCGTCCTGGCGTGGTTCCGCCTCCGCACGCGCGACCTGGGGGCGATCCTCAACGCCTGCGGATGGGCGGTGAACCGCCCGCTCACGTTCTCGATGGGCCTTGCGCGCACGTTCACGCGCCGGGCGGCCCTTCCGGCGGGCGCCGCCGTCGCGCGCGACCCCTACGCCCGGCACGGCGTGCTGGGCTGCCTGCTGCTCGCCGCGCTGCTGGCGGCGGCGGCTGCCGCCGGCGTGTGCTGGCATCTGCACTGCGGTCCTTTTGCCGGGAAGGGCGAGGCCGCCCCGGACGTAGAGGAGGCGACGCGATGAAGGCGCCGCGCAATGCCGACTGCGAAACCCTGAACCGCCAGTTCGGCGCGCCCGGGCGCATCGTCTTCCGCCCCTCGAAGCACGACGCGCCGGTCGTCGTGCTCGCGAACCAGTACGGCTCGGCCGAAGTCGCGCTCTTCGGCGCGCAGACGCTCTCGTACCGCCCGACGGGCAACCCGCCCGTCCTCTACCTGCCGCATCCCTACGACGAAACGACGGCGGGCGAGGAGATCCACGGCGGCATCCCCGTGTGCTGGCCGTGGTTCGCGCGCTGCGGCCCGGCCGGCTCGAAGCCGCACGGCGTCGCGCGCTACGCGCGGTGGCGCGTGGCGGGCTCGGAGTATTCCGAGGACGTGACGGAGATCACGCTCGCGCTGGAGAGCGACGCGGAGACGCGGAAGGCGTGGCCGCACGACTTCGCGCTGGAGCTGAAGGTCTCCGTGTCGATGAAGCTCACGCTCGCCCTGCGCGCGACGAACACGGGCGCGGCGGCGTTCCGCGTCACGGAGGGCTTCCATCCCTACTTCCTCGTGCGCGAGCGGGACCAGGCCGAGGTGCTGGGCGTGGACGGCTGCGCGTTCACGGATACGCGCGCGCCCGAGAAGGGGGTGCGCACGTGGACCGGCGGCTACGCGGTGCGCGAGGCCGGCAGCAGGATCTACCACGTCACGAAGCGCGAGTACGTGCTGATGGACCACGGGCTCGACCGCGCCATCGCGGTCGTTTCGCGCGGCAACGCGCGGCTCGTCGTCTGGAACCCGGGCGAGGAGAGCGCGGGCCAGGTGGCGGCGTTCGGCGTGGACGGCTGGCGGCGGTTCGTCTGCATGGAGCCGTGCTCGACGCCGGACGAGGCGGGGTATGACCTGAAGCCGGGCGAGAGCCACGACCTGCTGATGGCCGTGCAGTCCGTCCCGAACGACGGCAGCGTCCACGCGCGGCGTCCGTAGGTGTGCTATAATTGGGTCATGACTGCGCATGGACGAGTTTCTTGAATTTGCGGCGGAGGTCCTGGGCGTGCCGAAGGGGACGCTCGGGCCTGAGACGGCGTATGGCGCGCTTCCCGAGTGGGACAGCGTGATGCACCTGCGCCTCGTGATGGAGACGGAGGCGCGCTACGGCTCGTCCATCCCGCTGGAGGCGATTCCGCGCCTGGCGCGCCTCGCCGACTTCGCGCCCTACCTCAACGGGAAGACCGGACATGAACCGGCGTGAATTCCCCGACGCGCGAAGTACCCGCGCCGCCCTCGGCGCGTGGCGCTCTGATGCGGTTACGAACGGACGCGACAAGCGCGTCCCTCCCGTTTCGTACCCCGAATTGCCGGCCAAGAGTCGAGAAGCGTCATTTAACGCCGCGCGGCGGCGATTTCGCATTTAAAGGCCAAAGGCGAGGGCGAGTAAAGGCCCAAGGCGGCGTCGCCGTCCCTTGAGGGCCTTTCATTGTCCCTATCCGCCCGAATCGGTTTGTGGTATAATCACCCCCGTTTTTCAACAAGGAGCCGACATGACACTTGAACAGTTCAGGCAGGTTTGGGCGAGGGCGGCGGCGAAGACGGCCGCCCGCGAGAAGGACTACTCCGCGCTCGACGCGGCGGCCGGCGGCGACGGCGACCACGGCGAGGCGATCGCCGCCGCCACGAAGGCGCTCGCGGCGGCGGAGGGGGACGACTTCAAGTCCCTGCTCGAAAGCATGGCCGCCCACCTCGAACGCGACGTCTCCGGCTCCACGAGCTCCCTCTACGGCACGCTCTTCGAGGGCATGGCGGACGCGGCGGCCTCGGGCAGGACGGAGCTTTCCGCCCCGGAGCTCGCCGACCTCTTCGCGGCCGGCCTCGAGGAGCTCGGCTTCGCGACGAAGGCGAAGGTGGGCGACAAGACGTTCATGGACGCGCTCATCCCCGCCGTGGAGGCCCTGAAGGCCCACGCCGCCGAGGGCGAGGCGGCGATGTTCGCCGCCGCCGCCGCCGCCGCCAGGGCCGGCAGCGAGGCGACCGCCCAGATGCAGGCGAAGTTCGGCCGCGCGAAGAACCTCGGCGCGCGCTCCGTCGGCCCCATCGACGCCGGCAGCGCGAGCAACGCGGACATCTGGCTCTGCTTCGCAGAGCCGTAAGAGTGATTAAGTCGCCGCTTCGCGGCTTTAAGTAGTTAAATCGCCCCTTCGGGGCTTTAAGTTGCCCTTCGGGCTTTACCCACTTAACCGCTTAACTACTTAACCGCTTAACCACTTACCCGCTTAACTACTTACCCACTTAACTACTTACCCACTTACCCACTTAACTACTTACCCACTTACCCACTTAACTACTTAACCACTTAACTACTTAACTACTTAACTACTTAACCACTTAACTACTTAACCACTTAATCAACAGAAGGACAAGCTCATGGCAGACATGGATGGATTCAAGGAGGCTGCGGCCTACGGCTTCGACCGGCCGCAGAGGAACGAGGCGTTCTTCCTCAAGGGCAGCGAAAACCGGGGCTGGGGCGTGAAGAACCGCCTCGCGCGCATCTTCAACCCGAAGAGCGGCCGCACCGTGATGCTCGCGTGCGACCACGGCTTCATCATGGGGCCGACGAGCGGGCTTGAGCGCGTGGACCTCACGATCAACCCGCTCATCGAGCATGCGGACTGCCTGATGTGTACGCGCGGCATCCTCCGCAGCGTCATCCCCCCCGCGATGTCGAAGCCCGTCTGCCTCCGGAGCGACGGCGGCACGACGATCCTCACGGACCTCAACCTCAACCGCGTCTACGACGCGGAGGACGTCGTGCGCGTGAACGCGAGCGCGATGGCCGTGATGGTGGCGTGCGGCGACCGCGCGAGCGAGCAGGTCACCACGCAGAACCTCGTCCACACGGTGGACCTGGGCGAGCGGCTCGGCATCCCCGTCCTGGGCGTGACGGCGGTCGGCAAGGACATGGCGCGCGACGCGCGCTACTTCGGCCTTGCCACGCGCGTCTGCGCGGAGAACGGCGCCGCCTTCGTGAAGACCTACTACGTCGACGAGGGCTTCGAGAAGGTCGTGGCGCAGTGCCCCGTGCCGATCGTGATCGCCGGCGGCAAGAAGCTGCCCGAGGACAAGGCCCTCGAGCTCGCCTACAAGGCCGTCCAGGCCGGCGCGGCGGGCGTGGACATGGGCCGCAACGTGTTCCAGAGCGCCAAGCCGCTCGCGATGATGAAGGCGATCGCCGGCGTCGTCCACCAGGGCCTCACGCCGCAGGACGCCTTCCAGCTCTACAACGACGAGGCGTGAGCCTGACGCTCCAGTTCCTCGGCACCGGCACGAGCGTGGGCGTTCCCCAGATCGGCTGCCGGTGCGCCGTCTGCACCTCGACCGACGCGCGCGACCGGCGCCGCCGGTCGGGCCTCTACGTGCGCGCCGGGAAGACGGCGTTCGTGGTGGACACGCCGCCGGAGTTCCGCCTCGCCTGCCTGGAGCTCGGCATCGTGAAGGTCGACGCCGTCGTCCTCACCCACGCGCACATGGACCACGTGGCGGGCTTCGACGACGTGCGCCGCTTCAACACGCTGAACGGGAAGGTGGCGATGGCCTGCTACGCCGCGCCTGAGACGGTGGCGGCGATGCACCACATCTTCCCCTACATCTCGACGCGGCCGAACCCCATCGGGCTTTTCCGCCCGATGATCGCCTTCAAGCCCGTCACGCGCGCCTTCCGCATCGGCGACGTGGCGGTGACGCCGCTCCCCGCGGAGCACGGCGGCATCCGCACGAACGGCTACCTCTTCGAGGCGGAGGGGCGGCGCGCGGCCTACATCCCGGACTGCATCGCGCTGCCGGCGCGCACGCGCGCGAAGATCCGCGGCGTCGACGTGCTCGTGCTCGACTGCCTGCGCGAGCGCGAGCACCCCACGCACATGAACCTCGCCCGCGCGCTCGCGGCCATGCGCGAGGCCGCCCCCGGGCGCGGCTACCTCGTCCACATGAGCCACGACGTGATGCACGCGGCGTTCTCGAAGAAGCTGCCGCGCGGCGTCCGGCTCGCCTACGACGGCCTCCGCGTGCGGGCCTGACCGCCCGGCTCGGAGTTTCGATGGAAATGGAAGGAAAGGAAGAACGGCCATGACGAAGCGCGTGTTCCTGGGTCTGCTCGGCGCCTCGTGCGGCGCGGCCTTCGCCGCCCTGCCGAGCGAGATCACCGTCACGCTCAAGCCCGCCCACGACGTCTACGTGGAGGGCGAGCGCATCCGCGTCGTCGTGGACGTGGCGAACGCCTCGCCGGACGTCATCGACTGCCGGGGCGCGCAGGCGCCGGACGCGCTCGTGCTGGAGCTCTACCGCGCGAGCGACCGCCACCAGTTCGACAAGGTGTCGAAGGGTCCCTTCACGGCCGGCTTCGCCCTCCTCTCCGGCGAAGGGCAGAAGCTGGAGGCCTTCCTCGGCGACCACTTCGCCTTCGAGAAGACGACGCGCTACTTCGCGCGCGCCGTCCTCGTCCACGGCGGCATGCGCTTCGAGAGCCCGCTCAGGACGTTCGACGTGGTGCCGGGCATGAAGTGCGGCGGCGCCCTCCAGATGTTCGAGGGCCACGACGGCCTCAAGCGCGCGTTCGAGCTTGTCCACTGGAGCCGCAACCGCATCGAGCACCTCTTCCTCAAGGCGCGGGACCTCGGCACGTCGCAGCGGCGCTGGGCGACGGCCGACCTCGGCCCGCTCCTCCGCGTCACGCCCCCCAAGGTGTCCGTGATGCCCACGGGCGAGGTCGTCACGCTCCACCGCGCGACGCAGGACTCCTTTATCCGCACGGAGTTCTGGAGCCTCCCGAGCGTCTTCGAGTTCCACGCGAACGAGGTCATGATGGACCCCGACGTGGCCGGCGCGGAGCGCGTGAAGGCGCTCTACAAGGAGTCCGGCGGCGTGGAGGCCGTGAAGAAGGCCTGGTGGAAGTTCTGGTGAGGCGGGAGGGCCGCGCGAAGATGATCATCCTGGGCATCGAGACAAGCTGCGACGAGACGGCGTGCGCCGTCGTAAAGGACGGGCGCGAGGTCCTCTCCAACGTCGTCTACACGCAGATCCCCCTCCACCGTCCCTACGGCGGCGTGGTGCCGGAGGTGGCGAGCCGCGCCCACGTCGAGAAGATCCACGGCGTCGTCGCCGAGGCGCTGCGCGGCGCGCCCGCGCCCGACGCCGTGGCGGTGACGTACGGCCCGGGCCTTGCGAGCTCGCTCCTCGTGGGCCTGAACGCCGCGAAGGGGCTCGCCCTCGCGCGCGGCGTGCCGCTCGTCGCCGTCAACCACATCGAGGCCCACCTCCACACGCCGTTCCTCTTCGACGCGCCGGGGAGCGGCGCGCCGCCCCCCGCGCCCGAGGACGCCCTGCCCGCCCTCGGCCTCGCCGTCTCGGGCGGCCACACGACGTGGGTGGACATGCCCGCCTACGGCGCCTACGCGATCGTCGGCCAGACGCTCGACGACGCGGCCGGCGAGGCGTTCGACAAGGCCGCCAAGCTCCTCGGCCTCGGCTACCCCGGCGGGCCCGTCGTCGACCGCTGGGCGAAGGGCCACTGGAACGGCGTGGCGGACTTCTCGGACGCCGCCGCCCTGGCGGCCCTTTCCTACCCGCCCGGCATCGCGGCGCGCCCCCCCCTGCCGCGCTTCCCGCAGGGCCGCCCCCGCGCCGGGACGGCCGCCCTCGCCGGCCTCGACGCCGACCTCTGCGTCTCCTTCTCCGGCCTCAAGACAGCCCTCCTCTACCACGTCAAGAAGAGCCCGCCGCGGGACGACCGCGAGAAGGCGGCCCTCGTCGCCGCCTACCAGGAGGCGATCGTCGGCACGCTTGCGGACCGCACGCGCCTCGCGCTGGCGCGCCGCCCCTACCGCGCGCTCGTCGTGGGCGGCGGCGTCTCCCTCAACGGCCGCCTCCGCGCACGGCTCGCCGACGTCGCCGCCGAGGCCGGCGTGCGCCTCCTCCTCGCGCAGCCGAAGTATTGCGGCGACAACGCCGCGATGATCGCCGGCCTCGCCTTCTACCGCCGCAACCTCGTGGGCGACGCCGCCCTCGCCGCCGACGTCCAGCCCGCCCTCCAGCCCGGGGACTGACGGGCGGCCGCGACAAGCGCGGCCCGGCGCGCAATGTACCCGCGCCGCCCTCGGCGCGTGGCGCTGTGGGGCGTCCCTCCCTTCCTCCCGCGCCTCCCGTCCCTCCCGTCCCTCCCGTCCCGCGCGTCCGCAGAAAATCGCAAAATTCCCAAAATTTCCAATTGACAGGGGGGGGGGCGAGAGTTTAAACTATAACACGTCGGCGAATCAGGTTCATTGGACCCGATTCATTGGACTGCGGTTCATGGACCTGGTTCATGGACCTGGTTTATGGACCTGGTTCATTGAACGAGGTTCAGTTCACTTCATCCACGTACACGAACGAGGAGGCAGGACATGAAAAGACGGACGAGCGGAAAATGGACGGCGCTCTGCGCGGGCCTGGCGATGCTGGGCGCGCTCCATGCGGACCCCGTTGACCTGGCGGGCGCGGACCTGCGCGTCGAGGCGGCGGCCGACCTGGCGGCGGACGGCTATGTGAACACGGCGGAGGGGACCGCCACGCTGACGCTCGCGTTCGACGACGACGTCCCCGCCCTGCCCCCCGTCTCCGGCGCCGTCCGCCTCGTCAAGCTCGGCGCCGGCACGGCGACGTTCCCGGAGGCGCGCGCCTACACGGGCGGCACCGTGGTCAGCAACGGCTTCCTCGCCGTCTCCGACCCCGCCTGGCTGGGCGCGGCGGAGGGGGCGGTCGAGCTCGCCGGCGGCGGCCTTGCGTTCGCGTGCGAGGCGGGCGGGTCCATCCCGGCGCTGCTGCGGAAGGTGACGGTGGCGCCGGGCATGACGGGCACGCTCCGCAACGCGGCGGGCGGCGGCACGCTGGGCTTTGGAAACGCCTACGTGGCGTTCAAGAACGCCACCCTGCGCCTCGAGCGCACGGGCGACGAGACGAGGACCGCCTCCTTCAACATCGTGCGCACGAGCAGCTCCCACTACCAGGGCACCGGCCTGGCGACGGGCGGCACGCTCGACGTGGGCTCGGGCGTGGAGCTGGGCGTCTATCAGGGCGACGTCTTCGGCGGCGCGAGCCACCAGGCGGACATCACGCTCGTCGTGCGCGAGGGGGCGTCGCTCAATGCGGGCGGCAGCCACACGCCGCTCACGCCGAACGTGGTCCTGGAGGGCGGCAGCCGCCTGCGGACGGACGGCAACGTGCGGGAGGTCAATTCGACCGGCGGCGTGGAGGACCTGATCACGACGAACAACTGGAAGAACTACGACTTCAACCGCACGGTGACGGTCGTGCCGGGCTCGCTCACGGGCGCCGCGACGGCCGTGGTGGACGCGGCCCACGTCCACCTCGCGCCGGAGACGCAGGAGGCGACGATCGACGTCCAGGCCGGCGCCGTCCTGGAGGTCAAGGCCTCCCTCTGGCCCGCGCAGAAGCGGGCGAGCCGGTCGCTGCGCAAGCGCGGCGCGGGCACGTTGCGCCTCTGCCGCCCGCTCAACATCGGCGGCGCGCTCGCCGTGGAGGCGGGCACGCTCCAGTTCGCCGAGGGGACGTCCCTCGGCGCGGTCTCCTCCGTGACGGTGGCGCCGGGGGCGCGCGTGGAGCTGATGGACGGCACGCTGCTCGCCCTGCCGCCGCGCCCCGTCTCGCCCGGCGGCTTCCTCGCCACGGCCGACGTCTGGTTCGACGCGGCGCGCCTGACGGGCTATGCGGACGGCGAGAAGGTCTGGTCCGTCCTCAACCTCGGCGCCGCCGGCGGCACGTTCGGGGCCTTCCCGGTCAACGACGTGCCCCGCCCCACCTATGCGGCGGCGGCCCTCAACGGACGCCCCGCGCTCTACTTCCCCGGCGGCTCCGGCGGCGGCGGCCTCTTCCTCGATTCCTACACGAACCACACCGACCAGATCACCATCTACATCGCGATGCAGTGGGACGGCTGGACGGACAACGACAACGGCGCCAACTGCAAGTGGCACGGCCCGCTTTCGCTCGGCCCCGGCCTGCATACGGGCATCGGCGACCGGGAGGACTTCGGCCTCCCCGGCGTCACCTACCTCCAGTTCACCGAGACGTTCGCGACGGCCGGCTTCCGCTATTCCGACGGCTCAAGCCAGATCCTCCCCGGCTTCGACGGCACGCCGACGACGCAGGAGCCCGTTCTTCTCGGCCTCGTGCGCGCGGGCCAGGCGCACATGGCCTGCTCGTGGTGGACGGACGACTACCCCGCCTTCAGGCGCGTGGAGGAGACGAAGGAGAAGCCCGCCTACAACATCGACTGCGTCGCCCTCGGCACGCGCCTCGCCTACAGGAACGCGGCTCTGCGCGCAGAGCCGAACACGAACCGCGGCCTCAAGGGCTGGATCGGCGAGCTGCTCGTCTTCTCGCGCGCCCTGGACGAAGAGGAGCGCGCCTACGTGGAGCGGTACCTGCAGCGCAAGTGGGGCGCGTCCGCGCTGGCGGCGGTGGCGGCGCCGGCCGTGGAGGAGCAGGCGGGCGCGGCGGTGACGGTGGCCGTGCCGGAGGGGGCCAGGGCGGTCCTGCACGCCTACGGGGAGGCCGCCTCCGGGGACGGCGCCTCCGCCCGGCGGCTCGTGAAGGAAGGCGCGGGGACGCTCGCGCTCGCGGGCAAGGTGGAGGCGTATGAGACGGTCCGCGCGGCGGCGGGCGCGCTGGCGCCGCGCGCGCGGCGCGGGGCGGCGTGCGCGGCGGCCGTCTGGCTCGACGCCTCCGACGCGGCGACGGTGGAGGCCGGCGCCGACGGGCGCGTCGTGCGCGTCGCGAACAAGGGGGCGAAGGGCGGCTACTTCGCGCAGAACCCGAACAAGGCGGGGGGCGCGCCGTCGCTCTGCCCGCCGCCGGCGACGGGGACGATCGGCGGGAAGGGCGCGCTCGTCTTCGACGGCGACGCGGCGCTCGCCCTCGTCGGCGCGGCCCCGGCGACGACGGACCGGCGCGCCGTCTGCATCTTCGCCGCCTGCGTGCGCGACAGCTTCGCGGATACGGCGGGGAAGGGCAAGTGGGCCTGCCCGTTCGCGCTCTACGACACGTCCCGGGCGACGTTCGACGGCGAGAACGGCTACCATTGGGAGGAGAGGCAGGAGGAGGGGAAGGGCGGGACGTACACCCTCTACAACCGGAGCGGCGCGGAGGCCAGGGACGTGGCGTATCGCTGCGCCGACGGCGCGCCCTACGTCTTCGGGCACTGGGAGGAGGTGAACTGGGCGCGGTTCGGGTTCGACTACGTACACGCCGACGGGACGGTGACGAACGACGTCCGTTCCGTTGCCTCCGGGGCGAACAACGCGCTGCTGTACGATTTGGTCCAGCTCGGCGGGCGGTGCAACGCGGGCGGCGTGCCGCAGTGGTACGGGACGGGCAGCGACGCGAACCGGATGTGGCACGGGCGCGTCGGCGAGCTGATCGTCTTCGACCGCTCGCCGTCGCGCGCCGAGGTGGCGGAGACGGCGGCCTACCTGCGCGCGAAGTGGCTGGGCGGGGGCGAGGCGACGCCGCCCGCGTTCCTGACGGGGGGCGACCCGGAGGCGCCGGCCCCCGGCACGGCGGCGGCGTGGGACGTCGCCTCGGGCGCGGCGCTCGCGTGCGAGGGCGAGGCGCTCGCGCTCGGCGACGTGGCGCTGGCGGACGGCGCGGGCCTGGCGCGGACGGACCTCGTGGCCGACGCGGCGGCGTTCCGCCTCTTCGACGCGCTCTCGCTCGCCTTCGGCGGCGCGGTCTCGGTTTCCGCGCCGTCGTTCCCCTCCGGCGACGTGACGCTCCTCACGGCCGAGGCCGTCACGGGCGCGCCGGCGTGGTCGCTCGCGGGCCCCGGCGCGGGGACGCGCAAGGTCACGCGCCGGGGCTCGGCCTACGTCATCGTCGCCCCGGGCCTCTGCCTGATCCTCCGCTAGGGCCGCGCCCCCGCGCGGGAGGGCGGGGGGGGGGATATGCTATACTGTGCGGCATGGAAAAGCTCGCGA
Organism: Clostridiales bacterium CCNA10; assembly: GCA_963618935.1. Classification (GTDB taxonomy): domain Bacteria; phylum Verrucomicrobiota; class Kiritimatiellia; order RFP12; family UBA1067; genus RUG572. Next base: position 1,245 of record CAVEVC010000061.1, on the reverse strand, counting down.
CAGACATCTACACGTTCGCCAACCTGGTCCAGGACGGCTTCACGTACGTGGACAAGACGGACCGGCTCTGGCCGCTCGTCAACAAGTCGGTCGGCCGGCAGTTCTTCATCGCGCGGCCGAGGCGCTTCGGCAAGTCGCTCACGGTGTCCGTCCTGCAGGCCCTCTTCGAGGGGCGGCGCGCCGCTACATGCTCGACTTCCCGAACCTCGAGGGCGAGGACTCGTTCGTCACCCAGCTCGAGTCCGTCTACACGGCACAGGACGAGAAGTGGTCGCGTTCGGCGCAGAAGACGGCGGCGCAGGCCCTTTGCGACCACGACGTGGACCTGTTCGTCAAGACGCTCAAGGGGTTCTTCGCGAACATCCCCTACGACCTCACGGACCGGCAGAACGAGCAGATGTGGCAGGCGATCGCCTACGTCGCGCTCAAGCTCGTCGGCGTGGCGGTCGAGGCGGAGGTGAAGACGAACGAGGGGCGCATCGACATGACGGCGGAGGCGGGCGGCCACTGCTACGTGATCGAGTTCAAGCTCGGCACGACGGCCGTCTCCGCGATCCGCCAGATCAAGGCGAACCACTACGCGGACAAGTTCGCCGGGAACGGGAAGACGCTCACGCTCATCGGCCTTGCGTTCTCGAAGGCGAAGCGCACGATCGTCGCCGCGAAGGTGGAGGAGGTCGGCTGAAGGCGGCCGTTGCCATGGCGGCGGGTCGCTGTTCTGCGCACGGCATGGCAGGGATATGGTATACTGCACGGCATGAAACCGATCGCCACCAACATCGCCGACTTCGAGACCTTGCGCCGGGCGGGGCTCGTCTACGTGGACAAGACCGCGCATCTGCACAGGCTCATCACGATGCCGGGCAGCACGTTCTTCTTCTGCGCCCGGCCGCGCCGCTTCGGCAAGTCGCTGAGCGTGACGACGATGAAGTCCATCTTCCTCGGCCACAGGGAATTCTTCGACGGACTCGCCATCGCGAACACCGACTACGACTGGAAGAGGCACGTCGTCATCCACCTCAACTGGGGCAAGGTCGACGTCTCGACCATTGCCCGATTCGAGGAATCGCTCGCCACCGCCGTCAAGAACGCGCTGGCTGAGGCGGGCTACGCCTACGACCCGAAGATCATCCCGTCGGACAACCTCGGCAACGCAATCGACCACTTCGGCTCGGTCCGGCATGACCCAAAGAAGGAGCCGGACAAGGGCGACGGCGTCGTCGTGCTGATCGACGAATACGACGA
>CAVEVC010000060.1:0-16981 GCA_963618935.1 Clostridiales bacterium CCNA10 | reverse complement strand
ACAGGCTGCTCGCCGTCGGCAGGGCGTTCGAGGAGGCGCGGGGATGAGGGCGCGGAGGGGGGAAGATGGCCGGTGAAGGTGCTTGAGCGCCAGAATGCCGGGCGGGCATCGCGTTCATGCGCGGGCGTGCTTTCGGACTTTGACTGGCGGGGATTTCTCTCCCTGTCGAACGGGCGCGTGCTGAGCGGCCCGAAGCTGCCCTCGTGCGTCCGGGCGGCCATCGACGGCTGCCCCTCGGTCATTTCAGACAATGGGTTTCGCGTCGTGACGTCGTGTGAGCGCCCGGACCTCCTTGCCCAGGGCCAGTTCCTGTTTTGGCCGTCGTCCGAACCCTTGCCCAACGTGAAGCAACAGGCGCACGTCTCCCTTCCGCCGCACGTCGAGACGAGGCGGAGGGCGCCGGACAGGGCGCTGCGCGAGGACGAGCTGGCGAATGCGGTCTTCGAGGGCGACTGCCTGGCCGTTCTTCCCCGGTTCCCCGCGAGGAGCGTCGACCTTGTCCTGTGCGACCTCCCCTACGGGACAACCCAGAACAGCTGGGATTCGCAAATCCCCCTCGACCTTCTCTGGGAACAGTATCGCCGCGTGCTGAAGCCCAACGGGGCGGTCGTCCTGACGTCGCAGGGCGTCTTTACGGCGAAGTTGATCTTGAGCAACCCCGAGTGGTTCAAGTACAAGTACGTGTGGGTCAAGTCGAAGGCGACGAATTTCCTGAACGCCAAGAAGCAGCCGCTGCGGAAGCATGAGGACGTGTGCGTGTTCTACGCCCGTCAGCCCGTCTACCATCCGGAAATGACCCGTGGCGATCCCTACGACAAGGGAATTCGCAAGAACCAGCTGACCGGGAGCTATGGCGATTTCCAGCCCGTCCGGGTGCAAAGCGACGGCGGCCGCTATCCGACGGACCTCGTCTACTTCAAGACGGCCGAGAGCGAGGGGGACGTCTGGCATCCGACCCAGAAGCCCGTTGAACTGGGGCGCTATCTGATCAGGACGTTTACCGACCCAGGGGCCCTTGTCCTCGACAATGCCTTTGGAAGCGGCAGTTTCCTCGTCGCCGCCGCCAAGGAAGGGCGCCGCTATGTCGGCATCGAGAAGAACGAGGAGGTCCGCCTGTTCAAGAACCGGCGCATTGACTACATCGACGTGGCCCTTTCGCGGCTGTCCCGGGCGAGGCGGGGAGATTCGTGAGCGCATGCACCTATACTGAACGGGCCTGGGCCATCGACCTGATCGGGTTCATCAACCGAAAGGCCATGGCGTGCGATCGGGCGATTCGCGCGGCGGGCGGCGAGTATGGCGTTGCGGCGTCCGGCAAGGCGACCCTTTTCCCCGATGTGCTTCTGTATGGAGATCTTTCAGCCCGTTCGCTCGTCCTTCAGGGGTGGGAGCTGAAGTTCCCGGATACGCCTGTTCGCGGCAACGAAGACGTGCTGCGGAACGCCTTGGAGAAATGCCGGCGGCTTCATTTGGAGTCGTTTCTCGTCTGGAATGGCCGCGAGGCGGTCCTGTTTCGCGTTTCCGTTGGGGGGTGGGGCTGCGAGGAGGTCAGGTCGTGGGCATGCCCCCATGTGAAGGCGCGCGAAGACATGGGGCGTTGCCGTGCGGAGCTCGAACGGGTGGCGGACGCGATCATCGACTACCTGAACGACGACTTCGAGCGCCGGCCTGTCGGACGGCGGGCGGAAAATGTCTCCATCGGGCAGGTCTGCGAAATGATGGCCGGCTTTGTCGTTTCGTTCACAGGGCCTGTCTGCGATGCGCTGAGAGGCGCGTCGGCGAGGTCCCGGAAATGGAGAAGCGCGTTCGGGCTTTGGTGGAACCGCCATCGAAGCGCGCATGGCCTGCCGGGGGAGAAGCCCATCGACCTGGGGCGCCTTGCCGAGGAGCTGCTCGTCCATGAGCAGAACCGCTTCTTCTTCGTGAGCTACCTGAGGTCCTGCTTCCGGGAAGCCGAGTTCCCCGCGCACTTCACGAGGGAAACGCCTCTTTCGGAGTATGAGGCCTTCTTCCGCGCGTTGACGGGGCGGCGGGACTTCCACTATGTGTTCAAATCGCATTTTGCCTCGTGCCTGCTTCCCCAGAATGCGGTCGCCGCGTTGTACGACTTCCATGCGGCGCTCACGCGGAGCGGCATCGGCAGGATTCGGCAGCGGGATGTCCAGGCGTTCATGCAGGCGGTGCGCGAAGTCGCCTTGCGAAAAGTTGCGGGGCAGTACAGTACGCCCTATCCTCTGGCGCAGTTCCTCGTGGAACTCGCGGCAGACGACTTCGCGGCTCCCGTTCTTGACCCGTGCTGCGGAACGGGGACGATCCCCCGGGCCGTCCTTGAGCGCAAGGTCGAGACGGGGATGTCCGTCCCCGAGGCGCTCAGGACGGTCTATGGGTCCGATATCGACGCCTCGATGCTCCAGTTCGCGACCTTGGCGCTTGCGCGTGCAGATGCAGGGGGGGAGGCGATACGGATCTTCCAGCACAACGCCCTTGCGCTCAAGCCCCAGGAGCGCTTGCCGTTGACCGACGCGCGGAGCGGGCGGGAAATCGACGAGGAACTGCCGGCGTTTACGTGCATCGTGACGAATCCGCCTTTCGTCAGAAGCGAACGGTGGGACGACGAGGAGGCGGCGGCACGGCGCGCATTGGACGAGCTGGCGCGCGAACGCGTGGAGGTGGATGCGAAGGCCGACTATACGGCGCTCGTCGTCCTTTCGCTCTGGCGCATGCTCGCGCCGGGGGGGCGGCTTGGCCTCGTTCTCCCGAATGCCTGGCTGAGCTCCGGATGGGGAGGGGCGTTCCGCGCCCAGCTGCAGAAGCTCTTTGCCGTTGAGAGCGTCGTCACGTCCGGCTGCGGGCGCTGGTTCGAGAACGCCAAGGTCGTGACGAACCTTGTGGTCCTCGTCAGGCGGGCCGGGCATGAAGAGCGTCCCCGCGACGAGGAGGTGACGACATTTGCCGTCACGCAGATGCCGCTGTCCGCCTGGACGGACGAGGTCCGTTCCTTGATGGCGGCCGAGCTGGCCGGAGGAGACGGAGAGGCCGGAAGCCTGATTGCGCATCGCCGGCTGTCCTGGCGGGAGATTGGGAAATACGAGGGGATGGGGCTTTCGTGGTCGGCGTTCTTCGCCGACCTCGCATGGTGCGAGGCCCTGCTGCCCGTGACGGTTCCCGTGAGCGAGGTCTTCGACGTGTCGCGCGGAGAACGCCGCGGATGGAATGCGTTCTTCTATCCGCGCGGCGCGGACATTGAGGCCGAATACCTCTGCCCCGTCCTTCATTCGTCATCGTCGGCTAGCCGGCTTGACGCACAGGCGGACGGCGTGGCCTTCAGCTGTTCCGACTCGCTGGATGCTTTGGCGCGCGCAGGGAAGGGCAAGGCCCTGGCCTGGATTCGGAAGTTCGAGCATGGCGTGAACGGGAAGGGGGTTCCCCTTCCCGAGGTGCTGGCGCGAAGGGGCTGCCGCTGGTATGAAATGAAGCGGACGGCCATGGCGGACTTTGCGTGTTCGATCAATCCAGACGAACGGCTCTTTTTCATGCGCTTTGCGCGGAAGACCTTTGTCGACCAGCGCCTGATCAGGCTGAACCTCCGCGGCCGCGCCCTTGACAAGGCGTTGTGCCATGCGCTGCTGAACTCGCTTGCCTGCGTCTTCTACATGGAGGCGCTTGGGTTTGGACGGGGAGAGGGCGTTCTCGACTTGAGCGTCGACCGCGTCAGGACGTTCATGCGCATGCCCGACCCGTCCCGGCTGTCGGAACGGGCGGCTCGCGGCATCTGCGAGGCGTTTGCGTGCCTGAAGAGGCGCGAGATTGCCATGAGTCTTGAGGACGAGCTGGGACGCCCCGACCGCGTGCTGTTCGAGAAGCGCGTCCTGGAGTCCTACGGGCTTTCGCGCCTCTTTGAACGAATCCGCGAAGCGGTTCTCGCATTGCACCGTATCCGCAAGGCCGCGGTGATGAAGACGGAAGGATGGTCGTGATGGGAAAGCTCAGAAGGCGGCGGATGCCCGAGGGGCTGGCAAGATGGGCTGCAGGGGCCGTTGCGGCGTTGTCCCTGATTCCGTCGTCCCCGGCGGGGGAGGGGGCGCTCGCCGCGCCGGCCGTGACGAACGTCGCGACGTTCGCGGTGCAGGTGACGAACAGCCTGTTCATCGCGGTGAGCCCGCTCACGAACGACCCGTTCAGGGCGGAGGCCCCGTACGCCACGAACACGGTGGCCGGCGCGCTCGCGGGCCTGACGAACGCGGTGACGGAGGCGGGGACGGCGACGAACGTGCCCGCGCTCCTTCTCCTCGACACGAACCGGCTCGACAAGGCCGTGGCCGACGCCGTGAAGAAGGCCGCGGCGGACGTGGCGGCCGCGGCGGAGAAGAGCGAGGCCGCCCTCAAGGCGCGGCGCGTCGACACGCGCGCCTTCCCGCTCCGCCACGTCTCCGCCGCCGACGTCGCCGAGAAGATCAACGCGATGTGGGGCGGCGACTTCGGCCTCGGCTGGAAGCTCGGCGCCGTGGCCCAGGCGTTCCAGGACGCGAACGTCGTCATGGTGACGGCCCCCGGCGTCGTCCTCGACGCCTGCGAGCGGGTCGTACGCGACGTGGACGTGCCGCCGCGGCAGGTCTACGTCGAGGCCCGCTTCGTGGAGCTCTCCAACAACGCCTCCCACAAGCTCGGCATCGACTGGCGCATGCTCGACGGCATGAGCGGCGTGCTCAGCATGAACTCCACCTTCGACCAGCGCCGCATGGAGGGCGTGCAGAGCGTGGTCGAGAACGGCAGCGCCACCGTGACCACCTTCGGCTCCGGCGGCATCCGCAACGCGAACCTCTCGCGCGTGCAGGGCACGATCGGCATGAGCGACCTCTACGTGATCCTGCGCGCGCTCGAGTCGAGCGAGGACGCGCGCACGTTCTCGAACCCGAAGATCATCGTCGCCTCCGGGCGCAAGGCGACCGTGGACATGACGACGAAGCACCCGCACGTCACCATCGCCGTCAAGAAGACGATCAACGACAACTCGACCTCGGTGGACCTCGACATGAAGATGTCCGCCATCCCCGGCGAGGACAAGATGATGTTCGCCAAGGAGGCGTTCTTCTCCTGGGGCATCTCGCTCGAGGTGACGCCGCGCGTCGGCGAGGACGGCCTCATCCACGTGGAGATCGTCCCCACGGTGAGCGCGAAGACGGGCGAGGTCACGGCCGGCGGCGGCGACGACGACCCCGACGCCTACGCCGCGCGCTACCCGATCATCGAGATGCAGCGCCTCGTCACCGAGTTCAGCATGGCCAGCGGCACGACGGCGGTGATCGGCGGCCTCTCCCGCACCGTGGAGACGCAGGCCGACAACGGCATCCCCTGGCTGCGCGACTGGTGGTGGGTCGGCCCGCGCCTCTTCGGCTCGAAGGTGCGCGTGAAGGAGCAGAAGGAGATCCTCGTCTTCGTGACGGTGGGCCTCGTGGACGCGGGCAAGATCCAGACGGACGCGGGGCTCCCCAAGAACGCGGTGCTCGGCCGCCAGTACACCGACGGCGTCCTGCACGAGCCGGGCGACCGGATCCGCCAGGGCATCCGGGGCATGGACTCGCTCGACCTCCGCTCGCTGGAGGAGCAGGCCCACGACCCGCGCCGCACGAACCGCATCGTGACGGTGCGGGGCGAGATCGAGCGCCTGCAGCGGCGGATCGACGACCGCCTGCGCCAGCTCAACGAAATGGGAACGACGAACCTCCTGGACGCGATCTCGCTGCCGTCCGCAGGGGAAAAGGGAAAGTAGGACAATGGAATTCGAGAACACGATCGGGCTGGAGACGCACGTCCAGCTGAGGACCCGCACGAAGATGTTCTGCGGCTGCCTGCTGAAGACCGGCTGCGAGCCGAACACGAACGTCTGCCCCGTCTGCCTGGGCTACCCCGGCGCGCTGCCCGTCATGAACAAAGAGGCCGTGAAGCTCACCGTCATGAGCGGCCTCATGCTCGGCTCGACGATCAACAAGCACGCGACCTTCGACCGGAAGAACTACTTCTACCCCGACATGGCGAAGGACTACCAGATCTCCGAGAACGGCAACCCCCTCTGCATCGGCGGCGGCGTGGAGATCACGAAGGCGGACGGCACGAAGAAGCTCATCCGCATCAACCACATCCACCTGGAGGAGGACGCCGCGAAGATCAACCACTACGCCGCGACCTCCGGCGTCGACTTCAACCGGGGCGGCACGCCGCTCATGGAGATCGTCGGCGAGCCCGACCTCGCGGACGCCGACGAGGCGATCGCCTACCTGACGGCCCTCAAGGAGATCCTCGTCTACGCGGGCGTCTCGGACTGCAACCTCGAAGAGGGCAACATGCGCTCGGACGTCAACATCTCGATCCGCCCCGTCGGCTCCCCGACGCTCGGCACCAAGGTCGAGATCAAGAACATGAACTCCTTCAGCGGCATCCACGCCGCGCTCGAATACGAGGCGCGCCGCCAGCGCGCCTGCGCCGCGCAGGGCGTCCCCGTCGTGCAGGAGACGCGCCGCTGGGACCCCGAGGCGCTGGAGACGGCCTCCATGCGCTCGAAGGAGAACGCGCACGACTACCGCTACTTCCCCGAGCCCGACCTCGTGCCCGTCGCGCTCTCGGACGAGCAGGTCGACGCCTGGCGCAGGCTCCTCCCCGAAAAGCCCGAGGCGCGCCGCGCGCGCATGGTCGCCGACTACGGCATCGCCGAGTACGACGCCGGCGTCCTCTCGCAGCACAAGGCGAACGCCGACTTCTTCGAGGCCGCCGCGCAGGGCCTCGACAGGAAGACGGCGAAGCTCCTCTGCAACCTCTACATGGGCGACGTGATGGCGCTCCTCAACGCGAGCGGGAAGGAGATCGGCGCGTGCGCGCTCGCGCCCGACGCGCTGCGCGCGCTCGCCCGCCTCTCCGCGAAGGGCACGATCAACGGCCCCACCGTGAAGGAGCTGCTGCCCGAGCTCTTCGAGAAGGGCGGCGACCCCGAGGCGATCGTGAAGGAACGCGGCCTCGGCGCCGTCTCCGACGCGGCCGCGCTGGAGGCGTTCGTCGACGAGGCCATCGCCGCGAACCCGGGCCCCGTCGCGGACTTCAAGGCGGGCAAGAAGGCCGCCGCCGGCTTCTTCGTCGGCCAGGTGATGAAGCTCTCGAAGGGCAAGGCCGACCCCAGGCTCGTCGGCCCGCTCGTCGCGAGGAAGCTGAAGGATGCGTAGTGGGCAGACGGGTTCTGGGAGGAAAGGCGTGACGGCGAGCGGAGATGCGGGCGGTTGGTCGCGGATGGCGCGGTGGGCGGGAGCCTATCTCGCGTCGTCCATCGGGCGGAAGCAGGTCCTCGGCGCGGCGGGGGCGCTGCTTGCGGCGTTCCTTGCGGGGCACATGGCCGGCAACCTCCCGCTCCTGAACCCCGACCCGGCGGCGGCGCAGGCCGCCTACAACGCCTACTGCCAGTTCCTCACCGGCCTCAAGCCGCTCATCTGGTTCGTCGAGGCGGGGCTGGCCGCGGTCCTGTTCGTCCACGTCGCGCTCGCGCTCGTCCTGAAGCGCGGCAACCGGCGGGCGCGGGGGGCGGCGCGCTACGCGGCCGTCTCCCGCGCGGGGAAGGCGACGAGGGCGGCGTACACGATGTTCGCCTCGGGCGCGGTCGTCCTCGTCTTCCTCGTGCAGCATCTGGCCCTCTTCAAGTTCGGGCGCCGGTACCTCTACCAGGACGCGGCGGGCGAGATCGTGCGCGACATGTGGCTCACGACGGTCGAGACGTTCGCGAACCCGGCGTGGACGGCGCTCTACGTGGCGGCGCTCCTCGTGGCGGGGGCGCACCTCCTCCACGCCCTGCCGTCCCTCTTCCGCACGTTCGGGCTCGTCCATCCGCGCTGGACGCCGCTCTTCAACGCGGCGGCCACGTGCGCGGCGGGGGCGATCCTCGGCGGGTTCATCGTGACGGCGGCGGGCACGTGCGCGCTCGCGCGGCGGCCTGCGGCCCGGGCGCAGATCGAACAGGCGCGCGCGGCGCAGCCCGCGCTTGAGGCCCTTGCGGCGGCGCGGGCGGAAGGAGGGCGGAAATGACGCTGGACGCGAAGATCCCGGGCGGGTCCATTGAGGAGAAGTGGACGCGCTACCGGCGCGACGTGCGGCTCGTCAACCCGGCGAACCGCCGGAAGTTCACCGTCCTCGTCGTCGGCACCGGCCTTGCGGGGGCCTCGGCGGCGGCGACGCTCGCCGAGCTGGGCTACAACGTGAAGGTGTTCTGCATCCAGGACAGCCCGCGCCGCGCGCACTCCATCGCCGCGCAGGGCGGCATCAACGCGGCGAAGAACTACCAGAACGACGGCGATTCGGTGTGGCGGCTCTTCAAGGACACGGTGAAGGGCGGCGACTTCCGCGCGCGCGAGGCGAACGTCTACCGCCTCGCCGAGGTCTCGAACGCGATCATCGACCACTGCGTGGCGCAGGGGGTGCCGTTCGGGCGCGAGTACGGCGGCCAGCTGGACAACCGGTCCTTCGGCGGCGCGCAGGTGTCGCGCACGTTCTACGCGCGCGGGCAGACGGGGCAGCAGCTCCTCCTCGGGGCGTACCAGGCGATGTCCCGCCAGGCGGCCGCCGGGCGCGTGACGGTGTTCGCGCGCCGCGAGATGATGGACCTCGTGCTCGTGGAGGGCCGCGCGCGCGGCATCGTGGCGCGCAACCTCGTGACGGGGGCGCTGGAGCGCCACGCGGGCGACGCGGTCTGCCTCGCGACGGGCGGCTACGGCAACGTCTACTACCTTTCCACGAACGCGCGCGGGTCGAACGTCTCGGCCGCCTTCCGCGCCTACAAGCGCGGGGCGCTCTTCGCGAACCCCTGCTTCACGCAGATCCACCCCACGTGCATCCCGCGCCACGGGGACCTGCAGTCGAAGCTCACGCTCATGAGCGAGTCGCTGCGGAACGACGGGCGCATCTGGGTGCCCCGGAGGAAGGGCGACCGGCGCGCGCCGGCCGAGATCCCCGCCGCCGAGCGCTTCTACTACCTGGAGGAGCGCTATCCGAGCTTCGGCAACCTCGTGCCGCGCGACGTGGCGAGCCGCAACGCGAAGCAGGTCTGCGACCAGGGCCTCGGCGTGGGCGGCACGGGCCTTGCCGTGTACCTCGACTTCGAGGACGCCGTGCGCCGCCTCGGCGTGGCGGGCGTGAGCGCGAAGTACGGCAACCTCTTCCAGATGTACGAGAAGATCACGGGCGAGGACCCCTACCGGACGCCCATGCGCATCTTCCCCGCGATCCACTACACGATGGGCGGGCTCTGGGTGGACTACGAGCTCATGTCGACGATTCCCGGCTGCTTCGTCCTCGGCGAGGCGAACTTCTCCGACCACGGCGCGAACCGCCTCGGCGCCTCCGCGCTCATGCAGGGGCTTTCGGACGGCTATTTCGTGATCCCCTACACGCTCGGCGGCTACTTCGCCTCGGCGCCGCTCGGGAAGGTGACGGGCGGGGAGCCGGCCTTCGCCGAGAGCGAACGGCTCTGCGCGGAGAAGATCCGCCGCCTCATGTCCGTGAAGGGCCGCCGCACGGCGGGCGATTTCCACCGCGAGCTCGGCAACCTCCTCTGGGAGAACGTCGGCATGGCGCGCAACAGGGCCGGCCTCGAGAGGGCGCTCGCGAAGATCCCCGAGATCCGCGAGGCGTTCTGGCGCGACGTGGCCGTGGCGGGCGGGGCGGGCGACTTCAACCAGTGCCTGGAGCAGGCGGGGCGCGTGGCGGACTTCCTGGAGTTCGCGGAGCTGCTGGCGCGCGACGCGCTCCACCGCGCGGAGTCCTGCGGCGGGCACTTCCGCGAGGAGAGCCAGACGGCCGAGGGGGAGGCGCAGCGCGACGACGCGCGCTTCTGCTACGTCGGCGCGTGGGAATACCGGGGCGACGGCGCCCCGCCGGAACTCTCGAAGGAACCGCTCTCGTTCGAGAACGTCGCGCTCGCGACGCGCAGCTACAAGTGAGGAACGCCATGAAGTTCACCGTGAAGATGTGGCGCCAGAAGGACGCGCGGTCCCAGGGGCATTTCGAGAGCGTGGACGTGGAGGGCATCTCGCCCGACATGTCCTTCCTCGATTTGCTCGACGTCGTCAACGAGCGGCGCGTCCTGCGGGGCGAGGAGCCGTTCGCGTTCGACAACGACTGCCGCGAGGGCATCTGCGGCACCTGCTCGCTCGTCGTGAACGGGCAGCCCCACGGCGCCGACTACGGCTGCACGACCTGCCAGCTGCACATGCGCATGTTCGCCGACGGCGAGACGATCACCGTGGAGCCGTTCCGCTCGGCGGCGTTCCCGGTCGTGAAGGACTGCGTGGTCGACCGCTCCGCGTTCGACCGCATCATCCAGGCCGGCGGCTACGTGAGCGTCAACACGGGCTCCGCGCCCGAGGCGGCGTCCGTGCCCGTCGCGAAGGAGGATGCGGACCGCGCGTTCGCGGCGGCCGCGTGCATCGGCTGCGGCGCGTGCGTGGCGGCGTGCCCGAACGCCTCGGCGATGCTCTTCACCTCCGCGAAGGTCGCGCACCTCGGCGCCCTCCCGCAGGGGAAGGTGGAGGCGTCCCGCCGCGTCCGCGCGCTCGTGGCGCAGATGGACAAGGAGGGCTTCGGCGCCTGCACGAACGTCGGCGAATGCGCCGCCGTGTGCCCCAAGGAGGTCGGCCTCGACAACATCGCGCGCATGAACCGCGCCTACCTCAAGGCGGCCGTCCTTGCCGAAACCTAAAACCTGAAACCGAGAACCTGAAACCTCAACCCTTCCTCCCTCCACCATGGAACTCTCCCAGATCTGCGAATTCTTCATGCTCTTCGCGTTCGGCTTCTCGTGGCCGTTCGCGATCGTGCGCACCTACAAGTCCGGCCATGGCGGGAAGGGCGTGGCGGGCAAGAGCCCGATGTTCATGTCCATCGTCCTCCTCGGCTACGTGGGGGGCGTCCTCGCGCGCCTTCTCGACGCGAACCCCGGCAACGACTGGCTCTGCTTCGTCTATCTGGTCGACATGGCGCTCGTTTCGACGGACCTGGCGCTCTACCTCCACTACGCGGCGAAGGCGCGCCGCGAAGAGGCCGGGCGCCGCGCATGACGGCCCAGGACGTTCCGGCGGTCGACCGCCTCCTGAAGCGGGAGTTCCAGGCCCACGATGCGCCCATCATCGAACTTGTCGAGGCGCAGACGCACGACCCGTTCTGCGTCCTCGTGGGGACGATCCTCTCGGCGCGCACGAAGGACCGCTGCACGGCGGGGGCCGTGCGGCGCCTCTTCGCGGCGGGGGCGGGGCCCGTGTTCGCCCCGGCGGACCTCGACCGCCTCACCCAGGCGGAGATCGAGACGCTCATCTTCCCCGTCGGATTCTTCCGCGACAAGGCGCGCCACCTCAAGGCGCTTCCGGGCGCGCTGCGGGAGAAGTTCGGCGGCGTGCTGCCGCGGACGGTCGAGGCGCTGTGCGAGCTGCCTGGCGTGGGGCGCAAGACCGCGAACCTCACGGTGGCGGTGGGCTTCGGCCTGCCCGCGATCTGCGTCGACGTCCACGTCCACCGCATCTCGAACCGCCTCGGGCTCGTCCGGACGAAGACGCCGTTCGAGACGGAGAAGGCCCTGCGGCGGATCCTGCCGGTGAAGTACTGGAAGACGTGGAACTCGCACCTCGTCTCGTTCGGTCAGACCCGCTGCGCGCCGCGCAATCCGCGCTGCGCGGGCTGCCCCCTCGCGCGCTACTGCCCCGCCAAAGTGTCCGATTAAGTCGGCCTTCGGCCTTTAAGTAGTTAAGTTGCCGCTTCGCGGCTTTAAATTTCCAGGGTCTGTGTACAGCGGTCTCAGCACTTGAGGCAATTGCAAGAACTTCGCGATTACGGACGGGACAAGTCCGTCCCTCCCGAAAACAGGCGGATCTTTGCGCTTTTGCGCCGCTACGGGAGGGCGCGCTTGTCTCGGCCGGGGGCTTAAAGCCGCGCAGCGGCGACTTAACCACTTAAAGCCGCGCAGCGGCGACTTAACAAGTCCATGACAGGCCCTCCGCCGCAACAGAATCGTCCCTTTAAACTTACCGTTGCCTAACACGCGGGCGGTGTGAGATAATATCCGCCGTTTTTTCAACCCAACCAAGGAGAAGCAACATGGCTCACAAGATTGATGGCGACAAGTGCGTTGCCTGCGGCTGCTGCAAGGACGCCTGCCCGGCCGAGGCGATCAGCGAGGGCACGCCCTACGTGATCGACGCCGAAAAGTGCGTGGACTGCGGCGCATGCGCGTCGACGTGCCCGAACGAGGCGATTTCCCCGGCGTGATCGACTTCCTGGTCGAGAACCTGCTGCTGCTTCCCTTCCTCTTCCCCGCCTACCTGGCGCTGGAGTGGGTGGAGGCGCATGCGGGCGGCGCGCTCGGGCGGAAGCTCGGGCGCGTCAGTCAATGGGGCCCGTTCTTCGGGGCCGCGGCGGGCGTCGTGCCCCAGTGCGGCTTCTCGGCGGCGGCCGCGTCGCTCTACGCGGGCGGCGTGATCACGGCGGGCACCCTCGTGGCCGTCTTCCTCTCCACCTCCGACGAGCTGATCCCCGTGCTCCTCTCCAAGCAGGTGCCGGTTCCGTTCATCTGCAAGCTCGTGGGGCTGAAGATCCTGTTCGCCGTCTTCGCGGGGTTTGCCGTGAACGCGCTCCTCTACTGCATGGGGCGCCGCGAGCCCTCGCCGCACGTGGGGGAGCTGTGCGCGCAGAGCCGCTGCTGCTGCTCGGAGCGGAAGGGCATCGTGGCGCCCGCGCTCATCCATACGCTTGAAATCTTCGTCTTCCTGCTCGTCATCTCCGGCATCCTCGAGCTTGTCCTCCACTTCTGCGGCGGCGAGGAGGCGCTGAAGGGGTGCATCCTCAACCGGCCGTTCGTCGGCGAGCTGCTGGGCGGCGCGGTGGGGCTCATCCCCAACTGCGCGGCGTCGGTGGCGTGCGCGGACCTCTACGCGGAGGGGGGCATGTCGGCGGGGGCGCTTGTCGCCTCGTCCCTGACGGGGGCGGGCGTCGGGTTCCTCGTCCTGTTCCGCACGCACCGCCATCTGCGCCAGAACCTGGCGATCCTCGCGGCGGTCTATGCGTTCGGCGTCGTGTTCGGCGTCGTGGGCGGGGTGTTCCTCTGATGGCCGCCGGAGGGACGTCCGCTCCGCCCCTCTCCTTCCGCCGGGGGCTTGTCGATGCGCTGCCGGTCTTCTTCAGCTACCTGGCGGTGGGGTTCGCGTTCGGCGTTGCCTGCTGCCAGAACGGGCATCCGTTCTGGTCGCCCGCCCTGATGAGCATGACGCACCTTTCGGGCACGGGGCAGTTCGCGGTGGTGAACCTGCTGGAGAAGGGGGGGACCTACTTCGCGGTCGTCCTGGCGGTGCTCGTCTTCAACCTGCGCTACGTGCTGATGGCGCTGGCCGTGGCGCAGCGCCTGCCGGCGTCCGTCGGCGTGGGCGCGCGCCTCCTGGTGGCGATGGGCGACACGGACGAGATCGTGGGGGTGGCGGTGAAGCAGGCGCGGCCGCTCACCTTCGCCTACTACATGGGGCTCACGGCCTGCTCCTGGGCCGGCTGGGTCGGGGGGACGATGCTGGGGGCGTGGGACCGCACGAGCGGGCTGATGTCCGCCGCGCTCCAGCGCTCGATGGGGCTGGCGCTCTACGCGATGTTCCTCGCGATCATCCTGCCCGAGGCGCGCCGGAGCCGTCCGGCGTTCTTCTGCGTGGCCGTCGCCGCGCTTGCGGGCGTGGGCCTGCGCCTGCTGCCCACGGGGCTGGACGTGGGGTGGACGACGCTCATTGCGGGCGTCGCGAGCGCGGTCGTGGCGGCCGTCCTGTTCCCGAAGAGGACGGAGGCGCGCGATGCCTGACTGGTGCGGAAGGGGCACGCTGCTGGGGCTCGTCCTCGTGACGGCGTTCGCCACGTACCTGCTGCGGGCCGTGCCGCTCGTCCTGCTGCGGCGCCCGCTTCGGAACCCCTACTTCGTCGCCCTCCTGGAGTATATGCCCTATGCGCTCCTCTCGGCGATGATCTTCCCGGACGTCTTCTACGCGACGGACCCGGCGGCCGCCTTTCCGGGGCGCCCGCCCGTCCCCGCGCTTGCGGGCGCCGCGACGGCCATCGCGCTCGCGTTCCTCCGCCTGAACCTGCCGCTCGTCGTCCTCGTCGCGACCTGCGTCTCCTACGGCGCCTTCTGGCTGTTCGGCTAGGGGCCGCTCACCGTCCCGCCCGGAATGTGGTATACTACGCCCTCGTTTAGCGAACGAAAGGAGTTTCAGTCCAATATGGAAAAGAAGAACCATCTGTTCAAGGCCGAGATCAAGGAAATGCTCGACCTCGTCGTCAACTCGCTCTACTCGAAGAAGGAGATCTTCCTGCGCGAGCTCATCTCGAACGCCTCGGACGCGATCGACCGCGCGAAGTACCTGGGCCTCACCCAGCCCGCGCTCGTCGCCGACAACCCCGCCTGGCAGATCCAGATCGTCGCCGACAAGGACGCGAAGACGCTCATGGTCTCCGACAACGGCAGCGGCATGGACGCCGACGACCTCGAGAAGAACCTCGGCGTGATCGCGAGCTCCGGCACGAAGGCCTTCCGCGCGGCGCTGAAGGAAAAGGGCGGCGCAAACCTCCCCGAGCTCATCGGCCAGTTCGGCGTGGGCTTCTACGCGGCGTTCATGGTGGCGGACAAGGTGCGCGTCGTCTCGAAGAAGCGCGGAGCCGACGCCGCCTACCAGTGGGAGAGCGACTGCGGCGGCTCCTACACGATCGAGGACGGCACGCGCGACGGATACGGCACGAGCGTGATGCTCCACCTGCGCCCCGAATGCGAGGAATACCTCGACCAGTGGCGCATCGAGGGCCTCGTGAAGGACTACTCCGACTTCATCGCCTACCCCATCTACTTCACCGGCCTCCCCGAAAAGAAGGAGGACGACAAGAAGGAAGACGGCAAGAAGGAGGGCGAGGAGAAGAAGGCGCCCGAGCCCCCCAAGCCCCTCAACACGATGACCGCCCTCTGGAAGCGCGCGAAGAAGGACGTGAAGCCCGAGGAATACAGCGAGTTCTACAAGCACCTCACGCACGACTACGCCGACCCCCTCGAGACGATCCACTTCTCCGGCGAGGGCCAGGTCGAGTTCAAGGCCCTCCTCTTCCTCCCCAGGCAGGCGGGCATGGACATCTACATGCCGAACACGAAGCGCGGTCTCTCCCTCTACGTGCGCAACGTCTTCATCGGCGACGACTTCGACATGCTGCTCCCCGAATACCTCCGCTTCGCGAAGGGCGTGGTGGACAGCGCCGACCTGCCCCTCAACGTGAGCCGCGAGATGCTGCAGGACGACGCCGTGATCCGCAAGATCAAGCAGGCCGTCACCTCCAGGATCCTCTCCGCCCTGCAGGAGATGAAGGACAAGAAGCCCGACGCCTACAAGGACTTCTACGCCGCCTTCGGCCGCATCCTCAAGGAGGGCGTGCGCACCGACTTCGCGAACGCCGACCGCATCAAGAAGCTGCTCATGTACTACTCGGCGAAGAGCCCCGAGGGGACCCGCATCGCCCTCGACGACTACGTCAAGGCGATGCCGAAGGACCAGAAGGACATCTACTTCCTCGCCGCCGAGCGCCTGGAGGACGCCCGCCATTCGCCGCAGATCGAACAGGCCCTCAAGCACGGCTGCGACGTCCTCTTCTTCGTCGACCCCGTCGACGAGTGGCTGGTGGACGACTTCCGCGAATACGAGGGCAGGAAGCTCGTGGACATCGCCAAGGGCGACGTCCAGTTCGGCAGCGAGGCCGACCAGAAGGCCGAGAAGGAGGCGAACGAGAAGGCGAGCGCCGACCTGAAGCCCCTCCTCGACGCCGTGAAGGAGCAGCTCAAGGACAGCGTCTCCGACGTGCGCGTCTCCACGCGCCTCGCCGACTCCCCCTGTTGCCTCGTCGCCGGCGCGCACGCGCTCTCCGCCTCGATGGAGCGCATGCTCCGCGCGATGAACCAGGAGGTCCCCCACGAGAAGCGCCTCCTGGAGATCAACGCCGCCCACCCGCTCGTCGAGAAGATGAAGGGCCTCGCGGGCGACGCGCTCAAGGACGCCGTCGAGCTGCTCTACGACCAGGCCCTCATCGCCGAGGGCTCCGCCATCCCCGACCCCGCCCGCTTCACGAAGCTGCTGACGCAGCTGATGCTGAAGCCGTGAAGGGCGGCGTCCTCGTCACGGGGGGGACGAAGCGGATCGGCAAGGCGATCTGCGCCGTCCTCCGCGCGCGCGGCTGGAACGTCCTCGTCCACTCGCGCGACGCGGCGAACCCGCTTGCCGCCGACTTCGCCGACCCCGCCGCGCCGGCGCGCCTCTTCGCGCAGGCGTGCGCCGCCGCGCCCGATCTCCGCGCGCTCGTGAACAACGCCGCCCTCTTCTCGACCGCGCGCACGCTCGCGCCCGGCGAGGCGGCGCGCCTCATGCGCGTCAACGCGGAGGCGCCGGACGCGCTGACGCGGCTGCTCGGCGCGCGCCTGGCGCGGGAGGGGCGGACGGGCGCGGTGGTGGACCTCCTCGACGCGCGCATCCTCGCGCCGCCCGCCGCGCCGACGCCCTACGAGGCGTCCAAGCTCGCGCTCGGCGCGTCGATGCGGGCGGCGGCCCGCCGCTTCGGGGCCAGCCTGCGCGTCAACGCCGTCGCGCCGGGGCCCGTCCTCGCGCCGGCGGACGCGGCGAACCGCGAGAAGGGCGGCGCGGTGCTGCTCGGCCATCGCCCGGCGCCGGAGGACGTCGCCGAGGCGGTCGCCTTCCTTCTGGAGGCGCGGTCCGTCACGGGCCAGGTCCTCGCCGTCGACGCCGGCCAGGTGCTGCTGCGCACGGCGCATTGACTTCACTCCCCCGAATGAGAACGCGGTCAAGTCTCGCCCCCCAAATCCGCGTCTGATTTTGGTATAATTCATCCCGTTTGCGCGACGAGCGATCGCCGAGCGAGCCCATAGGTCGGGAACTGACGCGGC
>CAVEVC010000059.1:0-14648 GCA_963618935.1 Clostridiales bacterium CCNA10 | reverse complement strand
AGCCGCCGTATTTGCGGCGCGTGAGGACACGCGCCCTCCCGCACGATCAATCCACTTCGTTGCCGGATCCATAAGTTGAAACGTTGTTAAACAGCCAAGGGCAGTCAAATGACGGAGGATTGAAAATAGTACAAAAAAAACTTAAAGCCGCGAAGCGGCGACTTAACAACTTAAAGCCGAAGGCGACGGAATCTTGAAGAAGGCGGGGATGGCGGCGGAGAGGGCCGTGAGGGCGCGGGCGAGGTTGGCGCGGTACTGGTCGGCCGTGGAGCCCGCGCCGGCCACGTCCGAAACGGCCTTGAGGGCGCGCAGGGGCACGCTGGCGCGGCGGGCGACGTGCGCGATCGCGGCGCCCTCCATGTCGCGGAGGTCGGCCTTGACGTCCTCGACGAGGAAGCGGTAGTCCGCCGGCGAATCGTTGAAGCGGTCGCCCGTCGCGAGCAGGGCCTCGGGGAGGGCGTTGCCCGCGCGGTCCAGCGGCAGCTCGCGCGACGCGTACTCGTTGAGCGTGCCGACGGGCGTGCCGTTGACGGCGGCGAGGTCGAAGTCGTACTGCACGGCCGCGGAGACGCGGTAGACCTCGGCGACCTGCATCGGCGCGTGGAGGGCGCCCGCGACGCCGACGTTCAGCAGCACCTCGGGGCTGAAGCGCGCGAGCGCCAGCTGCGTGGCGGCGGCGGCGTTCACCTTGCCGATGCCGGAGACGACGACGGCGGTCGGCTCGCCCGCGAGCGCGCCCGAGACGATGCGCCGCCCGAACGCCGTCTCCTCCGAGACGCCGGAGAGGTGCGCCGTGACGGCGGCCGCCTCGCTCTCCATCGCAATGACGAAAACCGTGCGCAGGGTCATGTGAACAGGACCTCCTGGCCGTGGAACATGAAGTTGCCGCCCACGACGTACTGCATCGCGGTGGGCGAGAAGCGGTCCTGCACCGTGATGTGCATATGACCGGCGAGAATGGCCTTCAGGAGCGGCTCGCGCCTGAGATGCGCGATGAAGTCGCGCGTCACGACGTCGGTCCGCTGCTTGCCGCCCATCTTCGGCGGGACGGCGGACGTGAACTTGCGCCCGGCGCTCCAGAACTTCCTGTCCGCCCGCACGAGGTGCTCCGAGAAGAACGGCACGTGCATGCAGAGGACGATCGGCAGGCCCTTCTTCACCTCGGCGGCGAAGCGTTCGACCTGGCGCGCGGTCACGTAGTCGTACACGTCGTCGAGCGCGACGAAGTTGACGCCGTTCACGACGGTGGACTGGAGCTCGATGTCGAAGGGGTAGGCGGCCGCGACCGGCGCGCGCGTCTTCGCCTTGTGCGCCTCGCTGTTCTCGTCCTTCCCGAGCCACATGTCCGGCGAGAACTCGTGGTTGCCGACCGCCCCGCACATCCCCGCGCCGAAGTGCTTCTTCACGAGGTCGAAGTTGGCGCGGCTCTGCCAGTCGATGAGGTCGCCGGTGTGGACGACGTAGTCGACGTTCTTCTTCGCCCAGGCGAGCGAGTCGGCCAGCGCCTCCTCCTGGCGGCCGCCGAACGTATTCGTGCGGATCTCGCGCAGCTTCTGCTTCGTCTCGCCTTCGTCCGGATACGCGGCCGTGAGGTGTGTGTCGGAGATGTGCAGCACGGAGAACGGCTTCTCCAGGCCGATGTGGACGTGCTGGTAGGCGAGGACGAGGCGCTCGAACTTGCCGCGCGCGGGGAAGGCGGCCGGATCGTCCTTGCCGAGCGACGGCAGCGCCGAGACGGCGACGAGCCCGCCGAGGAAGCCTCTTCGTGTGACCTTCATAGACCCTCCAATAACCTTATTAAGTCGCTTCGCCTTAAGTGGTTAAGTAGTTAAGTTGGCTCACGCACGTACATGACGACTTAACCACTTAACCACTTAACCGCTTAACCACTTAACTACTTAACCACTTAATTACTTAACCACTCAATCATCCAGCTTTCGCCGGACGACGCGCCTGGCCTTGCCCTCGGTGCGGGGGAGCGAACCGACGGGGAAGACCTCGCCCTTCGGCAGGAAGCCGAGGCGTTCCTTCAGGTGCTTCGCGACCGTGTGGCCGGTGACGCCGGGCTCGGCCTCGACGTTGACCGTGACGTCCGTCATGCCGTGGCGCTCCTCGAGGATGATCTGGAACTCGTCCTTGACGCCGGGGATCTCCATGAGGGCCTGCTCGACCTGGCGGGGGTAGAAGTTGACGCCCTTGACGATGAGCATGTCGTCCGTGCGGCCCGTGATGCGGTCGATGCGCAGGGAGGTGCGCCCGCAGGCGCACTTCTCGCGCGTGAGGATGCGGCAGATGTCGTGCGTGCGGTAGCGGATGATCGGCATGGCCTCGCGCGTGAGGGACGTGAAGACGAGCTCGCCGAACTGGCCGTCGGGCAGGACCTCGCCCGTCACGGGGTCGATGACCTCGGTGATGTACTGGTCCTCGAAGACGTGGAGGCCGCAGTGGCAGCGGCAGTCCTGGCCGGTGGTGCCGATGCCGCCCGTCTCGGTCATGCCGTAGATGTCGAAGCACTCGATGTGGAGGCGCTTCTCGATCTTGCGGCGCATCTCGTCCGAGAAGGTCTCCGAGCCGAAGATGCCGACGCGCAGGGAGGGGATGTCGTGGTCGCCGGCGGGCTCGGCGTCCAGCTTCTCGATGATGCGCGGGACGTAGGAGACGACGGAGCAGAAGCCCTTGACGCGGAAGTCGCGCATGAGCCTGATCTGGCGCTCGGTGTTGCCGCTGGAGGCGGGCACGCAGAAGAGCCCGGCCTTGCGGCAGCCGTGGTAGCAGCCGAAGCCGCCGTTGAAGAGGCCGAAGGTCGGCATGATCTGGAAGGCGTCGCCCGCCTCCAGGCCCGCCATCGTGTAGCAGCGCGCCATGCAGTCCGCCCACTGGTTGAGGTCGTTCTTCGTGTAGGCCATCACGACGGGGGTGCCGGTGGAGCCGGAGGACATGTGGAACTCCAGCAGATCCCGGCGCGGCGCCGTACACATCTGCAGCGGGTAGGCGTCGCGGAAGTCGTCCTTCGTCAGGAACGGAATGCGCTTCAGGTCGTCGAGCGACTTCACGTCCTCGGGGCATCCGAAGCCCCGGCCCAGCAGGAGCCGCCGGCTCCACTCGTTCGACCACACGCGCTTCAGCGACTTCTGAAGGCCCTTGAGCTGCACGTCCGCGAGCTGGTCGCGCGACATCGTCTCGGCTTCACGGTTCCAGAACGGCATCGTCTTCTCCTCCTCCGTCGCCCGCGTCACTGCGCCGCGGCGGCGCGGCCGAGGTCGAACGCCTTGCGGTTGAGGTCCAGCAGCTTGGCCTTGGGGCCCGTGAAGCTCTCCTCCAGCGCCTTCGCCCACTGGGACTCCCGGAAGGGCGTGAGCGCGGAGAGGGCGCCGGCGATGACCATGTTCATCGTGCGGGCGTTGCCGACCTCCTCGGCGATCTTCGCGGCGTCGACGACGAGCGCGTCGGGGAACGCCTTCGCGAGGCGCGTCTCGAAGTCCGTGACGGGCTGCTGGAGGCCGCTCGACACCGTGACGGGCACGAGGTCGACGTTGTTCATCAGCACCTTGCCGTCCTTCGCGAGGAAGTGCTTCCAGCGCAGGGCCTCCAGGCGGTCGAACGCGACGAGGATGTCGCTCTGCCCCTCCGGGATGATCGGCGAGTGGACCGCCGTGCCGAAGCGCACGCTCGAGATCACGCTGCCGCCGCGCTGGGCCATGCCGTGGATTTCGCTCTTCTTGACGTCCATGCCGGCGATCGCCGCCGTGCGCGCGAGCATGTTCGCCGTGAGCAGGATGCCCTGCCCGCCGACGCCGACGAGGGAGACGTTGATGGTCTTCATGGGCAGCTTCCTCACTCGGCGCGCGCGACGGCCAGTTCGGGGTCCAGCTCCTGCAGCCGGGATTCGATGCCCTGCTTGAGCGTCATGAGCGCGTAGGGGCAGCTGCCGCAGTGCCCGACGAGCCTGAGGGTGACGACCTTGCCCTCCATCTTCACGAATTCGAGATCGCCGCCGTCCTGCTGGAGCATGGGGCGGAGTTCGTCGAGCTTGGCCTTGACCTGTTCTTCGAGATTCATCGTGTTCTTCTCCTTGAAATGGACTCTTCCTGGTTCTCAATGGAACGCAGATCGCCTTGCGATACGCAGAAGTTGGCAACAACCGATGTGGCTACAACGGCCCCTGCGGGGCCTACGCCACAATCGGTTGTTGCCTGACTTGCATGATGAGGCGAACAATCGCCAAATCCGGGCGAACAGGCATTGTGGCGTAGGCGGCGTCAGCCGCCGTCGTAGCCACATGCCTGTTCGCCCCATTCTGCGTATGCGAAGCATCTGCGTTCAACAAAAACCTCCACTAAAAACCTAGACGGGAAAACGAGTATACCATTTATTCGAAGCGGACGGAAGCGGCGCGCCCGTGCGCGTCCAGGCCCTCCACCTGCGCGAACGCCTCGATCGTCGCACGCGTCTCGGCGAGGTCGCCCCGCGTGAAGGCGACGAACGAATGGCGGCGGCGGAAGTCGTCCGGCGTGAGCCCGCTGAACATGTTCGCCGCGCCGCCCGTGGGGAGGACGTGCGACGGGCCGGCCACGAAGTCGCCGGCCGACTCGGGCGTCCAGGCCCCCGCGAACACCGCGCCCGCCGCGCGCACGCCCTTCATGAGCTTCAGCGCGTCCCGGCACATGATCTCGAAGTGCTCGGGCGCGAAGCGGTTCACGAGCTCCAGGCCCTCCTCCACGGTCGGCGCGACGCAGAGGAGGATGCCGTCGCGGTCGAAGACGCGCTGGACGAGGGCCTTGCGCGAGAGCGTTTCCGCCTGCGCGAACAGCTCCCGCCGCACCTCCCCGGCGAACGCCGCGTCCGCCGTCACGAGGAGCGACTTCTCCCAGCCCGAGCCGTGCTCGGCCTGGCTGAGGAGGTCGGCGGCGACCCACTTTGCGGGCACCGTGCCGTCCGCCAGCACGGCGATCTCGCTCGGGCCCGCCACCTGGTCGATGCCCACGTAGCCGTACACCTGGCGCTTCGCGGCCGTCACGAACGCATTGCCCGGCCCGACGATCTTCTGCACCTTCCTCACCGTCTTCGTGCCGAACGCCATGAGGCCGATCGCCTGGATGCCGCCCACGCGGTAGACCTCCGTCGCGCCCGCGAGGCGCAGGGCGTAGAGGAGGACGGGGTTGGGCGCGCCCGAGGGGCCGGCGGGCGTGCAGGCGACGATCTCCTTCACGCCGGCCGCCTTCGCGAGGGTGACGGTCATGACGCCCGTGGAGGCGAGCGGCGCCGTGCCGCCCGGCACGTAGACGCCCACGCGGTCCATCGGCGAATAGAACTCGCCCGCCGTGCCGCCCTTCGGCGTCTTCATCGTCCAGGGGGCCTTCAGCGACGCCTTCGAGAAGCGCATCACGCGCGCGTAGGCGTCCTTCACGGCGCGCCGGAGCGCGGGCGGCACCTGCGCCTCCGCCGCCGCCAGCTCGTCCTCCGCCACGCGGAAGCGCTTCGGCGCGAGCTTCGCCCCCTCGAACTTCGCGACGTAGCGCGCGACGGCCCGGTCGCCCTCCGCGCGGACCGCCGCCAGCACCTCCGCCGCGGCCTTCTCGGCCTCCTCGGGGAACGCGCTGCGCGCGAGGAACTTCGTGACATATTTGCTCTGCGGCTTCCCGGCCGCCCATTCGACAATGCGCACCATGCTGACTTCCTCTTGAAAAGCTCCGCCTATTCTACCAGTTTCCCCCCGGTGAATCAAATCGGGGGGAGGGCCGCAACTTGTTGCGGCCGCCGCCCCACGACGCCACGCGCCGAGGGCGGCGCGGGTACTTCGCGCGCCGGCTAGGAACGGCGCCGGGCGAGGCGGCAGACCACGCGCTCCGCGCCGAGGTTCGTGAAGCCGAGCGCGAGGAGGAGACGGCCCCAGAAGCCCTTTGCCTCGGCGTGTACGGACTTGATCTCGATCCCCTCCTGCGCGCAGAGCGCCCGAAAGTCGTCGAACGTGAAGAAGTGCGTGTTCGGCGTGTCGTACCATTCGAACGGCAGCTCGCTTCCCACCGGCATGCGGCCCGTGAGAAGCAGGTGGAGGCGGATGCCGAGGGCGGCGAAGTTCGGGATCGTGACGATCGCCTCCTTCGCCTTGTCGAGGATCTTCACGAGGATCTCGCGCGGCTTCTTCACCGTCTGGAGGGTTTCGGAAAGGACGGCGAGGTCGTAGGCGGCGTCCGGCAGGAGGCCCAGCCCCTCGTCCGCATCCTCGTAGAGGACGTCGATGCCCGCACGTACGCCGTTGACGATCTTCTCGAAGTCGATTTCGATGCCCGTCCCGCGCACGCCCTTCCCGTCGCGCAGCAGGGTGAGGAGCGAGCCGGAGCCGCAGCCGATGTCGAGGACGCGCGCGCCGGCGGGCACCATCGCGACGATGGGCGCGAGCTTGCGGCGCTTCGCGGGGCCGACCTCGCGCGGGACGGGCGAGAAGAACGCCCCCATGAGCCGCCCCAGCTCCTTCGTGTGCGTGAGGAAGCCGTCGTGGCCGACCTTGATGTCGAGGTGGGAATACGCCACGCGCCTGCCCTGGCGCAGCATCGCGGCGGCGAGGACGCGGCTCTGGTCCTCGCTGAAGAGCCAGTCGCCCGAGATGGAGACGATGAGCAGCTTGGAGGTGATGCGGCGGCAGACCTCGTCGAGCGAGCCGTACTTGACGGCGGCGTCGTAGCGGTCCATCGCGTGCGTGATCTGCAGGTAGGAGTTCGCGTCGAAGCGGGCGAGGAACTTCTTGGCCTGGTAGGCGAGGTAGCTCTCGATGGCGAAGGTCGTGCCGAACTGCGCGGCGTGCGCCTCCTGCCAGGCGGCGTCGCGCGCCAGCCAGTCCGCCTGCTGCTTGCGCCCGAAGCGGCGGTTGAGGAGGTCGAGGGAGAGGTAGGTGATGTGGGCGACCTGGCGGGCCTGGGCGAGGCCGACGTTGGGCCGCTCCTCGAAGGGGCGGTCGTAGTAGTCGCCCCCGTTCCAGTGCGGGTCGAGCGTGATGGCGGAGCGCCCCACGATGTCGAACGCGAGCGCCTGGGAGTTGAGCGCCACGCCGGAGGCGATCATCACGGCGCGGTCGACCTCGCCCGGATGGGCGGCGAGCCACTCGACCACCTGGATGCCGCCGAAGCTGCCGCCGACGAGGCCCGCGAGGTGCGTCACGCCGAGTTCGCGCAGGAGGGCGCGGTAGACCTCCACCGTGTCGCCGATCGTGAAGCGGGGGAAGGCGCTCCCCCAGGGCTTCCCCGTCGCGGGGTTGAGGCTGGAGGGGCCGGTCGTGCCCTTGCAGCCGCCGAGGACGTTCGCGCAGATGACGCGGTAGCGGGTGGTGTCGATCGCCTTGCCGGGCCCGACGATGCTCTCCCACCAGCCGGAGCTCTCGTCCTCCCCCGCGTAGCGGCCCGCCACGTGCGCGTCGCCCGTGAGGGCGTGGCAGATGAAGACGACGTTGTCGTTCTCGGGGCGGACGAGCCCGCAGCCCTCCCACGCCACGTCGACGCGCGGCAGCACGCCCCCCTCCTCAAGGCGGAAGCCCCCCTCGGGAAGCGAAAGCGTCAGCGTGTGTGTCTCCACCACGCCGACGCCATTTGGAGCCCTCTCCGCCAAGGCGGCCTACTTCTGCGCGGCGGCGGCGGCTTCCTTGTTGAACTGCGGGCGGCGGCCCTTGTAGAACCACATCATCACCGGCGTGGCGATGAACATGGAGGAGAAGGTGCCCGCCACGATGCCGATGGCCATCGTGAGCGCGAAGTCGAAGATCGAGCCGTCGCCGAAGGCGAAGAGCGCCATCACGGCGAAGAACGTCGTGAGGGAGGTGATCACCGTGCGGCTGATGCACTCGTTGAGGGCGCGGTTGCAGAGCGACGTGAAGTCCGTCTTCTGGTCCTTGCGCAGGTCCTCGCGGATGCGGTCGAAGACGACGATCGTGTCGTTCACGGAGTAGCCGATGATCGTGAGGAGCGCGGTGACGACGAGCAGGGAGACCTGGCGCCCGCAGAGCGAGAAGAGGCCGAGCGAGATGAACACGTCGTGCGCGAGGGCGACGAGCGCGCCGAGGCCGAAGCCGAACTCGAAGCGGAACGCCACGTAGACGAGGATCGCGATGAGCGAGAGGACGACGGCCCACGTGCCAGACTTCTTGAGGTCCGCGCCGACCATCGAGCCGACCTCGTCCACGGAGACCTGCTGGATCTTCGCGTCCTTGAACGCCTCCTGGAGCATCTTGGTGACGTGGGCGCCCACGTCGTGGTTCTCCAGCGCCTGGCCCTTCTTCGTCTCGGCCGTCTCGCCCGTCTTCACGAGCAGCGTGGGGTCGCCCACGCCCTCCTGGTACTGGATGACGGCGGCGTTGTCGAAGGGGTCGAGCACCTTGCGGATGTCGCCGACGGAGGGCTTGGCCTGCCTGTCGACGGAGTAGACGATGGAGGTGCCGCCCGTCAGGTCCACCGCGAAGACGGAGGCCGTGTTCACGAAGGCGCGCACGAAGAAGACCGCCATCAGGAGGAAGCAGATGCCGAAGCAGACGACGGTCGCGGGCCGGCCGAAGCGCACGAAGTCGATCTTCGGCGTCTTCTTGAAGAAGCTCAGCATCTTGAAGGGCTTCATCGACTCGGGGTTCGTCGTGTTGTCGAAGATGAGGCGCGTGACGACGACGGCCGTGAACATCGAGATGATGACGCCGGCCGTGAGCGTGATGGCGAAGCCGCGCACCGGGCCCGTGCCGACGCTGAAGAGGATGACGCCCGTGACGATCGTCGTGATGTTCGAGTCGAGGATCGCCGTGAAGGCGTGCCCGTAGCCGTTCCTGACGGCCGTGCCGACGGAGGACTTGGCGGCGAACTCCTCGCGGATGCGCTCGAAGATGATCACGTTCGCGTCCACGGCCATGCCGAGCGTCAGGACGAGGCCGGCGATGCCGGGCATCGTGAGGACGGGCAGGGCGAGCGACCCGGTCGAGCCCATCGAGGCGTCCTTCGCGAAGACGCCCAGCACGTTCGCGACGAGCACGAGCGCGGACGGCAGGAGCACGACGTCGAGGAAGAGCGCGATGTTCGCGACGAAGCCCGCGTACCAGTAGTAGACGAACATGAAGAGCGCGACGAGCGCGAAGCCGAGCCCGGCCGCCACGATGCCCGCCTCCTTCGCGTCCTCGCCCACCGTCGGGGAGACGGACGACTCGGCGAGGAGCTTGAGCGGCGCCGGGAGGGCGCCGGCGTTCAGGTCGTTCGCGAGCTGCTGCGCCTCGGCCGCCGTGAACTGGCCGGTGATCTGGCCGCGCGCGCCGATCTCGCTCTGGATGACGGGCGCGGAGACGAGCGTGTCGTCGAGGATGATCGCGAGCTGGCGCCCGCGGTCGCTGGAGTTCTTGGGCCCGTGCGCGACGTAGTTGCGCGTGACCTGCGAGAAGAGCTGCGCGCCCTTCGAGTTGAAGGTGAAGTCGATGGAGCAGGCGCCGACCGCGTCGTGCGCCACGCTCGCCGAGGTGAGGTATTCGCCGGTGATCGGCTCCTTGGCGGGCGGGAAGCGGCTCACGAAGTTCGCCGTGTAGGACACGCCGTCCTTCGCCTTCTCAAGCATGAACTGGTAGCGCGAGTCGGGCGTGTGGAACGCCGCCAGGCGCGCCGCGTAGCCGGGGCGGGCGGCGACCTCGTTGTAGTTCGCCGCGCGGACGAAGCCCGCGCCGCCGCGCTCGTAGCCCTCCGGGCACGCCGTGCCCGCCATGAGCTTGTTCACGAGGCGGTCGTTGTTCGGGTGCGTGAGGCGGAACTCGAGGAACGCCGCGCTCTGGAGCGACTTCTTCGCGGCGGCGCGCGTCGCCTCGTCGATGCCGGGCAGCTGCACGAGGAGGCGGTGCCCCTTCATGCTCTGGATCACCGGCTCGTTCATGCCCATGCCGTCCACGCGGCGGCGCACGACCTGGACGATGCGGGCGTCGCAGTTCCGGAGGGTCTCGGCGATCTTCTTCTCGACGGCGCCCGGCTCGTTCGTGATGGCGGGGTTCGCCGCCACGATCGTCTCGCGGAGCTTGTCCTGGTCCACGCCGAGCGTGAAGGAGGTGCCGCCCTTGAGGTCAAGGCCGAAGCGCAGGCGGCCCTCCTTGACCACGACGCCGTTCTCGTCCTTCTGGGCCACCGGGGGATAGGTGACGTAGATGGAGAAGACCGCGATGATCAGCAGCGCGAGCCATTTCCAGATGTCGGTGCGCGACGTAGAATTCGAACTCATCGATTTACCTCATGTGTCCTTTTGCAAAATGGAAGAAAGAGTATACCCGATTTGCGGGAGGATTTCAAGTGGGCGGGGCGGGCGTCTTGGCGCGCCGGCGCGCACGCCGCCGCCGGAGCAGCGCGAAGGCGACGATCGCGGCGTAGTAGGCCATCAGGCCGGAGGAGGCGAAGACCCACATCGACGCGTCGTGCGTGTAGCCGACCTGGTTGTCCTCGGCGCAGCGCACGCCGAAGCCCACCGCGAGGAGGAAGAGCGAGACAGCGAGCGAAATCCGGAATCTGCGCCAGGTCCAGGTCATCGTCCGGCCCACTCCGGTTCGGGCGTGCGGATCTCCACCTCGTCGCCCGAGACGGGGTGGCGGAAGTGCGCGGCGAGGGCGTGGAGGCAGTGCCCCGTCTGCCCCTCGACGGCGAAGCCGCCGTAGAGGCGGTCGTTGACGACGTGCATCCCCGCAAGGGCGAGCTGGGCGCGGATCTGGTGCGTGACGCCCGTGTAGATCGTCACCTCCAGCAGCGTGCGCGTCTCGTTGCCGCGCTGCGTGAGGCCGAGGGGGCGGAAGTTCGTCACGGCGCGGAGCGGCGCCGCGCGCACCTTCGCGCGGACGCGGGAGACGTCGATCATGCGGCAGAAGGGCAGCGTGGGGTCGTGGACGAGGTCGTTCTCCAGCGTGCCCCCCACGGCGACGGCCCCCTCGACGAGCGCGAGGTAGGTCTTCTTCACCGTCTGCGCGGCGAACTGCGCGCGCAGGTTCTCCCAGGCATCGGCCGTGCGCGCCACAAGCACGAGGCCCGACGTATCCGCGTCGATGCGGTGGAGGGCCCCCGCCATGAGCGGCTGGTCCCCGACGTCGGCGCATTCGGGATGGCGCGCGACGACGCCGTTCATGAGCGTGCCGCGCTCCCGGCGCGACAGCGGCTGCACGGGCAGCCCGGCGGGCTTGTCGTAGGCGAGCAGCGCCGCGTCCGCAAAGAGCTCGCGCACGCGCACGGCCGGGTCGGGGGCCACGCGGTTGTCCCGCTCCTCGGCCAGGGCCGCCACGCGCACCGTCTCGCCGCCCTTCAGCTTCATCCCCTTGGAGGCCGCGCGCCCGTCCACCCACACCGCGCCCCCGGCGCACGCCTCGCGGCAGAACGCGCGCGAGGAGGTGGGGAAGCGGGTGAACAAAGCGGCGTCCAGTCGGACGCCGCCCTCGTTCTGCACAAATTCCACGTTCTCAATCATAGCGGTCGGTGATGACTGAGGGCAGAGGGCCCAGGCCCTCCCAGTTCCGGTTGGACGACCACGGCAGGTCGGAATCCTCCGCCGAGTCGGCGATGCAGCCCGCCAGAAGCCCCAGGGCGAGCGCGCCCGCAAGCAGGCCCGCCCGGAAGAGCGCGCGCGAAGCCCTACTCGGCAAAGACGACATCGCCCTTCTGGACCTCGCCCTGCTGCCAGTCGCCGAGGATGTCGGCGATCACGAAGTTCTTGCCCGCCACGTTCTGGCGCAGGCGGAGGCGGCCCACGTATTCGCCGGCAGGGCCCTGGAAGCCCGTGCGGCGGATGCCCATCTCCAGAAGCGGCAGCGCGCCCTGGCGCTCGGGGCCCAGCAGCTCCTTCATCGCGGCGTCGTCGAACTCGACGACCACGAACATGAACTTGGGGTTGACCTCGACGACCTTGCCCTTGTTGCCCGCCGTGAGCGCCGCGGCGGCCACCGTGCCCTGCGCCGCGGCCGGCTGCGAGGAGACCTGCGTCTGCAGCAGCTTCTTCAGCTGGTCGACGAGCTTCTCCTTCTTCGCGAGGTCCTCCTTCACGGCCTCCGTCTCGTCCTTCGCGCTGGACACCTCGTCCTTCAGGGACTTGATCTCGGCGTTGAGGTCGTCGATCTGCGACTTCGTCTTCGTCAGCTGCTCCTCGACGGCGGCCTTCGCCTGTTCGAGGTCGGCGATCTGCTTCGCCTTCTCCTCCACGGTCACCTTGTCCTGGCGGCCCTCGGGCTTGATCTTGTTGTAGTCGGCCACCAGCGTCTCCAGCTTCGTGCGCACGCTCGCGAGCTCGGCGCGCGTGGAGTTGAGCTTCGCCTGCTGCGCCTTGGCGCGCTCGAAGAGCTGGTCGAGGAGCTCCTGCGCCGTGCCGGGGCCCTTCTTCACGAAGTCGCCCGGATTGGCCGCGTCGGGAATCTTCTCCCCGTCCGCCCCGAGCTTGTAGAGCCGGCGCAGCTGGATGCGCTCCTTGTCGTCCCACTTCATCGTCTCGAGGTTCGCCTCCTCGAGCTGCGCGGGGTAGTCCTCCAGCAGGTTCTCGGTCTCGGGCGTCTCCACGAGCTTCGCCTCGACGGCGGAGATGTCCTTGCGGGCCTCCGGGGCGGCGGCGGGCTTCGCGGCGTCGGACTTCTCGATCGTGTTGGAGATCCTGACGAGGTAGTCCTCGAGCTGGCGGTTGCGGTCCTTGAGCAGGTCCTTCTTGTCATAGAGCTTGAACTCGAAGAACAGCGCGGCGGCCGCGACCACGAGGGTCACGTAGACGAGTGCATGCAAAGCCTTGTTCATGTCTTTTTTCTACCTCTTTTGGACAGGATGCGGAGGCCGCGGAAACTGGTTCGCGGTCTCGCGCTGGATAGGATAGAGGAAATTCGCCGATTTGGCAATCCCAAAATGCGTTTTTTCGGGAGGCCTCGCCGCAGGCTACGGCTCGATCCCGCCGCCGAGCGCCTTGTAGAGGGCGATCAGGTTGAGGGTGATGTTGCCGCGGCTGATGGTGAGGGCCTCTTCGAGCGTGAGGAGGGAGCGCTGCGCGTCGAGGACGTTGTTGAAGTCCGCCAGGCCGTTCTTGTAGAGGTCCTGCGAGATGTTCACCGCGTCCGTCGCGGCCTTCACGGCGCCCTGCAGGGACTGGTAGCGGTGGTATTCCTGCGTGTAGGCGCTGTAGGCGTTGCGCGTCTCCTCGTAGGCCGTCTGCACGGCGAGCTCGTAGCTGAGCGCGGCCTCGTTCATCTTCGACTCCTCTGCCTTCATGTTCGCGATGAGGTTGCCGCCCTGGAAGACCGGCCAGCTGAAGCTCGGGCCGATGGAGCCGAGGAACGCCTCGCGGCGGAAGAAGCGGTTGGCCTTCACGCTGTCGAGGCCGAGCGAGCCGTTGATGTAGAACTTCGGGAAGAGCATCGCCTTGGCGATGCCGACGGAGGCGGCCTGCGCGGCGAGGCGGCGTTCGGCGGCGCGCACGTCGGGGCGGGCGCGCATCGTGTCGAGCGGGATGGCGGCGAGGCGCTGCGGGGCGACGAGCCAGTCGCGGTCCGGCAGCTCGCCGAGGAGCGCGTGGAGCGCGCCGGGCATCGTGCCGGAGAGGATCGCGAGCGCGTTCATGTACTTCTCCTCGGCGGCGAGGAGGGTCGGGATCGAGGCGCGCGTCTGCTCCACGTTGTACTTGGCCTGGTTGACGGCGAGCTCGTCGCCGATGCCGCTGTCGAGGCGGCTCTTGAGGATGTCGTACGTCTCGCTCTGGAGCTTGAGGTTCGCGCGGGCGACGCGCAGGCGCTCCTGCGTGGTGCGCAGGGAGATGTACCCGCGGCCGATCTCGGAGGTGAGCGTGACCCAGGCGTCCTCCAGCGTGCATTCGGCGGCGGCGAGGGCGGCGTCGGCCGACTCGTAGGCGCGACGCGAGCCGCCGAAGACGTCGATCTCCCAGGTGGCGTCGAACCCGCTCGCCCAGGTGTCGCCGTGCGCGCTCGTGCCGCTCGCGGCGCGCGAACTCGTGAAGCGGTGCGCGCCCGAGCGCGCGTAGGTGCCGTCCATCGTGACCTTGGGCATGAACGCGGCCGCGCTCCCCACGAGCGCCCAGCGCGCCTGCACGAGGCGTTCCTGCGCCATGAGGTAGGAGAGGTTGTTCGAGACGGCCGCCGCGACGAGGTTCGCGAGCACGTCGTCGTTGAACTGCTCCCACCAGGCGCGGATCGACGCGTCCGTGATGGCGACGCGCGGGTCCTCGTTCGTCCGCGCGGCGCGGAACTCGCCCGTCGCCGTCTTGTTCGTCGTCGGGTAGCCCGCGTCCGGCGCGGCCGCCTCCGGCGCCGCGATCTCGGGCTCCCGATAGTCCGGCCCCACGCTCGGCAGATGCGAGCAGCCGACGATCGCGGCCGCCGCCAGCAGCATGCCGGCAATCTGTTTCTTTCCTGCTTTCATTTCGTTCTCTCCTTCTCGTTCACGGCTCACTATCATATCATAATGGCGGGACGCGCCCCACCCTTCATCGACCGAACGCCGGGCGCGCCGCACGTCCGTCCGCTAGCCGCGCGCCTTGAGCTCGCGGCGGCGGGCGGCCGTCGCCCCGATGTAGGCGAACAGCCGCTTGACGTGCTCGCGCCACGTCTGGAACAGCGAGTAGAGCCCCGGCACGAGCAGGATGCCGAAGCCGACCGAGAAGAACATCCCCCAGAACTCCGTCGTGCCGAG
>CAVEVC010000058.1:0-7124 GCA_963618935.1 Clostridiales bacterium CCNA10 | reverse complement strand
CGGAAGGTCCGCCCCGCACGCTCCGCGTGGAAGGTCCGTTGCGCACGCCCCGTGCGGCAGGTCCGACCCCCCCTTGCCAACCGCTGCCGGATTCGCTACACTTGCCGGCCATGCGGAGGACGGGCTCTTCCTGTCGCGGGCGCGTGGTGGAATGGCAGACACGCTGGATTTAGGTTCCAGTTCGCAAGAGTGCGGGTTCAAGTCCCGCCGCGCCCACCAGATTTTCGTTCTCCGTTCCCTCCCCCTGCTTCCCGTTCTCTTTCCCCCGTCGTCGTTCCCCCGGCGCCGGTCCGTGTCGCCGGTCCGTGCCATTCCTGCGCGGGTGTGGTAAACTATCCCGCGTGAAGAAGCTTTTCATCATCGACCTCATGCCGTTCCTCTACCGGGGGCATTTCGTGTTCCTGCGCAATCCGCGCATGACGAGCACGGGGCTCAACGTCTCCGCCCTCATCGGCTTCGCGAACGGCGTCACCTCCATCCTCGGCGAATACAGGCCCACGCACGCGGCGCTCGCGATGGACCCCGGCGGACCCACGTTCCGCCACGAGGCGTATCCGCCCTACAAGGCGCAGCGGGAGCAGATGCCCGAAGACCTCGCGGCGAACATCCCCTACGCCGTCGAGCTCGCCGAGGCGCTGGGGCTCCCCATCGTCCGAAAGGAGGGCTTCGAGGCCGACGACGTGATGGGCACGCTTGCGACGCGGGCGGCGCAGGAGGGGTTCGAGGTGTACTGCGCGACGCCGGACAAGGACGCCGCGCAGCTCGTGGGGCCGCACATCCGCCTCTTCCGCCCCGGCCGCGGCAAGGAGGAGCCGACCATCTACGACGAGGCGCGCGTGAGGGAGCGCTGGTCGCTCGCCGCCCCCGCGCAGATGATCGACTACCTCGCCCTCGCGGGCGACGCGTCCGACAACATCCCCGGCATCCGGGGCGTCGGCGAGAAGACGGCCGCCGCGCTGCTCGCGCAGTACGGCAGCGTGGAGGAGATCATCGCCCATGCGGGCGAGATCAAGGGCCGGCTCGGGGAGAAGATCGCCGCCGGGGCCGAGGACGCGAAGATGTCCAAGTTCCTCACGACGATCCGCCGGGACGTGCCGCTGGGCGACGTCGACTGGGACGCCTTCGCCCGTCCGCCGCTCGACGAGGAGAAGGTCGCGGCTGTCTGCGCGAAGTACGAGCTGAACCGCCTCGCGAAGCGCCTCCTGGGGCGCAGGCTTCCCGCGGCGCCCGCGCCCCTCGCCCCGCCGGCGTCCGACGCGGCGGAGGCGCCCGCCGCCCTCTCGACCCTCGCCGACTGGCCGCACGACTACCGGCTCGTGACGACCGAGGCGGCGGCGCGCGAACTCGCGGCGACGCTGGAGGCCGCGCCGAAGTTCGCGTTCGACACCGAGACGACGGGCATGGACGCGCGCACGGTCGACCTGGTGGGGATGAGCTTCGCGACGGAGCCGGGCCGGGCGTGGTACGTGGCCGTGCCGCCGCACGGGGGCGGGCCGGCGGACGAGGCCTCGAACGACCTCTTCGCCCACGCCGCGCGGACGGCGGCGCGCCCCGCCGCGCGCGAGGCCGCCCGCCGCTTCGTCCAGATCTTCGCCCGCGCCTTCGCCGCCCCCGCCAAGACGCTCATTGCGCAGAACGCGAAGTACGACCAGACCGTGCTCGAGCGCTACGGCATCGTGTTCGGCTCGACGGTGCGCGACACGATGCTCGAGCACTACGTGACGGACGCGGCGGCGCGGCACGGCCTGGACGCGCTCGCCCGCGCGTTCCTGCGCTACGACCCCGTTCCGATCACGCGCCTCATCGGCGAGAAGGAGCGGGGGCGCGAGCAGAAGAACATGGCCGACCTGCCGCCGGAGGCGGTCTGCGACTACGCGGCGGAGGATGCGGACGTGGCGCTGCGCCTCGACGCCGTGCTGCGCCCGCGCGCGGCGGCGCTGGGCGCCCTCCCCGCCCTCGAGCAGAGCGAAGAGCCGCTTGTGCCTGTCCTCGTGGAGATGGAGCGGGCGGGCGTGAAGATCGACGTCGCCGCGCTCGGCGCGTATGGCCTCGCGCTCGACCGCGAGATCACGGCGCGGACGGCCGAGATCCTCGCCTACGGCGAGCCGGGGCTCAACATCGACTCGCCGAAGCAGCTGGCGGACCTGCTCTACGTGAAGCTGGGGCTCAGGCCGAAGGGGGCGAAGAAGATGCAGGGGGGGCTGTTCTCCACGGACGAGAAGGCCCTGCAGTCCATCCTCGACGACCACCCCGTCGTCCGCAAGATCCTCGACTACCGCGCCTGCGCGAAGCTGAAGTCGACCTACGTGGACAAGCTGCCGCAGTGCATCGACCCCGCCGACGGCCGCGTCCACACGACCTTCTCGCAGTCCTTCGCCGAGACGGGCCGCCTCTCCTCCTCGGACCCCAACCTGCAGAACATCCCCGTCCGCACGGAGCGCGGCAAGCTCATCCGCGCCGCCATCGTGCCGCGCGACGCCGGCCATCTGCTCGTCTCCGCCGACTACTCGCAGATCGAGCTGCGCATCATGGCCGCGATGAGCGGCGACGAGTCCATGCTCGCCGCCTTCGCGCACGGCGCGGACATCCACCGCGAGACCGCCGCGCGCGTCTACGACGTGATGCCCGCGCTCGTGACGGACGACATGCGCCGCACGTGCAAGATGGTCAACTTCGGCATCATCTACGGCATCTCCGCCTTCGGCCTCTCGCAGCGCCTCCACATCCCGCGCAAGGAGGCCGCGAGCCTCATCGACACCTACTTCGCGCTCTACCCGAAGATCCGCGCGTTCATGGACACCTCCATCGCCAAGGCGCGCGAGGCCGGCTACGCCGTCACGGCGCTCGGCCGCCGCCGCACGCTGCGGGACATCGCCTCGCGCAACGCGACGGCGCGCCAGGGCGCCGAGCGCGACGCGATCAACACGCCCATCCAGGGCACCGCCGCCGACCTCATCAAGCTCGCGATGGTGAAGGTGGACCGCGCGCTCAAGGCGGCGGACCTGCGGGCGAAGATGATCCTGCAGATCCACGACGAGCTCCTCTTCGACGTGCCGAAGGAGGAGGTGGAGCAGGTCAAGGCGCTCGCGAAGCACGAAATGGAGGGCGCGATGTCCCTCGGCGTGCCGCTGGAGGTCACCGTGGGCGTGGGCGCCAACTGGCTGGAGGCACACTGAGCAATCTGCAACGACCAGTTGCAGATTGCAAGACACCTCTGGGGTTATGCTATGCTGTCGCACATGGGAAAACTTGAACTGCTCGCCCCCGCCGGGGACATGACGTGCCTGCAGACGGCGCTCGACGCCGGCGCGGACGCGGTGTACCTGGGGCTTTCAGACTTCAACATGCGCGCGCGCTCGGGCGTCAACTTCACGCGCGAAACGCTGCCCGAGGCGTCCCGGCGCTGCCGCGCGCGCGGCGTGAAGCTCTACCTCGCGCTCAATTCGATCGTCTTCGAGGGCGAACTTGCCGCCGTGGAGGACCTGGTCGTCTTCGCGAAGCCCCACGTCGATGCCTTCATCGTCGCGGACTGGGGCGTGATCGCCCTCTGCCGGAAGCACGGCGCGGCCTTCCACGTCTCCACGCAGATGAGCTGCTCCAACTCCCTCGCCGCGCGCTTCCTGAAGGAACAGGGCGCGGCGCGCGTCGTCCTCGCCCGCGAATGCACGCTCGGGGAGGTGCGCGAGATCGCGCGCACGTCGGGCGTCGAGATCGAGGCGTTCGTCCACGGCGCGCAGTGCGTGGCCGAGTCGGGGCGCTGCCTCCTCTCCCACGAGGCGTATGGCTGCAGCGCGAACCGCGGCGCCTGCCACCAGCCCTGCCGCCGGCGGTTCCTCATCAAGGCCGTGGACCGCTATGCGGACCGGGACGGCAACCCGATCCACGACGCGGACGCGGCGTTCGAGGTGACGCCGCACACCGTCCTCTCCGCCCGCGACCTCTGTTCCCTGCCGTTCCTCGACCAGCTTGTCGCGGCGGGCGTCGCCTCGTTCAAGATCGAGGGCCGCGCCCGCAAGCCCGAGTACGTGTACACCGTCGTGCGCGCCTACCGCACCGCGCTCGACGCCATCCGGGCGGGCACGTTCACGCCCGCCCTCGCCGCCCGCCTTGTCGAGGAGACCCGGACGGTCTTCCACCGCGAATACGGCACGGGGCTCTTCTACGGGCGCCCGGGCGCGGACCAGTACACGGACCAGGAGGATTCCCTTGCGACGACCGTGAAGCGGCACGCGGGGATCGTGGTCGACTACTTCCTCAAGGCCGGCATCGCGCAGGTGCAGATCCAGGACCATCCCCTCGCGGTTGGCGATGTCGTGCAGGTCCACGGCCCCACGACCGGCGTCGTGGAGGTGACGGTCGCCTCCCTCCGCCGCGACGACGAGGCGCTGTCTTCTGCGGCGCGCGGCACCTGGGCGACCTTCCCCTGTCCCCGCGTGCGCGTGGGGGACAAGGTGTTCTTCATGGAGACGAGATAAGATGAATCTCTACTACTTCGGCGTCTTCGCCGTCTTCTCGTTCGCGATGGGGGCGTGCATCGCGAGCTTCATGAACGTCTGCATCTGGCGCCTCCCGCGCGGGGAGAGCGTGGTGCGCCCGCCGTCGCACTGCCCGGACTGCAACGCGCGGATCACGTGGTACCAGAACATCCCGATCCTGAGCTGGTGCTGCCTGCGCGGATGCTGCGCGAACTGCCACAGGCCGATTTCCATCCGCTACACGGTCGTGGAGCTGCTGGGCGCGGTCCTGTTCCTGTTCGCGTACCTCCAGTGGGGGATGCCGTTCTTCTTCGGGCTGGAGCCGGCGCTGGGGCTGCAGAAGCTGACGTGCCTGTGGTCCGTGCCGGCTTTCTGGCTTGTCTTCGCGGGGCTGATCCTCGGCTCGTTCATCGACCTCGCGCACTTCTATCTGCCGGACCGCGTGACGATCGGCGGCATGGTCCTCGGCGTGCCGCTCAGCTGGCTCGTCCCCGAACTGCAGGGCGAGACGGCACGGCTGCCCGCGCTCTGCTGGTCATTGGGCGGACTGGCCTTCGGCTTCGTGTTCCTGTGGCTGATCGGGTTCGTCTTCTCGAAGATCGTGAAGAAGGAGGCGCTGGGATTCGGGGACGTGAAGCTCATCGGCGCGGTTGGGGCGTTCTTCGGCCCCTGGGCGGTTCTCTTCACGATCATCGTCTCGTCCTTCGCGGGGGCGGTGGTGGGCGTGGCGCTGATCCTGCGGGGAAAGGCGAAGCTGGGGGGCTTCACGGCGGTGCCGTATGGTCCGTTCCTTGCCCTCGGCGCGGTGACGTGGATGTTCTGGGGCCCGCGCATCCTCGACTGGTACCTGCGGCTCAACGCGGCGCGCTGAGGACGCCATGGAACCGCGGCCGGACGAGATCCGCAGCCTCTTTACGCGGATTGCGGGGCGCTACGACCTCCTCAACCGGGCGCTCACGTTCGGCCTCGACCTCTCGTGGCGGCGGCGGGCGCTTGCGCTGCTGGAGGCGCCCGCGCGCGTCCTCGACCTTGCGACGGGGACGGGCGACCTCGCCCTCGGCCTCGCGCGCCGGTTCCCGCGCGCCCGGGTGACGGGCCTTGACCTCACGCCCGCGATGCTGGCGGTCGCCCGCCGCCGGGTCGCCCGCGCGGGCTGTGCGGCGCGCGTCGCGCTGATGGAGGGGGACGCCACCCGTCTGCCGTTCCCCGATGCTTCGTTCGACGCGGCGACGTGCGCGTTCGGCTTCCGCAACTTTCCCGATCCGGCGGCGGCGCTCGCGGAGGCGGCCCGTGTCCTCGTGCCGGGCGGCACGCTCCTGGTCCTGGAGTTCTTCCGCCTGGAGTCGCCGTTCTGCGCGTGGGCGACGGCATGGTGGCTCCGCCTCGCCGCGCCGCTCCTTGCGCGCGGCACGCGCGCGGACTACGCCTACCTGCGCACGTCCATCGCGCGGATGTGTTCCGCCCGCACGTTTGCGTCGTGGGCGCGGGCGCGCGGCCTTTCCGTCGTCCGCGAAGCGTTCTACCTCCCCGCCTGCCGCTGCCTCAAGTTCCGGAAAGAGTGAGGCCCGCCTTCCGGAAAGAGACTGGCGGGAGGGCCGCGCTTGTCGCGGCCGCCCCCACTTGACGCCTAAAACCTGCCCTCCTCAATCCGTCCATGACGCAGGGACGGGTTTGTGCTATAATGCCATTTTCGGACGCGGTGTCCGACTTTCTACGATAAACTCTAAACAGAAAGAACCGAAGAGACCATGACCTACACCTACACGTGCCTCAACCCCATCGCGGCGGTTGGGCTGAACAACCTGACGGACGCCTATGCGCGCACCGAGGACTTCGCGGCGGCGGACGCCGTCTTCGTGCGCAGCGCCAAGATGGCCGAGCTCACGCCCGGCGCGAACCTGCTCGCGGTCGCCCGCGCCGGCGCCGGCGTCAACAACATCCCGCACGCGGACTACGCGAAGAAGGGCATCGTCGTGTTCAACACGCCCGGCGCGAACGCGAACGGCGTGAAGGAGCTCGTGCTCGCCGCGATGCTGCTTGCGAGCCGCGACGTCGTCGGCGGCATCGAGTGGGTGAAGGCCAACGCGGCGGACGCGGACATCGCCAAGGCGGCCGAGAAGGCGAAGAAGGCGTTTGCGGGCACGGAGATCCTGGGCAAGAAGCTGGGCGTGATCGGCCTCGGGGCGATCGGGCAGAAGGTGGCGAACGCCGCCGTCGCGCTCGGCATGGAGGTGTACGGCTACGACCCCTACCTCTCGGTCGACGCCGCGTGGAACCTGAGCCGGTCCGTGCGGCACTGCAAGGACGTCGAGGCGATCTACCAGAACTGCGACTTCATCACGGTCCACGTCCCCGCGCTCGACTCCACGAAGGGCATGATCGACGCCGAGGCGATCGCCATGATGAAGACGGGCGTGATCGTGATCAACGCGGCGCGCGACGCGCTCGTGAACGAGAAGGACATGCTCGCCGCGCTCGAGAGCGGCAAGGTGCGCAAGTACGTGAGCGACTTCCCGAACGCGACGACGGCCGGGCAGAAGGGCTGCATCGTGATCCCGCACCTGGGCGCCTCCACGGAGGAGGCCGAGGACAACTGCGCGGTGATGGCGGTGAAGGAGATGCGCGACTTCCTCGAGAACGGGAACATCG
>CAVEVC010000057.1:0-10522 GCA_963618935.1 Clostridiales bacterium CCNA10 | reverse complement strand
TTGCCTGGAACGTGACCTGCTTCACGACGGGCAGCGCCTGGGGGCTCGGCTTGCGGAGGAAGACCATCGTGTTGCCCTCGGGGACGGCGAGCTGGATGCGCTGGTTGTCGGCGAGGACGTCGAGGCGGCCGTCGGCGGGCCGGTCGATGCGCACGCACTTCACCGTCTTGGGGAGCGCCGTCCAGCTGCGCAGGTCCGCCGCCGTCGTCGAGGCCGCCCAGGCGGCGACGCCGGCCTGTGCCACGCGGAGGGCCGTCTGGTGGCGCCAGTCGCCCGTGTTGTCGGCCGCGACGCCGAGGGCGATCTGCGCGCCCGTCTTCACGACCGTGCGCGTGATCTCGCGCGTGAGCGCGCCGCGCATGTAGACGTCGTACTCCGTCTTGAGGAGCTTGTCCATGTTCGCGCTCTCGGCGAAGGGCGTCGCCACGCCCCCGGCCTGGACCTGCCAGGACTCGGCGCCCACGTCGCGCGGGCGCAGGTAGGGGAGGGCCATGCCCGCGTACAGCACATAGCGCCCGGCGTAGGGCAGCAGGAGGAGGGGCAGGTCGATGCGCCACTCCTCGCGCGCCGGGCAGAGACCGTCCTCCACCCAGATCCAGACCTGGTTCTTCGGCTTTGCGCCCGCATCCGCCTCCGTGAAGTCCCGCGCCGCCGCGCTGGCGGGCGCGAGGGTCGCGGCGTCCTTGAGGAAGCTGCGGCCTCCGTTGCCGTCGAGCCAGCGGAAGACGCCGCAGACGTGCTGCACGTAGGCGTTCATGTAGTCGGCGGCCGTGAGCGTCGCGAGGTTGCCCGACTGCGCGGGATCGAACGCGCACTTCTCGCGGATCTGCGCGGCGAAGGAGGCGTCCGCGAGGACGCTTGCGGTCTGCTGCGCGCGGTCGCCCTCCGCCTTGACTTCCTGCTTCGCCGCATAGGCGTCGGCGTCCTTGTCCATCCGCGCGGCGGCGGCCTCCACGTCCTTGCGCCGTTCCCAGATCCAGTTCTCCTGGTGCTGCGCGGCGCGGTTGAGCTCCGTGCGGGCGGCGCCGACGTTCCCGGCGCACATGTAGTCGACGGCCTTGTAGAGGCAGGCGAAGATGCGGTCCTGCCCGCCGCCGTCGTAGGGGAAGGCGCGGTCGTTCGTCATCATCGCGAGGCCGCCCGTCGCGCCCTGGGCGAAGACGGAGGTCGCGTCGTTCTTCTGCATCGCGTCCTCGGCGGCGTCGAAGTGCCGCAGCGCGTCCGCCTTGGCGTCCGCGAGGTAGAAGCCGCCGCCCGCGAGCAGGTGCCAGAGGAGGGAAGAATCGTCCCCCTTCGCGGCGAGCTCCGCCGCCTCGCCCGGCAGGTCCGTGTAGGCGCCGGCCGCGAGGTTGCGCTCGTAGTCGTCGAGCACGTCCTTCGTCGTGCGGCAGCCGACGGTACACGCCAGCAGGCCCGCCGCCAGGGCAGTCATCCCGATCTTCATGATGGCCTCTCCTGCTTGCCTGCCCTACCAGCACACGTTGACGATCGGGACCGACCATTGCGTGCGCGCGAAGTTCAGGACGCCGATCTGCACGCCGTCGAGCCGCTGGACGTGGTTGACGAGGCCGATCTGGAGGCCCCGCGCCCGGTCCCCCGCGTTGACGAGGCCGATCTGGATGCCCGTCGCGGAGCCGGCCACGTTGCCGCACCAGTTCACCGCGATGCCGGCGAAGTCGCCCGCGTGCGAGAACGTGCCGAGGTCGAGGCCGTAGGTCCCCGCGTAGCGTCCCCAGCCGAGGTTCAGGCGCACGCCCTTGACCGTGGACTCGAAGTTCGGGAAGCTCCACGGCAGGAAGGTCAGGCCGATCGGCACCTCATAGGCCCGGTAGCCGTAGGCGTTCCCGCCGCCGCGCGCAACGAACACCACGTCCTGCGGGTTCTTTCCGAGGGCATGGTCGTTCGCCACGCCCGTTCCGGGGGTCAACTGGGCGCACGCGGCAAACGCCGCGCACGCCACCACCGACAAGATCCTCTTCTTCATGCCAGACTCCTTCCTTTCCTCTTTTTCTTCCATCAGAAACCGACGTTCACCGGCTGGGCGACGGGCATCGGCGCCGGCGCCGGGGCGGGCCGCTTTGCGGCTTCCGCGGCGGCGGCCGCGCGCGCGGCCTCCACGCGGGCGAAGTCGGCGGGCGCCAGGCGGCGCTGGACGGCATCCGCGATCGCCTGGGCGGCGAAGGCCCCGGACGTCGACGAGAAGGCCTGGGCCGTGCCGCCGAACCGGGAGGCGTCGACCCGCACGACATCCGACCACGCAATCTCGGTCGTGGGAGCCATGACGCAGCGGAAGCGCACCTCGGCGAAGACCACGCTCGGCGGCGGCAGCGGCAGGCCCGTCACGAAGTCGACGCCCGGCGAGGCCACGCTCGAGAACACCACCTCCGCGACGACGAGGTAGTCCGTCGCGAGCTTGTTCGAGAGGCGGCACACGTCGTTGGGGCTTGCGTTCGGATCGTTCACGATGCGGTTGAGCTCGCGGTCGAGCTCGGGTCCGAAGGAGCGGTCGAGCACCCGGAAGCTGCCCGTCTGCGTGAGCATCATGTTCAGGTGGTCGGCCACGTCGTCCATCCACGTGCGCGTGGGCAGCGTCACGCCGAACACGTTCACGGCCTGGTACTTCGAGCAGAAGGGGGCCACCGCGATGCGGGGCTTCTTCACGGGGTAGACGGACGCGGCGGGGGCCGCGACCTCGGCGGCGGGGGCCGCGGCGGCAGCGGGCGCGGGGGCCGCAGGGGCCGGCGCCGGGACGGCGAACGGCTCGGCGTTCTCGTAGAAGCGGAGGACGTCCTTCGCCTTCGCCTTTCCGGAGAGCAGGCGGGCCGTGGACGTGTTCTTGCCCACGTCGACCACCTCGCACACGCCCACGGTCCTTTCCTTGTAGACCGTGTCGCCCGTATCGTCGTCCACGATCGCCTTGCGGCGGCGGACCTCGTACTGCTCGCCCTTGTTCAGGAAGTCCGCGCCGTAGCTGAGCGTGAGGTC
The DNA here is from genome assembly GCA_963618935.1 of Clostridiales bacterium CCNA10. Taxonomy (GTDB): domain Bacteria; phylum Verrucomicrobiota; class Kiritimatiellia; order RFP12; family UBA1067; genus RUG572. The sequence goes on along the minus strand of CAVEVC010000057.1, from coordinate 7,537 downwards.
TTCGGGATCCTCCGCGTCCATGAGGTACATCGGGTAGTCGCGCATGAGGATGGCGAGCGCCACGCGCTGGACGACGTAGACGAGCATGTCCTTCGGCGTCTGGCAGTACCGCGCGACGCGCAGCGTCTCGGCCTCGTAGGGCTGCTGCGTGCGCAGGTCGTTCGCGCGCAGGGAAACGGTCGCGATGTATTCGGCCAGCGGCGTGTTCTGGACGGTCCGCGTCCTGCCGCTTCGCAGCATCTGCACGACCTCGCCGCGCATCGAGTAGCCGGCCGGCACAAGGTCGACCTTCGCGCCGAAGCCCTCCTCCCGCGCGGCGGTGTCGTAGGCGTCCCGGTCGAGGCACTTGTACTTGCGCGCCTGCACGAGCTTCGTCAGAAGCAGGCCGTCGATGCCCTCGAACGCCGTGCGGTCAACGCCCTGCTGGTAGGCGATCTTGTCGAGCACCAGCCACTTGGGCGCCTTGGGCGCCGCCTGGGCGCCGAGGGAGGCGCCGCCCAGGAGGGCCGCCGCGAGAAGCAGCCCGCGGAAACATGTCGTCGTCTTCATCGTCCGTTCCTTTCCCGTGTCGCGGCGCCCGCGCCTATTCCTCGTCCGCCGCCTCGGGCGCGGCAGCCTTCTTCTTGAACACGAGCTTGACGGTCTTGGAGGGCGTGGCCTCGTCGATCACCACGATGCGCTTGACGGGCTTGCAGCCGTCGAGCGTGGCGACGACGGCGTGCTCCACCGCAAGGACGCGCGTCGGCTCCTCCACGTCGACGCTCTTGCCGTCGACGAGCACCGTCACGTCGTCCTCGTCGGCGCCGGCCGGGGCCTTCACCTTGAAGTTGAGCTCCGTCGTGAAGAAGGCGACGACCTCGTCGGCGATCTTCTCGCACACCGCGTCCACGAGCTTGCGCGCCGGGTCGGACACCTCGCTTGCGACGACGTTGTTCACGCGGCTGCTCCACTCGGCCGTGCCCTTGAACGCGAACAGCACGTTCCCCTGGAGGTCGCGCACCTTGCCGACATAGGGCTGGGTGAACGTCGTGACCTTGACCTTCGTGCCCTTCGCGTTCACCGTGACCGTCTTCGCGTCCTCCTCGCGGTCGCCCATGGCGGCCGTGAGAATGCACGTCGCGCCCACGACGGCGCTCGCGTCCTTGCCGTTGATCGCCTGCTCGACCATGCCCATGTCCGCGTTCGAGCGGTCAATCACCTGCAGGAGCTTGCCGGCGCGGCGCGAAAGCGCGGCCTGGAGGTAGTCCTTCGCAAGCGGCACGTAGCGCGTCGCCGCGTCGGTGAGGACCTTCGTGCGCAGCTGGCGCAGGAGGCGCATGTTCGCGGCGTTCTCCTCCTCGAGGCGCGACGTGGCTCGGATGTATTCCATCTTGCGCGTACACCAGTTCAGGCGCACGACCTCGCCTGCGAGGTCGGGGCGGGCGAGCTTGTCGCCGTCGGAGAGCGTCGGCGGCTTTTCGAGGTTGGCCTGCGGCTGCAGCTGTTCGCCGAGCCACTTGTCGACCTGCGTCATGGATTCGATGGTGCCGAAGCTCGCCACCATCAGGCGCAGCTGCTTGGGCCCGGCCTTCGCAACGGCCAGCTGGGCGTCGGTGAGGCCCTCGCCCGCGCGGGCGAAGAGGCAGACGCCGGCGGCCAGCGCCGCGGCGGCGAGGAGGTGTGTCTTCAGGAGGTTCATGGGGCGTGTTCCTTTCGCGTTCAGATCGGGGGATGATGCGGTCAGTTCATGGCGTTGGCGCGGTCGACTTCCTTGCGCAGGGGGATGCGCTTCTGCCAGATGTCGAGGCCGCGCAGCTGGGCGTTCGGATGGTAGGGCGAGCAGGTCATCGTGAGGTTGAGCGAGAACTCCTGGTAGACGTCGCCGTTGTCCTTGCGCATGTTGCGCTGCGTCAGGCGGCCGACCAGCACGAACTCCGGCAGCGCGCCCATCTGGCCGGTGGCGGAGACGGCGGCGGCCATCCGCTCGTTGTACACGATGAAGGAGCCGTGGTTCATGAGCTTCTCCTTCAGCGAGAGCGTCAGCGACTCGGCAAGCGGCTCGGCGGCGTTCCCGCGCGAGAGCGTGTCCACGACGAAGGGCTTCACGTTGATCACGCGCCGCCCCGCGCCCTGGTGGTAGCGGGCGCTGTTGGCGTCGATGTCCCGGATGGCCTGCCCGATCGTCGCGTCGATGTCGTCCTGCGAGAACCCCGCGACGACCTCGGCGGTCGCGCCTTGCGGGATGACGCGCGACTGCGTCATGCAGCCCGTGAGGCAGACCAGCGCGGACCCCAGCGCGGGGATAAAGACCTTGGCGTTCATTTCACTCTTCTCCTTGTTCCTTGTTCGGTGTTCTGTTCAAGCTTTTCCGTCCACGTTTCCGGGGCCGTCCGTTCCCGAGGCCCTCAGCGGCGCATCCGCCGCACGTAGAAGCGCATGTCGGCGGCGTCCGGGCGCGGCGCGACGTCCTGAAGCGCGCGCACCTCCTTCGGCGCGACCGCGACGCTGCTCCAGACAAGGCTGTCCGCGTCGATCTCGATGCCGTTCGCGTCGAGCCACGCCACGCGCCACTCCACCCAGAGCTCGCGCGACGTGTTGTTCACCACGTTCGCCTGGAACGTGCAGTAGGCGGACGTCCCCTTGGCGCACCGCACGTCCGTCACGTACAGGTCGCGCCCCAGGTTCTCCGCAAGGGTCACGCGCCGGTCCATCGGCGGCAGCGGCGCCGACACGCACCCCGTCAGGACGAGGGCCGCGGCCATTCCCAGCATTGCCAGCAGTTTCTTCATTTCGTCTCCTTTTGCGTCTTCGTTTCAGTTGCCCGGACCATCTGCAAGGCGCGCCGCGCGCGCCTTTCTGACAACCCAGAAATCGTCTTCTTCGCGGCGCACGTCGAAGCGCGCTCGCAGGCCCCGGAGGAACGCGGAGCGGTCCAGGGCCAGAACCGTCAGCTCCCTCCCCTTCCCGGAGAGGACCTTCACGTTCTTCGCCATCGTCTCCTGGGCAAGGACGCGCCGCACCTCGTCCTGGAAATCCGAGGCGATGACGATCTCCGTCGGGGCGTCCGCCCCCACGACCTCGATGCAGGCCCCGTGCTCCATCTGATACACGTCCGTCTTCAGAAGGGCCCCGAGCGCCAACGCCAGCCGCCGCATCCTCTGCGTCGACGCGCGGAAGGAAAATTCCGCCCCCCATGCGTCCTCCGCGCGCGCGGGGGAGACGTCGGGCAGCAGGCGAGCGAGCAGCGCGTCGACCGCCCGGCACGTCCGCCCGCGCACAAGCACGCGGCAGTCGCGGACGATGCCGGCATCCGGCGGGATCGCCTCCGGTTCAAGCGGCTTGGGCCGGGACGCAGGGGCGGAAACGGGCGCGGGCGCGGGGGCGGGCGCGGGAACGGAAGCCGGGGCGGGCGGCGGCGCGGGCGGCGGTTCGGGCGCGGGCGCGGGAATGGGCGCGGGCGCGGGCCGCAGAAGGTGAAGGCCGAGGCGGTCGCCGAAGTAGGCGTTCACGGCGATCGTCCCCGCCACGAGGGCGAGCGCCACGGCGGCGTTCACCCCCCAGAGGACCGTCCGGCGCCGGGACGCCGCGCCGCCGCCCGCCGAGCCCGGCAGGCCTTCGTCGCCGTCCCAGTCGACGAGGTCCTGCAGGATCGTCCCCGCCTCCAGCGCGAAGCATTCCAGGTAGGCGTAGGGCAGCTTGCCGTAGCCCCGGTTCCCCCAGGCCTCGCCGAACGAGTTGCGGATGAGGAAGTAGCCGCCGCCCGCGTAGGAGGCGTTGTCCACGTACCCCACCACCAGGAGGCCGTGCCGGCCCTGGTAGGCGCTGGCGGAGACGAGGCGCCCCTCGGCGTCCGTCTCGGTCTCGGGGAACCGGTAGGTCTCGCCGTCGCAGCCCTCGAAGAAGTCCACCGTCACGACGACCGGCATCGGGCGGCGCCTGTTCGCCCCCGCGAGAAAGCCGCGGATCTCGTCCACGTTGTTCGGCGTGCCGAGCCGGTAGAGGCCGTAGGTGAAGCGGCGCTTCTCCGCGTCCTCCCGCGTGCCGGGCGGGAAGTCCGTCCGCCCGGACGCGCTCGAACCGAAGACCGGCGCCGCCTGCACGCGCGCATACGGCCAGAGCTCGTCGCGGCACACGCCATATTCCTTCAGCGCCTGGAAGCAGCTCTCCAGCAGGCAGCCCGGCGCGGCGGCGAACCGCCCGCGCACCCCCGCCTCGAACGACGCGAGGTAGGGCTGCACCGCCGGCGCGGCCATGCCCCCGTTCGCGGCGGCGAGCATCCGCAGCTGGTTGAGCTCCTTGTGGAAGACGCCCTCGAAGCCCGCGTCAAGCGGCTGGCCCTTGCGCAGATGCACGAAGTTCAGCTCCAGGGCGTTCCGCTCGACCTCCTTCGTCGCCGCGAAGAGGAACTGCACGCTCAGCGAAGGACGCCGGGGCCCGTAGTAGTATTCCAGCAGGGCCGCCACCGCGTTCGGCACGCACGTGCCCTGCAGCATCTGCTGGGACACGGGCGGCATGCGGGCGACGAGGGAGACGGAACGGCGGCCGCGCGCGCCGCGCGCCACACCCTGGTAGCCGCCCCCCCTCAGGGACCTCAGAAAGGCGTCCTGCTGGGCGGGGAAGACATGGATGGGCTTCGGCATGGCGCGGGGCTCTCAGCAGAAGAACGCAAGCGTGCCCTTCACGGCCTCGCCGCCGGGCGCGCGGAACGAGACGTTCGTATCCTTGATGCCCGCGAGGAAGAGCCCGAGCGGAATCTCCGCCCGCCCCGCCGTGAGCGGCAGCGCCACGCCGGAGAGCGTGAAGACGCCCGCGTCGCAGGGCTCGCCCGCCGCATGCGCCACCGACAGCGTCAGCATCGTCTCGGGGCCCGCCCGGGGCGGCACCGTGAGGGACGCCCGCCAGGCCTGCGGCGCGTCCGGCGCGCCCTCGCTCGCGAACGTGAACGTCACCTCCTCCTCCGGCGCGCGGATCTCCGCCTGCGCCGGGGCGGACGGCCCCGCCGCCAGGGCGAAGCCGCCCCCGTTCCGGACCATGAACGACATCTGGCGCGCGGCGGCGAACGCCGCCAGCCTCTCCGCCTCCACAACGGCGTGCGGACGGCAGTAGTCTGCGACGAAGCGCTCGATGAACGCCGTCTCCTCCGGCGTCATCCTTCTGCCCTGTCCTTCAACCGCGTTCTTCATGCTGCACCTTCAGGTTCCGCATGTCCTTCACCGCCCGGGAGAACGTCTGGTCCACGTTCGCCTCGGAGCTCATGCCGAGCATGCGCTTGATTTCCGTCGAAGACAGGTTCATGCGGAGCTTCAGCCAATGGACGTATGCCCGCATCGGGTTCTTCCGGTAGAGGTCGGCAAAGCACTTCTGCACGAGCTCCCATTGTTCCCGACGCCGCACCGCAGGGTCTTCGGTCGGCGAGGCGTCCCGCCCGCGCACATCTGACAGGTGAAGTGAAACTTTTTCCTCGAAATTCCGTCCGCCGTCCTCGCCGTCCATCTCGCCGGCCCGTTCGAGGGAGGTCAACCGGCAGTCCGGCCGCGCCCGGAGGATGTAGCCGCGCACGTACGTGCGCATCCAGCCCCACAGGCTCCCCCCGTCGTCGCGGTAGAGCGCGAGCTTCCCGCCCCCGACCATCTCGACGTAGAGGAGGCCCAGCAGCTCCTCGGCGGGCACGCCCCAGTCGCGCGCCTTCGCGGCGCTGCGGTAGCTCTCCACCTCGGCCAGCACCGCCCGTTCCCACGCGAGCTTCCAGGCCTCCGCGTCCTGGAGCTTCAGGTATTCCCAGACGACGTGGTCGCTGGCGCGCGCGAATGCGTTCTCCTTCTCCATCAATCCCCCGCTCCAACGCGCTTCGGCTTCTGCGTCTTGTGCGGCACGACGATGTAGCCGCGCAGCTGGTAGGGCGCCCAGTCGTTCGTCCAGGACGTGTCCCGGAAGGGCTTCGTGAACAGCGCCGGGTCGGGCACGATGTCGTCCGCCGTGCCCCGCACGCCGTCCGGCCCGCACGAGAGAAGCACGGGCAGCCCGTTCGTCCCGCCCTCCGGCGCGTAGACGTAGGCGTGCCTCCAGGGGTCGCGCGGCAGCGGGTCGGACCAGATGCGCTTGTTGATGTACGGGCCCACCCAGCCCGCGTGGCGCGAGGTCTTGCTCGCCAGCGCCTCCAGCCCCCCGTCCTCCGGCGCCGGGTAGACGCCCGTGTGGAATTTGTAGCGCCCCAGCGCCTCCGCAAACGCCTCCACGCTGCGGGCCGCCTGCAGGACCTTCCCCGCGCGCACCTTCCCGGACTGCCCCCCCTTCTCGCTCGCCTTGACGAGGGAGAGGCCCAGGACCGCGAGCACGGCCATCAGGCCGAGATAGAACAGCGGACCCCGCCGGAACGAGGGCGCGCGCATCCCCAGCAGGCGCTTCTTCGCCTCGAACTCGGCCTGGATCGCCTTGATCTTCCGCTGCCGTTCGGCCCTGGAGAGCGGGGGCTTCTTCGCGTCCGTCATGCGATTTCCTCCAGAACGAGGTCCCGCGCGGGCGGCGGCCCGTCGGTCCATGCCACCGCCTCCTCGACGAGCGCGGCGGCCTCCGCCAGCCGTTCCGGGCGCGTCGCCGTCGCCACGCGCGCGAGCGGCGCGCCCGCCTCCACGCGGTCGCCCCGCGCCACGCAGAGGTCCACCCCCGCGCGCGCGTCGACCGCCGCCTGCGCCGTCTCCCGCCCCGCGCCGAGGATGAAGGCGGCCCGGGCCACCTTCTCCGCATCGACCGCCGCCACGAACCCCGCGCGCGCCGCCACGGCCATCCGCACCGGCGCCGGCTCCGCGAGCAGCCGCCGGAACGCCTCCAGGTCGCCGCCCTGCAGGGCGACCATGCGCGCGAAGCGCTGGTACGCCGCGCCGTCAGCGAGATGCTGCCGGCAGAGGGCCTCCGCGTCGGCGAGCGGCAGGTCCCGCGCAAGCGAGACCATCCACGCCGCGAGCCGGACGGAAAGTCCAATGACGTCGCGCGCGCGCGACCTTCCTTTCAGGACCTCCAGCGCCTCGCGCACCTCGTTCGCGTTCCCCACGGCGAAGCCGAGCGGCTCGTCCATCGCCGTCACGAGCGCGGCCGCCCGGCGTCCCGCGCGCCGGGCGCCGGCCACGAGGGCGCGCGCGAGCGCCGCCGCCTCGTCCCGCGTCTTCATGAACGCGCCCTCGCCGCACTTGACGTCAAAGACGAGCGTCCGGGCGCCCTCGGCGAGCTTCTTGGAGAGGATCGAGGCGACGATGAGGGGGATCGAGGGGACGGTGCCCGTCACGTCCCGCAGGGCGTAGAGCTTTCGGTCGGCCGGGGCGATCTCGGCCGTCTGCGTCGCGAGGGCGCAGCCGCAGCCCGCCACCACCTTCCGGTAGTCGGCGAGGGAGAGCGCCGCGACGTAGCCGGGAATGGACTCCATCTTGTCCGCCGTGCCGCCCGTGAGGCCGAGCCCGCGCCCCACGAGCGAGGGGACGGCGAGGCCGCACGCCGCCGCGAGCGGCTGGACGACGAGCGAGAGCTTGTCGCCCACGCCGCCCGTCGAATGCTTGTCCGCCGTCGG
>CAVEVC010000056.1:0-19681 GCA_963618935.1 Clostridiales bacterium CCNA10 | reverse complement strand
ACTCTTTCGATCAAGGAAGGCACAAGATGGCATACGACAAGATCGCGGTTCCCGCTGGCGACAAGATCACGATGAAGGACGGCGTCCTCCAGGTTCCCGACAATCCGGTCATTCCGTTCGTCGAGGGCGACGGCACGGGGCCCGACATCACGCGCGCGGCGATGGCCGTGTGGAACGCCGCCGTGAAGGCCGCCTACGGCGACGCGCGCAGGATCTCGTGGATGGAGGTCTACGCGGGCGAGAAGGCGAACGCCGTGTACGGGCCGAACACCTGGCTGCCGCAGGAGACGCTGGATGCGTGCCGCGACTACCTCGTCTCGATCAAGGGCCCGCTCACGACGCCCGTCGGCGGCGGCATCCGGTCGATCAACGTGGCGATGCGCCAGCAGCTCGACCTCTACGTCTGTCTCCGCCCCGTGCGCTGGTTCAAGGGCGTGCCCTCTCCGGTGAAGCGCCCCGAGCTCACCGACATGGTGATCTTCCGCGAGAACACGGAGGACATCTACGCCGGCATCGAGTGGATGAACGGCACGCCGGAGGCCGAGAAGGTGAAGCGGTTCCTCCTCGACGAGATGGGCGTCACGAAGATCCGCTTCCCGAAGACGGCCTCGATCGGCATCAAGCCCGTCTCGCAGGAGGGGACGGAGCGCCTCGTGAAGGCCGCGCTCGACTACGCGGTCGCGAACGACCGGAAGTCCGTCACGCTCGTCCACAAGGGCAACATCCAGAAGTTCACCGAGGGCGCGTTCCGCGACTGGGGCTACGCGCTCGCGGCGCGCGACTACGGCGCGGCGCTGATCGACAAGGGGCCGTGGTGTGCGTTCAAGAACCCGAGGACGGGGCGCGAGATCGTGGTGAAGGACTGCATCTGCGACGCCTTCCTGCAGCAGATCCTCACGCGCCCCGCCGAGTACGACGTGATCGCGACGCTGAACCTGAACGGCGACTACGTCTCCGACGCGCTCGCGGCGACGGTGGGCGGCATCGGCATCGCCCCCGGCGCGAACATCAACTACCAGACGGGCGTCGCCGTCTTCGAGGCGACCCACGGCACGGCCCCGAAATACGCCGGCCTCGACAAGGTGAACCCCGGCTCGCTCATCCTCTCCGGCGAGATGATGCTGCGCTACATGGGGTGGACCGAGGCGGCGGACAAGATCGTGGCGGCGATGGACAAGGTCATCGCCGCGAAGACCGTCACCTACGACTTCGCCCGCCAGATGGAGGGCGCCGTGGAAGTCAAATGCTCCGCGTTCGGCAACGCCCTCGCGGCCGCGATGGCGTAGCGCGAACGAAGACGGAAAAAGAGGAAGGGGGGCGGCAGATGTCCACACAGGAGACGAAGGAGCGTCCGTTGGCCTACGCGGTCATCATGGCCGGCGGCAACGGCGAGCGCTTCTGGCCGCTCTCGACCCCGGAGCGCCCGAAGCAGTTCCTCGACCTCTTCGGCGGGCGGGCGCTCATTCGCCAGGCGGTGGACCGCCTGGCGGGGCTGATTCCGCCCGAGCGGACGTTCGTCGTGACGGCGGGGCGCTTCGTCGACTTCACGCGCGAGGCCCTGCCGATGCTCCCGCCGGGGAACGTCGTGGGCGAGCCCTGCCGCCGAGACACGGCGCCCGCCGCCGCGACGGCCTGCGGCCTCGTCCTCAAGGCGGGCGGGCCGGACGCCGTGGGGTGCATCCTCACGGCGGACCAGCTCATCTCCCCCGCCGAGGCGTTCCGCGCGACGCTGGCGGACGCCATCGAGGCGGCGGTCCGCACGGACGCCATCGTGACGATGGGCCTTGTGCCGACGCGCCCCGAGACGGGCTTCGGCTACATCGAGTGCGGCCCCCGCGTCGAGCTCGGCACGCGCACCGTCTTCCACGACGTCCACCGCTTCGTCGAGAAGCCGAACGCGGAGACGGCGCGCTTCTACCTCGCGACGGGCGGCTTCCTCTGGAACGCCGGCATGTTCATCTGGAAGGCCGCCGCCCTGCGCGCGGCCGTGCGCGAGAACGCGCCCGACCTGGCCCCGCTCGTCGAGGCGGTCGCCGCCGGCGATCCCGCCGCGGCGGTGCGCGGCCTCTATCCCGGCCTGCGCGCGATCTCGTTCGACTTCGCCGTGATGGAGCACGCGAAGAAGATCCTCGTGGCCGAGAGCCGGTTCGACTGGGACGACGTGGGGTCCTGGACGGCGGTCGAGCACCACTTCCCCCAGGACGCGGCGGGGAACACCGCCCTCGGCCCGGCCCTGCTGCGCGACGTGTCCCAGGCCGTCGTCGTCAACGCCCCGGTCTCGAAGGCGGAGAACGGCCACCTCGTCGTCGTCGCCGGCCTTTCGGACGTGGTCGTGGTCCACACGCCCGCCGCCACGCTCGTCTGTTCGCGCGGCCAGCTGAAGAACCTCAAGGCGCTTGTGCGGGAGGTGGGCGCATGAAGACCCTCGGCATCATTCCGTCCCGGTACGGGTCCAGCCGCTTTCCGGGGAAGCCGCTCGCGCCCCTCTGCGGGAAGCCCCTCGTCGCCTGGGTCGTGGAGGCCGCCAAGAAGGCGAAGTCCCTTGACGACGTGATCGTGGCGACGGACGACGCGCGCATCGCGGACGCCGTGGCGGCGCATGGCGGCAAGGCCGTGATGACGCCGAGCGACCTGCCGAGCGGGACGGACCGCATCGCCTGCGCGGCCGGGGACTTCGCGGACGACGACATCCTCGTGAACATCCAGGGCGACGAGCCGCTCATCGCCCCCGCCCTCATCGACGCGCTCGTCGCGCGCCTCCGGGAGCCGGGCGGGAAGTGGGACATGGCGACCGCCGTCACGCCCATCCGCACCGAACGGGACCTGCGCGCGAAGACCGTCGTGAAGGTCGTCCTCGACCGCGACGACGGCGCGCTCTACTTCTCCCGCGCCACGATTCCCGCCAGCCGCGACACGCCGGAGGACTGCGCGACGGGCCTCTACGTGCGCCATCTCGGCGTCTACGCCTACCGGGGCGGGTTTCTGAAACGCTATATCGACGAAAAACCGTGCGATTTAGAGAAAACGGAGAAGCTAGAGCAGCTTCGGGCGCTCTGGATGGGCGCGAAGATCGCCTGCGTCCGCACGGACGAGAAGGGCGTGGGCGTCGATACGCCCGAAGACGCCGTGCGAATCGAGGCTTTGATGAAAGCCCGCGGTATGATACAATAGGCGAGCAAAGGGAATTAGACGTTCAAGATGAAGATCCGTAAAATCGACGTGGATCGGGGCGTCGCCTTCGGCGACGGCTTCCTGACGTTCATTGCCGGGCCGTGCGTGATCGAGGGCCGGAAGATGGCGCTCGACCTTGCGGCGCGCCTCGTGGAGGTCGCGAACGACCTTTCGGTGAACTATGTCTTCAAGGCGAGCTTCGACAAGGCGAACCGCACGAGCGTGGAGGCGTTCCGAGGGCCCGGGATCGACGAGGGGCTGGACATCCTTGCGGAGATCCGCGAGACGTTCGAGGTGCCGGTGCTGACCGACGTCCACGAGCCGTGGCAGTGCGCGCGCGCGGCGGAGGCCTGCGACGTCCTCCAGATTCCCGCGTTCCTTGCGCGCCAGACGGACCTCGTGGTGGCGGCGGGCGAGACGGGGGCCGTGGTGAACGTGAAGAAGGGGCAGTTCATGGCCCCGGAGGACATGGTGAACGTCGTCCGGAAGATCGAGTCGACGGGCAACCGCCGCATCGTCCTCTGCGAACGGGGCGCGAGCTTCGGGTACCGGAACCTCGTGGCGGACATGCGCTCGCTCCTGGTCATGCGCGAGATGGGCTACCCGGTCGTCTTCGACGCGACGCACTCGGTGCAGCGCCCGGGCGGGCTCGGCACGGGGTCGGGCGGCGACGGGCGGTTCGCGCCGGCGCTCGCGCGCGCGGCGGTGGCGACGGGCGTGGACGGCGTGTTCATGGAAACGCACGTCAATCCGAAGAAGGCCCTGTCAGACGCGGCGAACGCCATTCCCTTCCACGACGTGCGGGCGCTCTGGACGCGGCTTCTCGCCATTCACGAAGTCGTCCACGCCGCCGACGGCGAGCTGGACGGCTGCTGCGCCGGAAGGCCGTCGGCACAAGTACAAGACTGAAAGAGCCGGGCACGACATTGAAGTTTCTCCTTTCCATCATCTGCCTCTTCGCCGCGTGGACCGCGTCGGCGTTCTCCAGCGCGAAATGGCTGGAGGAGCGCGGGGACGACTCGGACGTGATGCGCCTCCGGGCCGCGTACGCGGCGTGCGTGAAGAAGCTCGAGGCGCCGGCCGAGAACGTGCAGATCCCGCTGGAGACGTTCCCGAACGGACAGGTGAAGAGCCGCGTCACGGCGCGGCGGGCGCACGTCTTTCAGGATACGGGATTCGTCTGGGGCGAGAAGGTGCGCGTGGAGCAGTTCAAGGAGGACGGCTCGCTCTTCGCGTCGCTGGACGCGGAGAGCTGCGTGGTGGACCGCAAGACGAAGAGCGGCTGGGTCGAGGGGGCGGCGCAGATGGTCTACGGCGACTCCTCCGTGAAGGGGCGGGGGATCTACTTCTCCCTGGAACGCGAGTTCATCAAGATCTTTTCGCAGTCGGAGATCCGTACCGGCCACACCGGGTTTGATCGAGGGAGCTTTCTGAAGTGAAGATGCGTTTGTCCATTGCCGCGGCGCTGTCCGCCCTGCTGCTGCCCGTCGCATGGGGGGCCGCCGACCTGTCCGAACTGCTGAACCCGGACGACGTGATGCTGCGCCGGCCCGCGCAGAAGCCGACGGCGGCCCCGGCCTCCCGGTCGGCGGCGGCCCCGGCCCCCCAGCCGGCGGCGGCCCCGAAGCCGTCGGCCGCCGCGGAGGCGGCGGCAAAGGCCGACGTCGAGCGGCGGTTCCAGGAGGCGAAGGCGAAGGCCGAGGCCGAACAGCGGGCGAAGGAGGAAGCCGAACGGAAGGCGGAGGCCGAACGGAAGGCCGCGGCGGAGCGGGCCGCGAAGGAAGCCGCCGAGAAGGCACGGGCGGAGGCCGCGCGCAAGGCGCGCGAGGAGGCGGAACGGAAGACGGCGGCGGAGAAGGCCGCGAAGGAGGCCGAGCTGAAGCGCCTGCGCGAGCAGATGGCGGCGGAGAAGGCGGCGCGCGAACAGGCCGAGGCGAAGGCGGCGCGCGCGGAGAAGCGGGCGGCGTATCTCGCGGACCCGGATCCGGACGAGCGCCCGGCGCCGAAGAAGCTGGCGCCCCAGGACCCCGGGCAGGACGTGACGGAGGCGCCGGCCGCCGCCGCGCAGAAGGCCGGGGCGCGGAAGGAGAAGAAGGAGCTGACGGGGCGCCCGGCGGTGATCACGGCGGACCGCACGGACTACGACCGCAAGGAGGGCGTGATCCTCTTCGACCGCAACGTCGCCGTCGACGACGAGCAGTACCAGATGCACGCGGAGCGGCTGTTCGTGTTCCTGGACGGGACGAACGACATGAAGCGCCTCGTGGCGCTCGGCAACGTGGCCATCACGAACGAGGACAAGTCGGCGTGGTGCGCGAAGGCCGTCTACACGAAGGCGGCGTCGCGGATCGTGATGTACGGCGACGAGCGGAACCCGGCGTGGCTGCGCGACGCGGGCGGGAAGGAGGGGGACGCGAGCGAGGTGCGCGGGCTGCGCATCACCTACTGGATCGACTCGGGCCTCGCGACGGTCGAGAAGTCGGTGATCACCCTGCCGGGCCTGAAGGGGACGAACAACCCGAAGGACCTCTTCAGCCCCGGCGGCGCGAAGAAGGCCAAGGACGAGTGAGGCGGCGAACGATGGACGATCCGGTGATGAAGGCGATGGCCGAGATGGCCAGCGAGCACGCGGCGGGCGCGGCCCGGGGCGCGGCGTCCCCCGCCGCTTCCGGCGCGCTGCCGACGGCGCCGGACCTCGTCGCGGACGGCCTCGTGAAGATCTACGGCGACCGCACGGTGGTGAACGGCATGTCGATGCAGGTGCGCTGCGGCGAGATCGTGGGCCTGCTCGGGCCGAACGGCGCGGGCAAGACGACGACCTTCTACATGATCGTGGGGCTCGTGCGCCCGAACCGCGGCACGGTGAAGTTCCGGGGGCAGGACCTGACGCGCCTCCCGGTGTTCATGCGCGCGCGCCGGGGCCTCGGCTACCTCGCGCAGGAGGCGAGCGTCTTCCGCAAGCTGAGCGTGTGGGACAACGTGATGGCCATCCTCGAGACGCTGAAGATGGGCCGCGCGGACCGCAAGGCGCGCTGCGAGGAGCTGCTGGCCTCGCTCGACCTCGTGAAGGTGGCGAAGCAGCCCGCCTACACCCTCTCCGGCGGCGAGCGGCGCAAGCTGGAGATCGCGCGCGCGCTCGTGCGCCGCCCGTCGATCCTCATGCTCGACGAGCCGTTCGCGGGCGTCGACCCGCTCGCCGTCCACGACATCCAGGAGATCGTGCGCGGGCTGAGGAGCCAGGGCCTCGGCATCATCATCACGGACCACAACGTGCGCGAGACGCTGAACGTGGTGGACCGCGCCTACCTCGTCTACGACGGCCGCCTCCTCTGCGAGGGGCCGAGCGAGAAGCTGGTGAAGGACGAGAACGCCCGCCGCCTCTACCTGGGCGAGGACTTCAGGATGTGACATTTCACAACAACAAATAAGCAAGGAGGTACACATGTCCATAGAAGTGACGATGCGCCACAGCGACGTGAAGATCGAGTCGCTCAAGGAATACGCGCAGAAGCGCATGGAGAAGCTGCAGGTTGCCTTTCCGAAGGTGACGAAGATCGCGGTCGTGGTCGACGTCGACGCGAAGAAGCACATGTACATGGCCGAAGTCGTGGCGAACCGCCTCGGCGAGGTGGCCGTGGGCGCGAAGGAGTTCAGCGAGAGCGGCAAGAGCGTGATCGACGCCGCCGCCGCCCGCGCCGAGCGCCAGCTGCTGAAGATGCGCGTGAAGGCGCGCAAGGGCAGCGTGCGCGCCGCGCGCGCCGATTCGCCGCGCAACTGAGGCGACGCCGCATGGACCCCGTGCAGCAGATCCCCGGCGCCCCGGCGTTCACCCTCCGCGAGTTCGTCGCGGCGGGGGCCAAGCGTCTGCGCATGGAGGTCGTCGTGGGCGGAGAGGGGCTGGAGCACACGGTGCTCGAACCGATGTGCAACCGGCCCGGCCTCGCCCTCACGGGGTTCTACGGCTTCTTCGCCTGGCGCCGCATCCAGGTGATCGGGCAGGCCGAGCAGGCCTACCTCGACAGCCTCGCGCCCGACGTGCGCCTCGCGCGCGTGAAGGCGCTCTTCGACCGCGGGGCCTACTGCCTCATCTTCGCGTGCGGCATCGAGGTGCCCGCCGTCCTCGCCTCGCTGGCGGAGTCGGCGGGCGTCGTCGTGTGCCGCACGGAGCTGCTGACGCGCATCTTCTTCCACCAGGCGACGTTCGTGCTGGAGAAGCTGCGCGCGCCGAAAATGCGCCTCTACGGGACGACCGTGGAGGTGGCGGGCCTCGGCGTGATGCTCGAAGGCGCGCCGGGGCTCGGCAAGAGCGAGACCGCCCTCGGCCTCATCAAGCACGGCAACGCGCTGGTGGCGGACGACCTCACGTGCCTGCGCAAGGACGTGGCCGCGAACCGGCTGTTCGCGGCGGCCTCGCCGGCCACGCGCAACTACATGGAGATCCGCGGCATCGGGATCATCCACGTGCCCAGCGTGTTTGGCGTCACCGCCGTGCGCGCGGAAAAGGAGCTCGACCTCGTGGTCACCCTCAAGAGCATGAAGGAGACCGAGGGCGAGCTGGACCGCACCGGGGAGGAGCGCCAGACGCGCACGATCCTCGGCGTGGAGGTGCCCCAGATCACGATCCCGGTCGCGGCCGGGCGCGATCTCGTCAACCTCGTCGAGACGGCCGCGCAGCAGTACAAGCTGATCGCCGCCGGGCACGACGCCGTGAAGGCGCTGGACGCGCAGCTCTGCGCCCGCGCCGAGGGGAAACTTTGAAGGAGAGACATCCAAATGGCTGACCAGAAGGAAACCCGGGACCTTGTCCTGATCAACAAATACGGCCTCCACGTGCGGCCGGCGGGCCTTTTCGCGAAGATCGCCTCGCGCTTCGACGCGGACGTGGAGGTGGAGAAGGACGGGAACGTGGTGAGCGGGAAGTCCATCATGGCGCTCATGACGCTGGAGGCGACGTGCGGCACGCATCTCGCCGTCACGGCGACGGGCCCGCAGGCACGGGAGGCCCTCGACGAGCTTGAGGCGCTGGTGCAGCGGAAGTTCGACATCCCGGACGAGCAGTAGCGCGCGTGGGCGGGCAGGAAGAGAGAGGCGGGGCCAAGCCCGCGATGGTCACCGTCGCGGGCATCGCCGTGTCCCGCGGCTTCGCCGCGGGGCCGGTCTTCGTACACCGCCCCGACGACGTCCAGAACGTCCCCGAATACGAGGTCGCGCCCGACCGCGTGGAGGCGGAGGTCGCCCGCTACGGCACGGCGCGCGCCCAGACGCGCGCGCAGATCGGGGCCCTCGTCGTCCAGCTGGGCGCGCGGGGCGGGAACGCCGCCGCCGTCTTCGCGAACCACCTGGAGATCCTGGACGACGAGTCCCTCTGCCGGTCGGTCGAGCGCCTCATCCGCGAGCGGCGCGTCAACGCCGAGGCGGCCGTGCGGCGCACGGTGGCCGAGTTCCGCGCGATGTTCGCCCGGATGCGGGACCCCTACCTGCGCGAGCGCGTGCGCGACGTCGACGACGTGGAGCGGCGCGTCCTGCGCGTCCTCCTCGGGCGCACGGGGAACGCCTTCGCGCAGATTACCGAGCCGGTGGTCATCGTCGCCGCCGACCTCACGCCGTCCGACACGATCGCCCTGCCGCGCGAGCTCGTGCTCGGCTTCGCGACGGACCGCGGGTCGGCGACCTCGCACGTCGCGCTCCTCGCGCGCATCCTCGGCATCCCCGCCGTGGTGGGGCTGGGGGACATCGTCGCCCGCGTGAAGCCGGGGGACGACGTGCTGCTCGACGGCACGAACGGCGCCGTCACCGTGAACCCCGACGTGCGCACCTGCGCCGAGTTCGCCCGCCTCGTGCGGCGCGAACGCGAGCTGCTTGCGCTCCTCGCGGAGGACCGCGCCGGCACGACGAAGGACGGCCTGGTCGTCCACTTCTGCGCGAACGCCCAGCCGGGCGTGCCGATGGGCGGCTTCGCCGCGTTCGGCGCCCAGGGCGTGGGCCTCTACCGCACCGAATACCTCTGGCTCGGCGGCGACCACGAGCCGACCGAGGAGGAGCAGGCGGCGGACTACACGGCCGCCGTGCGCGCCGCCGCCGCGATGGGCCCCGAGGCGCGCGTCGTCTTCCGCGCGCTCGACATCGGCGGCGACAAGCTCATGCGCGGCGCGGCGGCGAGCGAGGCGAACCCCTTCCTCGGCTGCCGCTCCATCCGCTGGCTCTTCGCCAACCGCAGGGCCTTCCGCGCCCAGGTGCGCGCGATCCTGCGCGCGAGCGCCGCAGGGCCCTCGGCGATCATGTGGCCGATGGTCGCGACGGCGCAGGAGCTGCGGGAGGCGAACGACGAGCTGCGGCGCGCGAAGGACGAGCTGCGTGCGGAGGGCGTCCCCTTCGACGAGAGGATCCCCGTGGGGTGCATGATCGAGATCCCGTCCGCCGCCCTCTGCGCCGACCAGCTCGCGCGGGAGGTCGACTTCTTCTCGGTGGGCACGAACGACCTCGTGCAGTACACGCTCGCCGCCGACCGCGGCAACGAGCAGGTCGCCTACCTCTACCAGCCAACGAACCCCGCCGTGATCCGCCTGATGGACATGGCGGTGACGGCGGCGACGGCGGCGGGCATCCCCGTCGCCGTGTGCGGCGAGACGGCGAGCGACCCCGTGCTCGGCGCGCTCTGGGTGGGCCTCGGCGTGGGCGAGCTGTCGATGAGCGCGAGCTACATCCCCGTGCTCCGCAAGGTGCTGCGCGCGCTCACGACGGCCGAGCTGCGGGAGCTGGCGGACCGCGCGCGCGCCGCGTGCGCGGACAGCTCGGCGGCGGAGATCTACGCCCTCTGCCGCGCCTACCTCGTCTCGAAGGTCCCCCAGCTGGAGGAGATCCAGTCGTTCTTCACGGCCATCTGACATCCCAACCAACTTAACCACTTAACCACTTACCAACTTAACTACTTAACTACTTAATCACTTAACCACTTAACTACAGCAACATGGCACTCAAGATTCTCGGAACGGGCAGCTACCTGCCGCCCAAGGTGGTGACGAACGACGACCTCGCGAAGTCGCTGGAGACGTCCGACGACTGGATCTTCTCCCACACGGGCATCCACGCCCGCCACATCGCGGAGGAGGACGACTGCACGTCCACGATGGCGACCAAGGCGGCGCGCGCGGCGATGGAGGCGGCCGGCGCCGCGCCGGAGGAGATCGGCCTCATCGTCGTGGCGACGTCCTCGCCGGACTACAACACCTTCCCCTCCACGGCGTGCCTCGTGCAGGCCGCGCTCGGATGCCCCGCCACGGGGGCCTACGACCTGCAGGCCGCGTGCGCGGGCTTCGTCTACGCGCTGGACCAGGCGCGCTGCTGGGTGAAGGTGAACCCGACGCGCAAGGCCGTCGTGGTCGGCTCGGAGACGCTCTCGCGCGTGGTGGACTGGCGCGACCGGTCGAGCTGCATCCTCTTCGGCGACGGCGCGGGCGCCGTGGTGCTGGGCGACGTGCCCGGCGAGGAAGGCCCGGAGGCGCATTCGGTCCTGTGGTCGGACGGCAACGGCGCGCGCTTCATCTCGCGCGAGGGCGGCACGCGCCGCCGCGCGGCCCCCGGCATGGTGCAGATCCCGTACCTGGAGCTGCAGGGCCACGACGTCTTCGCCTTCGCGGTCCGCTCGCTCGCGAAGGTCACGAACCAGCTCTGCGCGAAGCTCGGCACCACGCCCGACCGCCTCGACCGCGTCTTCGCCCACCAGGCGAACGGGCGCATCATCGAGGCCGTGGCGCGCCGCATGAAGCTGCCGCTGGAGAAGTTCTACCTCAACCTGGAGAACACGGGCAACACCTCCGCGGCCTCGATCCCGCTTGCGCTCGACGAGGCCGTGCGGACGGGCGGGCTTACGGACGGCATGAAGATCGTCCTGTGCGGGTTCGGCGCGGGCCTCACCTACGCCGGCACCTACATGCAGTGGCCGTACCTGTGAGCGCGGCCCGGAACGGGAGCTTAACAAGGAGAAGAACATGAAGAAAGTCGTCATCACTGGAATTGGAATGGTCACGCCCTGCGGGAACGGCAAGGGCGCCACGTGGGCCAACGTCAAGGCCGGCGCGTGCGGCATCACGCGCATCACGCGGTTCGACCCCTCGCGCTGCACCTGCCAGGTCGCGGGCGAAGTGAAGGGCTTCGACGCCTACCTGGACGAGACGGGCTACGTGGACCGCAAGGCCGCGCGCCACATGGACCTCTTTTCGAAGTACGCCGTCGCCGCCGCCGTCGAGGCGTGGAAGGACGCCGGCTACGCCGAAGAGGCGAAGCCCGACATGGACCGCGTCGCGACCGTCCTCGGCAACGGCATCGGCGGCATGGAGACGAACGACCAGGCCTGGCGGACGCTCATCGAGCGCGGGCCGGACCGCCTCTCCCCCCTCGCCATCCCCGAGCTGATCGCGAACGAGGCCGCCGGCAACGTCTCGATGACGCTCGGCGCGAAGGGCCCCGCCCAGGTCGTCGTCACCGCCTGCGCCTCCTCCACGGACGCGCTGGGCGTGTCGCTCGACATGATCCGCGCCGGGCGCGCCGACGTGGTGATTGCGGGCGGCACGGAGGCGACGATCGCCGAGTTCGCCGTGGGCGGGTTCATGAAGATGAAGGCCCTCGCCACGCAGTTCAACGACCGCCCCGAAAAGGCCTCCCGCCCGTTCAACGCCGACCGCTGCGGCTTCGTGATGGGCGAGGGCGCGGCCGTCCTCATCCTCGAAAGCGAGGAGCACGCGCAGGCGCGCGGCGCGCGCGCCTACTGCGAGCTCGCCGGCTACGGCGCCACCTCAGACGCCTACCACATCACGGCCCCCGACCCCTCCGGCGCGGGCGCCGTGAAGGCGATCCGCCTCGCGCTGAAGGACGCGGCGGTGGACGACCTCTCCACGGTGGACTACATCAACGCGCACGGCACCTCCACCAGCCTGAACGACGTGATGGAGACGAAGGCGTTCAAGGAGGTCTTCGGCGACGAGCAGGCCCGCAGGATCAAGATCTCCTCCACGAAGTCGATGACCGGCCACCTGCTCGGCGCGACCGGCGCCCTCGAGGCCGCGTTCTGCGCGCTCGCGATCGCGGACGCCTTTGTGCCGCCCACCATCAACTACGAGAACCCCGACCCCGAATGCGACCTCGACTACACCCCCAACGCGGGCGTGGCGAAGGACATCCGCGTCGCCGTCTCCACCTCGCTCGGCTTCGGCGGCCACAACGGGGTCCTGGTCTTCAGGAAGCGCTAAAAGGAGGCAGCATGGACTTTCCGAAGTTCAAGCAGGAGTACCATCTCCCCGGCATCGGCCTGCTGCCGCACCGCGACCCGTTCCTCTTCGTCGACGAGCTCATCTCCGCCGACGAGACGGGCGCGCTCGGCGCCTACACGTTCACGAAGGAGAAGAACGACTTCTTCCGCGGCCACTTCCCGTTCTTCCCCATCGTGCCGGGCGTCGTGCTCGTCGAGGCGATGTGCCAGGTGGCGGGCGCGGCGGTCGTCGCGCGCGGCGTGCTGCCGGAGGGGAAGGCGGCCTTCATCCTGGGAGGCATCGACAAGGTGCGCTTCCGCCGCCCCGTGCGCCCGGGCGACACGCTCGTGACCGTCGCGACGAACCTGCGCCTGATGAGCCGGCTCGGCATCTTCGCCCTCAAGGGATACGTCGGCGACGAGCTCGCCGCCGAGGCCGAGGTCAAGTGCGTGCTGAGCACGCAGGACAAGCTCACCGACTAGGCCGCCCGCGTCCGTAAAATGGGGAATTCGGATACACGGCGGGAACGCATCCTCGCGCGCCTGCTGGCGTCCCGGGGCGTGGCGGAGGAGGGGCGGGAGGCGTTCCTGGACCCGTCCCTGGCCCGGTTGGCGCGTCCCAATGACCTGCCCGGCATCGCGGATGCCGTGCGGGTCGTCCTGCCGTTTCTGCGCGCGAAGCGGAAGATCGTCGTCTTCGGCGACTACGATGCGGACGGCGTGTGCGCGTCCGCGATCCTCGTCACGGCGCTCCGCCGCCTGGGCGGCAACGCCGAGGCGTTCATCCCCCACCGCTTCAACGAAGGCTACGGGATGACCGCCGCCTCCCTGACGCGCCTGCTGCGGGAACAGGAGGGCGTTGCGCTTGTCGTCACGGTGGACAACGGCATTTCGTCGCCGAACGAGGTCGCGGCGCTCAAGGCGCAGGGCATCCGGGTTGTCGTGACCGACCACCATCT
Organism: Clostridiales bacterium CCNA10; assembly: GCA_963618935.1. GTDB lineage: Bacteria > Verrucomicrobiota > Kiritimatiellia > RFP12 > UBA1067 > RUG572. The sequence continues at coordinate 6,307 of CAVEVC010000056.1, read as the reverse complement.
GCCCGGCGAGACGCTGCCGGAGGCCGACGCGCTCGTCAACCCGCGCGTCCAGACGTCTCCTGGCTGCGCGGACCTCTGCGGCGCGGGCGTCGCGTTCTTCCTCGCCTCGGCGCTCGCGCAGGCCGCGAAGGAGGAGGGGCTTTACGCGGGGGACAAGAAGTTCGGCGGCCCGCTCCTCGTCCTGGCGGGGCTCGCGACCGTGGCGGACCTCGTGCCGCTGCAGGAACAGAACCGCATTCTCGTCGCGCAGTCCCTCGCCTACTTCGACCGCTGCGCGCCGTGCGGCCTCCGCGAACTGCGCGACAAGGCGGCCCGCAGCGCGGCGGCGCTCACGGCGCGCGACTACGGCTTCCTGCTCGCGCCGCGCATCAACGCCGCCGGGCGCATGGACACGGCCCGCGCCGCCTTTGACCTGCTCGTCTGCACGGACGGCGACCGCGAGGCGGCGCGCCTCCTGGCCTCCCGCATCGACGGGTTCAACGGGATGCGGCGCGGCTTCGAGCAGACGATGTTCGAGGAGGCCTGCGCGCAGATCGAGGCGGCCTCCAAGGCGAGCGGCGCGTGCGGGGCGGACCTGCAGGCCGTCGTCGCCTGGGACGCGGCGGAAGCGGAACGGAAGCAGGGCTGGCATCTCGGCGTGGCGGGCATCGTCGCCTCGCGCCTGCTGGACCACTACCACGTGCCGGCCGCCGTGGCGGTGGGCGCGACGGGAAGCGCGCGCGCGCCGGACGGCTACAACGTCCACGACGCGCTCGCGGCCGCGGCGGAACATCTTGTCCGCTTCGGCGGCCACGCCGCCGCCGGCGGCTTCACCGTCAAGCCGGGGGCGTTCGAGGCGTTCCAGGCCGCGTTCACGGCGGCGTGCGCGAAGCAGAGGGGGGGACGTGCGCCGGATGCGGACGCCCCCGCCTGCGACGTCTGGGTGGAGCCGGAGGACCTCACGCCTGCGCTCCATGCCGACATCCGGCGGCTGGAGCCCTTCGGCGAAGGGAACCCCGAGCCCGTCTTCGGCCTGCGCGGCGTTGCCCTGCGGGAGGTCAAGGCGATGGGGGCGGAGGGGAGGCATCTGTCGCTTCTGTTCGTGAACCGCGACGTGCCGCGCGCCGTCTGGTGGGGACACGGCGAACGGGCCGAGGGCCTTCGCAGCCATGCCGCGAACCCCTGCGACGTCCTCTTCACGCTCACGACGTCCGGCTTCGGCGGCGACCAGCCGCACCTCGAGCTGCGCATCGTCGACCTGCGCCCCGCATCGTCCTGACGGGCTCGGCACGCGCCGGCGCAACGGGGGAGCGGCGCGGGAAGTTAATATTTTCTAACTTTGCCCTTGCGCCCGAAAGTTAGGTTTGGTAAACTTTGCCCCGTCTTGCCAAACTGTCGAATGCCAATGGACGAGTACAGGAGTCGGAAATGCCTCTTTCAATGATGGGCGTCGGAGCAAAGCTCCGCATCAAGGCCGTGGGCGGCAGCGCATCCGTGCGCCGCCACCTGGGCGACATGGGCTTTGTCGAGGGCGCGGAGGTGACGGTGGTCGCCGAGATGGCCGGCAGCCTGATCATCGGCGTCCACGAGACGCGCGTGGCGCTGAACCGCGAGCTCGCGCAGAAGATTCTGGTCTAACGAAGGAAGGAGAGTTCATGAAGACGCTCAAGGACGTCAAAATCGGGGAGCGCGCGAAGATCGTGCGCCTCCACGGCGTGGGCGCGGTGCGCCGCCGCATTCTGGATATGGGCCTCGTGAAGGGGACGGAGGTGGCCGTGCGCAAGGTCGCGCCGGCGGGGGACCCCATCGAGCTGACCGTGCGCGGCTACGAGCTCTCCATCCGGAAGGACGAGGCCGCGACGATCGAGGTGGGCTGAAATTTTTTTGGCGCGCAAGTTAGTAGAAACTAACAAGATTAGTCATTTTCAACAAGATTAGTCAGGGCTTATCATGGCAACCAACGAAAAGACGAAGATCGCGCTTGCGGGCAACCCGAACTGCGGCAAGACCACGCTCTTCAACGAGCTGACGGGGTCCAACCAGTACGTCGGGAACTGGCCGGGCGTGACGGTGGAGGAGAAGAACGGCGGGCTCAAGGGGCATCGGGACGTCGTCGTGCAGGACCTGCCGGGCATCTACTCGCTCTCCCCCTACTCGCTGGAGGAGAAGGTCTCGCGCAACTTCCTCGTGAACGAGAAGCCGGCCGCGATCCTGAACATCGTGGACGGCATGAACATCGAGCGCAACCTCTACCTCACCACGCAGCTCGCCGAGATCGGCGTGCCGATGGTGGTGGCCGTCAACATGATGGACCTCGTGGAGCGCGCGGGCGACAGGATCGACTTCGCGAAGCTCGAGCAGCGCCTCAACTGCAAGGTCGTGGGCATCAGCGCGCAGAAGGGCAGGGGGTGCCGCGAGGCCGCCGAGCTCGCGCTCCGCTACGCGCAGGACGGGCGCAAGGGCGAGGTGCCGCACGTGTTCACGGGGTCCGTCGAGCACGCGATCGCGCACATCGAGGAGTCGATCCAGGGCAGGGCGCCCGCCGCCTCCCTCCGCTGGTGCGCGATCAAGGTCTTCGAGCGCGATGCGGACGCCATCGCGAAGATGGGCATCCCCGCCGACGTGCTCGCGCACGTGGAGGGCCACATCAGGGACTGCGAGGCCGAGCTGGACGACGACGCGGAGTCGATCATCACCGCCCAGCGCTACGCCTTCATCCAGAAGCTCGTCGCCGAGTGCGTCGTCAAGAACGCGAAGCGCGTGAAGGGCGCGTCGCTTTCGGACAAGATCGACCGCTTCGTCACGAACCGCATCCTCGCCATCCCGGTCTTCTGCCTCTCCCTGCTCGCCATGTACTGGCTCGCCGTCGCGGGCGGCGGACCCGGCACCTACTTCACCGACTGGGCCAACGACGGCTTCCTCGGCGACGGCTGGCACCTCTGGGGCACCCAGCACAAGGCCAAGACGCCGGCGGACGCGAAGGAGAAGCTCTGGTACGACGGCATGGACTACGAGGAGGCCGCCGGCGCCTTCGAGCCTTACGGCGCGAACGTCGAGAAGTGGCAGGCCGCCTACACGGCCGCCTACGACGCCAAGAAGGGCGAGGGCGCCTACGAGAAGGACCTCGCGGCGTTCAACGAGAAGGCCGAAAAGGAATTCAAGCCCGGGGCGGACGGCGAGGCGTTCGAGCCGGCGGCGTTCGAGATCCTCGACGAAGGCCTCGCGAAGACGGTCAAGGCCGAGGTGTGGCTGGAGGACGAGGAGACCGGCGAGATCCGCACGGGCAAGGTCGCCATCGAGAACGGCAGGATGTCCGTCGAGGACGAAGACGACGGCGACGCGCTCAAGTGGACGTGCGACGAAGCGCTCTACAAGGCCAGCGCCGGCGTCCGCGAGCCGGAGCCCGGCGAGTTCGGCGTGTGGGTGCCCGGCGTCGCGGCGCTCTGCGGCGAGCTCTGCGGGAAGTTCGGCGTCGAGGAGGGTTCGCTGGCCTACGCGCTCGTCAACGACGGAATCGTCGGCGGCGTCTGCACGGTGCTCGGCTTCGTGCCCGTGATCGCGATCGTCTTCCTGTTCCTCGCGTTCCTGGAGGACTGCGGCTACATGGCGCGCGTCGCGTTCATCATGGACCGCCTCTTCCGCGGCTTCGGCCTCAGCGGCAAGAGCTTCATCCCGATGCTCGTCGGCAAGGGATGCGGCGTGCCGGCCGTCATGGCGGCGCGCACGATCGAGAACGTGCGCGACCAGCGCATGACGATCATCCTCGCCACCTTCATGCCCTGCGGCGCGAAGACCGTGATCATCACGATGTTCACCGCGTGCTTCTTCCGCGACTACTGGTGGGTGGCGGCGGCGATGGACCTCACGGGCATCGCGATCATCGTCCTCGGCGGCATCGCCCTCAAGAAGACGCGGCTCTTCGCGGGCGAGGCGGCGCCGTTCGTGATGGAGCTGCCGGCCTACCACCTGCCGACGTTCAAGGGCATCGTGATCCACACGTGGGAGCGCGTGAAGGCGTATGCCTGGAAGGCCGGCATGGTGATCTTCCCCGCCTGCGTGGCGCTGACGCTGATGATGACCTTCGACTGGGGCTTCAACGTGGTCGGCGACGACCTCGACAAGTCCATCCTCGCCTCGATCGGCGGCTGGGTCGCGTGGTTCTTCGCCCCGCTCGGCTTCGGCAACTGGCAGGGCGCGATGGCGACGATCTCGGCCGAGATCGCGAAGGAGCAGGCCACCGCGACGCTCGCGATGGTCGCGGGCGGCGACGGCAGCGCGGCGGCGAACGTGGTCCAGCTCTTCAAGGGCTTCGTCCCGGACGTGCGCCTCTACAAGCTCAGCGCGCTCTCCTTCCTGCTGTTCAACCTCTTCGTGCCGCCGTGCGCGGTCGCGATCGTGAACACCTTCAAGGAGATGGGCTCCCAGAAGTGGGGCTGGTTCGCGGTCGCCTTCCAGCTGTTCGTCGGGTACCTGCTCGCGCTCAACGCCTTCCAGGTCGGCGCGCTGGTCGTGACGGGGGCGTGGGGCGCGTGGACGGCGATCACGGTCCTCGTGGACCTCTTCGTCCTCTGGATGATCTTCCGCCCGGCGAAGAAGGAACCCGTCTGAGCCCGGCATCGGGCTCTCGGCAGAAGCCAAGGAGAAAACTGACATGAACCTCGCATCCGCCGTCGTCGTCGTGGCCGTCCTCGCCCTCGCGGGGCTGGCCGTCCGCCGGAACCTCAGGCGGAAGGGCGGCTGCGCGTGCGGATGCGAAGGATGCAAAGGATCTTGCCACTGCGGCAAATGAAAGAAAAGAAGGGAAAGAAGAAAAGATGAACTCAAAGCACATGAAGATGTTGGCCTGTGCAGCCGCGCTCTGCGGCGGTGTTCTGGCCGAAGAGACGAAGACGGAAGCGGCGGAGACGCCCGAGGGCCTCGCGTGGGCCCCCGGAGAGGGCATCTCCTTCGGCGAGCAGCCGATCATGTCCGTGGAAGTCGGCCTCGCGTTCGACTCGAAGTTCATGAGCTACGGCCTCGTGGACAACAAGGACCCGATCCTCACGCCCTCGGCGGCCGTGACGTTCTTCGACTGGGTGACGTTCGAGGTCGCGGCCCTCTTCGACACGACGAGCTACGGCCGCAAGGCCGGCTACTCGAACCGCGGCGGCCGCTACTTCGAGCTCGACCCCGGCGTCTCGCTCGGCCATGCGTTCAGCCCGGACGACTATGCGTTCCTGCCCACCACGGTCGAGCTCTCGCTCGGCTACGGCTACGAGTACCATCCCCGGTCGATGGGCGAGGCGGGCGAGGACACGCAGTTCGTGACGTTCGAGATCGCGCTGCCGGACCTGTGGGTCGAGCCGACCCTCGCCTTCGAGCGCGACATCGACCGCGACAACGGCACCTACGTGAACCTCGAGCTCGGCCACACCTTCTCGCTCGTCGACGGCGAGGGCGAGGACGACGACCCGGTGCTCGCGTTCCGCCCGTCCGTCGCGCAGGGCGTCGGCAACACGCAGCGCACGCGCGGCTACGGCCTTGCCGACGACCACGGCGGCCTGATGGACCTCTGCGTCAAGGGCGAGCTCACGTGGAACATCGGCGCCGGCTTCGCGCTCTCGGGCTACGTCGCCTACTACGACTACGTCTTCGACAGCACGCTCCGCGAGGCGGCGCGGGCCTACGAGGCGACCGGCCGCGACGACACGAGCTACCACTTCGTGGGCGGCCTCGCCCTCACCGCGTCGTTCTGACCGCCGGCGGCATTTCCTGGTTGGGGTTGAAGAAAGACCCGGCGGGGGATCCCTCAAAAGGTCCCCCGCTTTTTTTGCGTCCGCCGGACGCAGGGGGCGTATGGTATAATGTCCGGCTACGCGGGGCGGCAGGTCAGCCGTTTCCGCACGAAAGGAAACGAAGACATGGCAGAAGAGAACAAGTCCACCCTCGACCCGCTTGCCGCGCTGTGCAAGCGGCGCGGGTTCATCTACCACTCCTCCGAGATCTACGGCGGCATGCCGGGGTTCTGGGACTACGGCCCCCTCGGCTGCGAGCTCAAGCAGAACGTGAAGCAGGCCTGGTGGCAGTTCACCGTGCGCGGCCGCAGCGACGTCGCCGGCCTCGACGCGACGATCATCATGCACCCGAAGATCTGGAAGGCGTCGGGCCACCTCGACACGTTCGCCGACCCGATGACGATGTGCAAGGACTGCAAGAAGCTCATGCGCGCCGACCAGGTGAAGGACATCTACGCCGACCAGAAGAAGAAGCCCCAGCCCAAGGCCGCGGGCGCGGCGTTCTTCTGCCCCTACTGCGGCGGCGAGCTCACCGAGCCCAAGCCGTTCAACCT
>CAVEVC010000055.1:0-9362 GCA_963618935.1 Clostridiales bacterium CCNA10 | reverse complement strand
CATCTCCCGCGCCTGCGCGTAGACGTTGTCGACGGTGAAGCCGAACTGTTCGGCGAGGACCTTGTAGGGGGCCGACGCGCCGAAGGCGTCGAGCGTGACGTAGCGCGTCGTCGCGGAATTGACGGCGTAGCGTTCCCAGCCGAACTTCACGCCGGCCTCCACGACCACGCGCTTCGCGCAGGTGCCGGGCACGATGCTCTCGCGGTAGGCGAGCGGCTGGCGCTCGAACAGCTCGCGGCACGGCATCGAGACGACGCGCGCGCTGCGCCCCGTCCCGGCGAGGCGCTTGGCGGCCTCGATGCAGAGAGACACCTCGCTGCCCGTCGCGATGAACAGGACGTCGGGCATCGGGCCGGCCTCCCAGATCACGTAGGCGCCCTTCGCGACCTTCTCGGGCGTGACGCCCTCCAGGACGGGCAGGTTCTGGCGGCTCGTGAGGATGCACGACGGGCCGTCCTTGCGCTGCAGCATCGCGAGCCAGCACGCGGCCGTCTCGTTCGCGTCGGCGGGGCGGAAGGTACACAGGTTCGGCGTCGTGCGCAGCATCGCGAGCTGCTCGACGGGCTCGTGCGTCGGGCCGTCCTCGCCCACGTAGAAGGAGTCGTGCGAGAACACCCACATCGACGGCAGGCCCATCAGGGCCGCGAGGCGCATCGCCGGCTTGCAGTAGTCGCTGAACACGGCGAAGGTCGCGCCGAACGCGCGGTAGCCGCCGTGGGCGACGATGCCGTTCACGGCCGCGCTCATGCCGAGTTCGCGGATGCCCCAGTGGAAGTTGCGCCCGGAGAAGTCCGTGGCGGAGTTCCAGCCGAACGGCTTGAGGTTCGTCTTGTTCGAGGGCTCGAGGTCGGCGGACCCGCCCACGAGGAACGGCACCTCGGCGGCGAGGGCGCTCATCACCGTGCCGCAGGCGTTGCGCGTGGCGAGGGGCTTGGCGGGGTCGAAGGCCGGCAGCTTCTCCTCCAGCCGCGGCGGCAGGTAGCCGTGCAGGGCCGTCTCGCGCGCGGCGGCGAGGTCGGGGTGCGCGGCCGTCCAGCCGCGGAGCGCCTTCTTCCAGCGCAGGTTCATGCGGTGGCACGCCGCGCCGCGCTCCTCGAACCAGTCGTAGACGTCGCCGGGCACGTCAAAGGACTTTTCCGGGTCGAAGCCGAGGTTCCGCTTGAGCCCGGCCAGCTCCTCCGCGCCGAGGGGCGCGCCGTGGACGCCGCTCGTGTCCTGCTTCGTGGGGCAGCCCATGCCGATGTGCGTCTTCGCGATGACGAGCGTGGGCTGGCCGACGACCTTGAGCGCCTTGCGGAAGGCGCGGTCGATGGCGTCGAAGTCGTGTCCGTCGCAGTCGATCACCTTCCAGCCGTATGCCTCGAAGCGGCGGCGCGTGTCGTCCGCGAGCGCGAGGTCGGCCGCGCCCTCGATCGTGATGTTGTTCGAGTCGTAGACGAGGCAGAGGCGGTCGAGCTTGAGCGCGCCCGCGAGCGAGCAGGCCTCGTGGGAGATGCCCTCCTCCAGGTCGCCGTCGCCGCAGAAGACCCACGTGCGGTGGTCCACGACGGGCGCCTCGGGGTCCGTGTTCCAGCGGGCGGCGTCCATGCGCTCGGCGATGGCCATGCCCACGGCCATTGCGATGCCCTGGCCGAGGGGGCCCGTCGTCACCTCCACGCCGGGCAGCACGCCGCGTTCGGGGTGGCCCGCGCAGCGGGAGCCGAACTGGCGGAAGGCCTTGAGCTCGTCGAGCTTCAGGCCGCCCGCGCCGGCGAGGTGGAGGAGGGAGTAGACGAGCGACGAGCCGTGCCCGCCCGAGAAGACGAGGCGGTCGCGGTCGGGCCAGGCGACGTCCTTGGGGTCGAAGTCGAGGAACTTGAGCCAGAGGGACGCCGCGACGTCCGCCAGGCCGAGCGCCACGCCGGGGTGGCCGCTCTTCGCCTGCTCCACCATGTCCGCCGCGAGGCAGCGGATCGTGTTGGCCGCGCATTTCAGTTGATCGTTCGTAAGCTTCATGGATTGTCCTTCCGGGATAGGTGGCGGGGCCGTCTCGAAGCCGCATGGATGAAGAAGGCGGCAGAAGAACGGCTGTTCAAGACTTACCAGTATACCACAAATCGGGAGGCGTGTAGAGGCGGGCTGCGGCTAGAGCGTTGCGAGCGTGGAGAGGATGGCGGGCAGAAGCTGCTTCTTGCGCGAGAGGACGCCCGGCAGCAGGAAGATCCCGTCCGCGTCCGTGCGCCAGGGGAGCGCGCGCCGCACCACCTCCGCGCCGCGGAAGAGGAGTTCGGAATTGCCGCGCACGGGGTCCGTCACGAGGAGCGCCACGAAGTCCAGCTTCTCCTGGCCGAGCACGCGCGCAAGCTCCGCGTCCAATGCGTCGCGCTGGTTGTGGAAGAGGGCGAGGTTGGATTCCTCCAGCTGCGCGAGCGAGAACGACCAGCCGCTTTCCGCGTATGCCTTGCGGTCCGAGTCGACCGCCTTCTCCGGCGTCATCGAATTGAGCGCGGAGGCGACGGACATCATGCCGTCCATCAGCGCCTGCGCCGGCAGGCCGCAGATCTTCTCCAGCCACGCCGCGCATGCGTGGTCCTCCCCGGCCGTCGTGGGGGACTGGAAGAGGAGCGTATCCGCGACGATGCCCGCGAGCAGCACGCCCGCGACCTCCTTCGAGGGGCGCAGCCCCGCGCCCCGGAACATCCGCGCGACGAGCGTACACGTGGACCCCACGGCGTCCGCCGTGTACTTGATCGGCTCGGGCGTGGAGGTGAACGAGATGCGGTGGTGGTCGACGACCTCGATGACGGGAATCTCCTCCAGGCCCGGAATGCCCTGCGCCGTCTCGTTGTGGTCGACGAGGATCATGCGGAACGGCGGGATCTCGGCGAACGCGCGCTTCAGCACGGTGCCGAGCAGACGCCCCTCCTCGTCCACGACGGGGAAGTGGTTGTGGGCGTTGCGGATCGCGGCGGGCTTCACGTCGTGGACGCGGTCCGTCGCCGTGAGCACCTGCGCGCAGGCGTGGAGCGGGGCCTCGCCCGTCGGACGCGAAAGGTCGTCCTTCGCGATGAAGAGCGACAGGAGCTTCGCGGGCGAGAGCATCCCCCGGAAGCGGCCGTCCGCGCCCGCGACGGGCAGGGAGGACTCGCCGGACGCCTCCAGCGTGCGGAGCGCGTCGATGAGCGGCATCGCCGCCGGGATGATCGGCACGTCCGGTGCGATCAGGTCGCGCACGCGCACGTAGACGTCGCCGCGCGCGGCGGGCGGCACGAGGCCGAAGTGGTCGAACACCCACTTCGCGCGGTCCGGCAGACGCCCCGCGCACAGCGGCTCGACGTTGGCCAGCCCCGTATGGCGGCGCAGGTCGGCGAGCGCGTAGGCGCTCATGACCGAATCGCAGTCCGGGTTGCGGTGCCCGCAGACAAAGATCGTGCGCACGCCCACGAAGGCTCTCCCTATTCGTCGTCCTCCTCGTCGTCGTCCGCATCGAGCGCGGACGACAGGGACGCCGCCGTGAACGCATTGAACGCGGCGCCGAAGTTCTTCAGCTCGTCCGCCGTGATGCGCAGAAGCCCCCGGCAGACGCCGTCCTTCCCGGCCCAGACGGCGCACGCGACGGCGCCGTTCGGCGCCGCGGGCGGCATCGCCGCGACCATCGCCGCGTACTGCTTCGCGTCCTTCTCGGAGGCGACGCGCGCCATGATCGGCAGCACGGCCTCGCGCACAAGGCCGTAGAGGGAGCAGTAGAACACCGCGCCGGGACGCGCCGCCGCCGTCTCGGGGAGGACCGCCGCCATGCGCGCCTCGCCCGTCGGCGTCCCCAGCGGCGGCGTGAAGCCGGGCGCGGCCAGGCGCGACTCCAGCTGCGTGCCGGCGACCGCGTAGGCGAGCGCCGTCTTCGTGTCGCCGAGGACGGCCGCCACGGTCTTCTTGGCCGTCGCCAGCGCCTTCTTCGTCTCCTTGTCGTCCGCCAGGCCCGAGACGGCCGCGCCGATGTCGATGGCCTCCGCCCAGTCGACGACGAAGCCCGTGTCCGTCCGCACGAGGGCCTTCCGGTCCGGCCACTGCTTCGCGAGCGCCCGGATCAGGCGGTCGCCGAAGGCCATCGCCGCCGCGACCGCCTCGCGCGCCTTCGCCGAATCGCCGGACGAGACGACGGCGGGGCGCAGCTGGGCGTCGAACGCGAGCGCGCTCCCCGACCAGTCCGCCGGCGACGGGTAGACCGCCCCCTCCCGCAGCAGGGCCGCCAGCGCCTCCGCCACCTCCTGGACGAGCGGCGCGTAGGGCTGCGCCTTCTTGTCCTTCAGCACGCGCGCGGCGAGGTTCGTGCGCACCTCCGCCTCGGCCTCGGCCAGCTTCTTGCGGAACGCGGCCTCCGACGACGTGCCGCACGCCAGGCGCGCCGCCATCGCCGCGAAGAGCGGCGCGCCGGCGGGGAGGCGGTCGAGCGCCCCGGCGGGCAGCGCCGTGCCCGCGCCGACGAGCGCGGGCGCGCCGGGGCGCGGCGCGAGGCGCCCTTCGAGGTCCAGGCCCTTGTCCGTCAGGTCCAGCGTGGCCGTCGCGCCCGCAAAGGGCGTCGCCGGGCCGCACGCCCGCGCCAGCCCCGCGGCCGTGAAGTCGACGCGCACGAGCGGGCGGGCGGCCGCCGGGCGGGCGGCGCCGCGGGCGGCGAAGTCCCCCAGCGCGCGCCGGGCCATCGCCGAGGTCGGCGCGATCGCGCAGAAGAGCCGGTCCTCGGTGAACGCCACCGCGCGCGCGAACAGATGCGGCCCGTCCGCAGGGAGGCGGAGCGTCCCGTCGGCGTCCTTCGTCGCGCCGGGATGGTCCAGCAGCATCTTCGCCGGGCCGTCCGCGCTTGGATAGACGACGACGGTGGCGACGGCGTTCGTCGCGCGCGCCGCATAGACGAACCCGTAGATCGGCGCGTCGTTCCGGAAGCGCCCGTATGCCTTGGCGAGGCGTTCCTGCCCCGCGCCGATCAGGAGCGCGGGGAGGACGGGGTTGTTGACCATCGTCCCCAGGCCGACGCACTTCTTCGAGATGTCGCCAAAGGGCGCCAGCTCCACCGTCGCGACCAGCTCGGACTTCGCGGCGGCCTTCTCCGCCGCGCACAGCCCGCCCGCCGCGAGGCAGAACAGGAACACGGACTTCTTCATGACCTTCTTCATGCAGCTTCTCCTCTCTTCAAGCACCATTTAATCGAGACAGCAAGGCCCGGACGCGACAAGCGCGTCCCTCCCGCTCAACCATTTCACCATTTAAGCCTTTCACCATCCCTCCATCTCCTCACTTCGCGTATTCGACGCAGCGCAGTTCGCGCACGACGGTCACGCGGATCATGCCGGGGAACTTCAGCTGCGCGGAGATGTCGCGGCAGATCTCGCCCGCGAGCTCGGAGGCGGCCGAGTCGCCGACCACGGACGGATCGACGACGACGCGCAGGTCGCGCCCCGCCTGCACGGCGTAGACGTGCTGGACGCCCGCGTGCGCCTTCGCGATCGCCTCCAGGTCCTCCAGGCGCTGGATGTAGTCGCCCACGTCCGCCTGGCGCGCGCCCGGCCGCACGGAGGAAATCGCGTCCGCCGCCGCGCAGAGGACGCCGTACACGCCGCCGTCCGTCCCGGGGTCGGCGTGGTGCGCCGCCACGGCCGCGCACACCTTCGGGTCCTCGCCGTGCGCGAGCAGGAACTCGGCGCCGAGGGCCGCGTGCGCGCCGCGCTTCTCCGCCGTGAGGGCCTTGCCGATGTCGTGCAGGAAGCCGGCCCGCCGCGCGCGCGCGCCGTCGAGCTTCATCTCGGCGGCCATCGCGCCGGCGAGCAGCGCCACCTCCACGGAATGCCGCAGCACGTTCTGCGAGAGGGAGAGGCGGAAGTTGAGCGCGCCCATGAGGCGCAGCGTCTCGGCGGGGAGGCCGGGCACGCCGGCCTCGGCGGCCGCCTCGGCGCCCTTCTCCTCGCACGTCTGCTCGAGGGAGGCCTGCGCGGCGGCGACGGCGGCCTCGATGGAGGCGGGGTGGATGCGGCCGTCGGCGACGAGCGCGGCGAGCGCGCGGCGCGCGACTTCGCGGCGGAGGGGGTCGAACGCCGACAGCACCACCGCGTCCGGCACGTCGTCCAGCAGCAGCTGCACGCCGGTGGCGGACTCGAAGGCCCGCACGTTGCGCCCGTCGCGCCCCACGATGCGGCCCTTCATCTCGGCGTTGGGCAGGGCCACCGTGGTCGTCGCCAGCGCCTCCACGTGGGAGACGGCGCAGCGCTGCACCGCGTCCGCGACGATGCGCGCGGCCAGGGTCTCGCCCTGCTCGCGCGCGGCCTCCTGGATGCGGCGGCTGAGGATCGCGGCGTCGGCGCGCAGCTCGGCGTTCGCCCGCACGAGCACCTCCTTGCGGGCCTCGGCGTGCGTCATCTTCGCGAGCGACTGGAGGCGCGCCTCCGCCGCGCTGTTCAGCCCCTGGGCCGTCTTCGCCGCGGCGTCGGCCGCCTCGGCCTTCGCGGCGACCGCCCCCTCGCGCGCGTCGAGCGCGGCGGCCTTGCGGTCGAGGTTCGCCTCGCGCTGCGTCTGCCGCTCGTCCGCCGCCTGCAGCTCCGCGCGGCGCTTCTTCGTGGACGCCTCGAACGCCTCCTTCGCCTTCACCACCGCCGCGCGCGCGGAGATGTCCGCCTCCTTCAGGCGCGCCTTGATGTCGGCCTCGGCCTCCTCCTCCCGCAGGCGCATGCGCTTCTCGATGGACTCCGCCTGCCAGCGCCCCACGAGGCCGCGCAGGGCGTAGCCGAGGAAGAGGCCGATCAGGAGGAGGGCGGCGATGATGAGGATCGCCACGCCGTCCGAAAGGCCGTCCCAGGTCGTGCTTGAAAGGGCAAAGAGCATGGCGGGGGTATCCTTCGTCCTACCGGGACAGCGCGAGCGGCTCGACGCGGGGGGGCTCGTCCGGGGCGGAGACGACCTTCTCCACGCGCTGGCGGATGGCCTCCAGCTCGGCCGTGCAGAACGCGGCGAGCTTCCGCCCCTCCTCGAAGCGCTTCATCATTTCGCCGAGCGGCAGCGCGCCGCCCTCCATCTCGCCCACCAGCTTCTCCAGCCTCTTGAGCGACTCCTCGAATGTCGGCTTCTCGTCCATGGGATCACCTGTTCTCCGCCGCGAACGCATAGGCGTTGCGGAACATCCGCATCCACGGGCCCGCCTCGCCGTTGAAGAGCCCGCCGCGATACGAGAGCTGGCAGGCGCGGAAGCCGCGCTCCGGGTGCGGCATCATGATCGTGGCGCGCCCGTCCTTCGTCGTGAAGGCCGTGAGGCCGCCCGCCGATCCGTTCGGGTTCCACGGGTAGCGCTCGGTCGCCGCGCCGCGTCCGTCCACGTAGCGGAGGGCCGCCTGCGCCTTCGCGGCGCGGGCGCCCTCGGGGAAGACGACGCGCCCCTCGCCGTGCGCGACGGCGACCGGCACGCGGCTCCCGGCCATGCCCCTGAAGAAGATCGAGGGCGAGTCGAGCACCTCGAGCGTGCAGAAACGCGCCTCGAACTGCTCGGACGCGTTGCGCCTGAACTGCGGCCAGTCCTGCGCCCCCGGAATGAGGTCCTTGAGCTGCGAGAGCATCTGGCAGCCGTTGCACACGCCGAGCGAGAAGGTGTCCTTGCGGTGGAAGAACGCCTTGAACATCGCCTTCAGCTTGCGGTTGAAAAGGATCGAGCGCGCCCAGCCCGATCCCGCGCCGAGCACGTCGCCGTAGCTGAAGCCGCCGCACGCGACGAGGCCCTGGAAGCCGGCGAGGTCCGCGCGGCCCGCCAGGAGGTCCGTCATGTGGACGTCGACGCTCTCGAAGCCCGCGAGCGCGAACGCCGCGGCCATCTCGACGTGTCCGTTGACGCCCTGCTCGCGCAGGACCGCGATGCGCGGCTTCGCCTTGCCGCGCGCGGCCCTGGGCTTCGCGTCGGGGTCGTAGGTGAGCGCGAAGGAGAGGCCGGGATCTGCCTCGTCGAGGCCGTTGTCGTATTCCTCCAGGGCGGTGGCGGGATTGTCGCGGCGCGCCTGCATGCGGTAGGTCGTCGCGCTCCAGGCGCGGCGGATTTCCGTGACGGTGGTGGCGAGCGCGCGGCGGCAGCCCACGGCGAGCGTGAACGCGCGGTCGTCGGTCGGCGCGCCGATGACGTGGACGTCGGCGGCGAGGCCGGCCGCGCGGAAGACGGCGAGGACGTCGGCGAGTTTGCCGTCGGCCACCTGGAGGACGGCGCCCGGCTCTTCGCTGAAGAGCGCCGCGAGCGCGTCGCCGTCCGGCAGCGCCGCGGCGAGGCCGCGCCCGCCCGTGACGGCCATCTCGGCGAGCGTGACGGCGAGGCCGCCGTCGCTGCGGTCGTGGTAGGCGAGGGCGAGGCGCGAGGCGACGATCTTCTGCATCGCGTTGAAGAACGCCTTCACGCTCGGCGCGTCCGCGTCGGCGGGCGCGTCGCCGAGCTGGTTGTAGACCTGCGCGAGGCAGGAGGCGCCGAGGCGGTTCGCGCCGTGGCCGAGGTCGACGTAGACGAGCTTCGAGGCGCCCGGCTTGAGGTCCGGCGTGAGCGTCCCCGTCACGTCCTCCACGGGCGAGAAGGCGGAGACGACGAGCGAGAGCGGCGACGCCTGGCGGTGCGCGGCGCCCTTCGAGTCGGTCCACGTCGTGTGCATCGAGCAGGAGTCCTTGCCCACGGGGATCGAGATGCCGAGGGCGGGGCAGAAGGCGAGGCCGGCCTCCTGGACGGTGTCGTAGAGGTTCGCGTCCTCGCCGGGCTCGCCGCACGGCGCCATCCAGTTGGCGGAGAGGCGCACGTTCTTGATCGTGCCGCAGCCGGCCGCCGCGAGGTTCGTCAGGGCCTCGGCGATCGCGAGGCGCGCGGAGGCGGGGCCGTCGAGCAGCGCGGCGGGCGTGCGCTCGCCGGTCGCCATCGCCTGGCCGCGGAGCGTCTTGTAGCCCATCGTGGTGACGGCGCAGTCGGCAGCGGGCAGCTGGTAGGGGCCCACCATCTGGTCGCGCGCGACGAGGCCCGTGACGGAGCGGTCGGCGATCGTGACGAGGAACGTCTTGTCCGCGACCGTCGGCAGGTGCAGGAGGCGGAAGAAGGCGTCCTGCGGCTTCACCTCCTTGAGGTCCAGCCTCGCGCGGGGCGTCGCGACGCGCGCCACGTCGCGCACCATGCGCGGGGGCTTGCCGAGCAGGACCCTGATGTCCATGTCGATCGGCTTGTCGTGGAAGCAGGCGTCTTCGAGGACGAGGCGCCCGTCGCCGGTCGCCTCGCCGATGAACGCGACGGGGCAGCGCTCGCGCGCGCACAGCGCCTCGAAGGCCGCGCGCGCGTCGCGCCGCAGCGCGAGCACGTAGCGCTCCTGGGCCTCGCAGCACCAGATCTCCATCGG
>CAVEVC010000054.1:0-9524 GCA_963618935.1 Clostridiales bacterium CCNA10 | reverse complement strand
TGTCGTTGAGCACCTTCGAGATCGGCGCGAGGCAGTTCGTCGTGCAGGAGGCGTTCGAGATGATGTCCTGGCCGGCGTAGGCCGTGTGGTTGACGCCGTAGACGAACATCGGCGTCGCGTCCTTCGACGGCGCCGACATGATGACCTTCTTGGCGCCCGCCGTGATGTGCATGCGCGCCTTCTCGTCCGTGAGGAAGAGGCCGGTGGACTCGACGACGACTTCGGCGCCGACCTCGTTCCACTTCAGCTGGGTCGGGTCCTTCTCGGCCGTGAGGCGGATCTGCTTGCCGTCGACGGTCATGGTCGAGCCCTCGACCTTGATGTCGTGCTTGAACGTGCCGTGGACGGAGTCGTACTTCAGCATGTAGGCGAGGTAGTCGGGGTCGAGGAGGTCGTTGATGCCGACGATCTCGATGTCGTTCGCGAAGTTCTCAACCGCCGCGCGGAAAACCATGCGGCCGATGCGGCCGAAGCCGTTGATACCAACCTTGATAGCCATTTCTTTTTACTCCTTTAAGCCCCGCCGGAAGACCTTTCCTCCGCCGGAAAAACGGGGAGTAATATAGCAAAGCCGACGGTCCGCGTCAAGGGCCGCCGGTGGGCAAAATGCGTCAGGCGCGACGGTCAGATCACGCCCTTCGAGGACGGCACGCCCTTCTCGCGCGGGTCGGGCGCCGCGGCCTGGCGCAGCGCGCGGGCGAAGCTCTTGAAGAGGCCCTCGCAGACGTGGTGCGTCTCGTCCCCGTAGACTTCGTGCGCGTGGACGTTGAGCCGCCCCTCCACGCTCACCGCGCGGAAGAACTCCTCCAGCAGCTTCACCTCGAAGTCGCGCACCATCAGGTGCTTCTTCGGCGTGGCGAAGACGAGGAACGGGCGCCCCCCGAGGTCGATCGCGGTCTCGCACAGCGCCTCGTCCATGGGGATGCGCGCGAAGCCGTAGCGCGCGATCCCCCGCCGCTCGCCCAGCGCCCTGTCGAGCGCCTGGCCGAACACGAGCCCCACGTCCTCCACCGTGTGGTGGTAGTCCACGTCGAGGTCCCCCCTGCACGTCACCGAGAGGTCGATGAGCGCATGCTTCTTGAGAAGCTCCAGCATGTGGTTGAAGAACCCGATGCCGGTGTCGATCTCGCCGCGCCCCTCGCCGTCGAGGTCCAGCGCCAGCCGGATCTTCGTCTCCCGCGTATTCCGCTCGATTTCAGCCGTTCTCACATCTGCTCCTTGTCCACGGTTTCCACGGGGGCGTAGTATAGCATATCCGCCCCGTCCGCGCGATCCGCCGCCCCGCGCTCGAAGCGCTTCATCGCGTCGTAGGGGAGGCAGAGGGTGTCCCAGACGGGCGAAAGCGCGTAGGCGTCCACCGCCGACAGGGCGAGCCCGAGCGGGCACAGCACGACGGGCGCGACGACGGTCGGCGCCCAGACGCGCCCCAGCTCGAAGAACCGCATCCCATACGACTCCGCGTAGGGCACGCACGTCGAGAGGTAGTAGTCGCCCGTGCGGGGACGGATCTCGAAATCCTGAAAGAGCGAGAGGAAGCCGGCGGCGGCCGACACGACGAACCCGACCATCCCGCGTCCCTCCTACTTGGACTTGTTTTCGAGGATCACCGGGCCGCCCCACTTGCCCGTCGTGACGAGATCGAGGTCGCCGTCGCCGTCGAGGTCCACGCATTCCACGTTCAAGCCCACGCTGATTCCCGCGTCGAAGGAGATCACGTACTTCCTGAACTGCGGATCGGGCCCCGGCGTGAAGTCGTAGTAGTAGATGCCGAGCCGCCCGTCCTCGTCGGGGTCGCCCCCGTTGTGCGCCATGAAGCGCTTGCCCGTGACGAGCTCCGGCACGCCGTCGCCGTCGATGTCCGCCCAGCCGAGGTAGTGCGCCTGGCTCCAGGTGTCGTCGATCACGTGCCGGCGGAACCGCAGCTCGCCCTGCGCGTCCCGCTCCTTCAGCTGCTCGTACCAGAAGATGCCGTACTTGTGGGCGGAGCTGACGATCACGTCGTTGAGGCCGTCCCCGTTGACGTCGAAGACGATCAGGTTGGAGGCGTGCCCGAGCGCGCGCCCGCTGTCCGAGAAGCCGATGTCGTAGGGGTGGCGCTTCCAGGTCCCGTCCGCCCCGCGCCCGTACCAGGCGTCCGGCGTGAGGACGTCGTTGCGGCCGTCGCCGTTGAGGTCGCCGCAGCCGCGCCCCATGTCGCAGCGGTTGGTCGAGACCGCATCGCGGGCGAAGAAGCCGCCGAGCGCGCCGCCCTTCCCAAGTTGGTAGAGGCACGTGTGCGTCGTGTCGGGCAGGAAGTCGGTGGCCTTGCCGTCGCCGTCGAGGTCCACGAGGAGGCCCGTCTCGATGTTGCCCGTCCGCTCGATCACGTGGGTCGGCCACAGGCCCGCCTGCGGCAGGACGTTCTTGAACCACCACGTCTCCTTCGTGAACCAGTTGCCGCTCACGATGTCGAGCCGGCCGTCGGCGTCGACGTCGAGGGGCAGGTTCATGAAGTCGTGGGCGTAGCCCTTGCCGTCCTCCTTCACGTTCGTCTGCACCTCGCGGATCTTCTGCGGACGGAACTCGGGCGCGAGGTAGAGGTAGGGCCCGGCCGCCACGTCCGGCCTGCCGTCCCCGTTGAAGTCCGCCACGCCGCACGCCTCGGTGCGGCAGTTTCCGATGCGCCGCGCCTTGAACTGCACGCCGCCCGCGCGCCGCGCGATCTTCGCCACGGCCTTGCGCGCCTCCCTGCGCTCCTTCCCGTCCGCCGCCTTCATCGCGGCGGCGAGCACGGCGGCCTGTTCGGCGTGGCGCCCCTGCTGGCCGAGGAGGCGGAACGCCTGCACGCGCACCGCCTCGTCCGCATGCGCGAGGAACGGCACGATCGCCGGCGCGTGGCCGAGCGCGTTGCGGACGGCGAGCACGTCGAGCAGCTTCGCGAGGAAGGCCGGGTCCTTCTCGTAGCCCTTGAGCTTGCCGACGAGCGCGGCGTCCGCCTTCACGTCGCCCAGCTGGATGAGCCCGCGCCGGGCCGCCTCGGCGGCCTCCGCGTCGTCGCCGTGCATCCACGAGAGGAGCGTCGGCACGTCGTCCGCCGAGCCCACGCGCCCCGTCCCCTCCAGCGCGAAGCGGCGCACGGCGGGGTCGGAGCACTTCGCCAGCGCGTCCGCGAGGAACGCTCTGGCGGCGGGGCTCTTCACGTGGACGACCGCGCGCATCACCTTGAGGAGCGCCGCAGGCGGAAGCTGCTTCATCCACGCGGCGCGCGCGGACTCGATGCGGTCCGGCGGCAGCAGCGCGAGCGCCTGGGCGACCGTGCCGCTCCAGAGCTCGTCCTTGTTCCCCAGCCCCGTCCGGCTCCACTCCGCGAGCCGCGCCGCGTCCGTGCGCAGCAGCCCGCACAGCGCCGCCAGACGCTGGTGGGCCGGCGCCTGGGCGTCCCCGTAGACGTCCCGGAACGCCTTTGCGGCCTCGGCGGCCTCCCCGCCCCGTTCCTTCCGCTGCGCCGCGCGCAGCGCGGCGTCCTGGTCGGCCGCCACCAGCATCCCCGCCAGCGCCAGCATCCAGGCGCACATCGCCTTCTTCACGTTCATGTCCACTCTCCGTTTCCTTCCTTCGGTTCCGGCATCCAGCCCGTCACAGCGTCCACGGCGCGCGGTTGCTCCGCTTCAGGAGCTTCGTCGCGGCGGCGTCCTGCGGGAACGTACACGACGCGAGGTCGAATTCCAGCGCGCGGTCGAGGTGGTACGCCACCGAGG
The DNA here is from genome assembly GCA_963618935.1 of Clostridiales bacterium CCNA10. Lineage (GTDB taxonomy): Bacteria > Verrucomicrobiota > Kiritimatiellia > RFP12 > UBA1067 > RUG572. Next base: position 5,787 of record CAVEVC010000054.1, on the reverse strand, counting down.
CGGCATGGCAGGCGACGTGCGTCATGTGGAGCGAATCCGCCGGCGCGCTCGCGCGGAGGCGGGACCGCACGCAGGCGATGAACTCGGCGGGGTGCTGCACGGGGCGCGCCCAGCTCTCGTGCCGGATCGTGTGCCCTTCGAGGAGCAGAGGGTCCGACACGTAGACGCTGCCGGAGTCGTCCGTCTCCACCCACCCCTCGTCGCCCTCCAGGCGGATCGCGCAGGAGTTCCGGAAGCCCTCGCCGCGCAGCACCATCTTCACGCCGTCGGGGTAGAACGCATGCACCTCCTTCGGGGACACGGGCACGTACTTCGTGGGCGCCGTGAACGCGCGGCCGAGCGCGAGCTGGCAGAGGTCGATCGTGTGGCTGCCCCATTCGCTGAGGTCGCCGTGGTAGTCGTACTCGTCATGCCACCTGTGCTTGAGGACGTAGGCCGAGTTGTAGGCGCGCAGGGGGGCGGGGCCCGTCCAGAGGTCCCAGTCGAAGTCCTTCCTGTCCGGCAGGGGCTCCTCGGGCAGGTAGTGGTTGACCGCGCTCGCGCCCATCCGCGCCATGCCGGCGTGGACCGTGTGGACGCGCCCGAGGCGCCCGCCCGCGGCGAGCTTCATCGCCGTCACGAAGTTCCCCACGTTCCGCCGCTGCACGCCGCCCTGGTAGATGCGCCGGTAGAGCTCCGAGGCGCGCATCACGGCCTCGCCCTCCTCGATGGAGAGGGAGATCGGCTTCTCGCAGTAGACGTCCTTGCCCGCGCGCATGGCGGCAATCGCGAGGCGCGCATGCCAGCGGTCGCCGGTCGCGATGTAGAGCGCGTCGACGTCGGGGCACGCCAGCAGCTCGCGCCAGTCCGCGTACATCCTGCAGTCCGTGTTGCCGTTGTAGGCGTCGATCTGCGCCTTCGCCTCCTCGCGCCGCGCCCGCACCACATCGCACGCCGCGAGGAACCGCACGCCCGGCTGGTTGAGGAAGACGGGCAGCATCTGCCGCCCGCGCGCGCCCACGCCGAGGATGGCCATCGTGATGGTCTTCGAGGGCGGCACCGCCGCCTGGGCCCACGTCCGGCGCGCACCCAGCACGCACGCCGTCGCCAGCCCCGTACACAGGAATTCCCGTCTTCCGATCTGGATCATGCCCTTGTCACCTTTCGTTGAACCCGGCCTCTTGTTGGACTGGCCTGTTGAACATGGCCTGTTGTTGAACCAGGCCTCTTGTTTCGTTCTGGACCAGTATACCATTTTTCATGCGGTGACGGCGCGCGGGAGGGTCGCAACTTGTTGCGACCTGCCGGCCCGGCGCGCAATGTACCCGCGCCGCCTCGGCGCGTGGCGTCCGAACGGTCGCGACAAGCGCGCCCCTCCCGGAGCCCCCCCCCCTATTCGCGGGACTGGACGACCGACTCGACGGCGTCAAGCCGGTTCGTGCAGGCCTCCAGCTGCTGCGGGCCGGCGAGGACGCAGATGGCGGCCTCCTGGGCGAGCGCGTCGAGCCGCTTCGCGAAGGCCGCGAGGTCCTGCTTCGTCGTCGCGAGCATTTCCGCCCGCAGGCGCCGCAGGTCGGCCGGGGTGCGCCCCGACAGATGGAGGTCCAGCGCACGGGAGGCCTCGACGCGCGGCGTCAGGTACGGCTCCGTGGCCGCGACGGCGCTCACGATGTAGCGGTCCAGCGCGTCGTCCCCCGCCGCGAACGCGCGCAGCGCGTCGCCGCTTTTCGCGTAGACGCCGAGCGAGCGGGCGGGCTGCGGGTCGTTCCACGAGAGCCACCCCGCATCGCCGTCCGGCCGCACGCGCACGTTGCCGCCGTAGGCCCCGCCCTTCACGCGGATCTCGTTCCACAGGTAGCCCAGCGAGAGGATGCGGCAGGCGACGGCGGCGGACCCGTTGTAGGCGCCCGGCACGGGATGCGCCACGCGCGCCGCGAAGCCGATGGCCGCCGGGATGCGGAAGCCCTCGCGGCGCTTCGGGAGGGGCGCGTGGGCGACGGGCGCGCCGACAGGGCCGCGCGGGAAGGCGGCGGCCAGGTCGGCCGCGAAGGACGCGGGCATGTTGTCCGTCAGGCACACGACGAGGCGGTCGCGCACGAAGACCTTCCGCGCGAGCGCCGCGAGGCGCCCGCCGAGGCCCGCCGCGCCGGCGGCGTCCAGCTTCTGCAGGTGGCGGATCTGCGCGAAGCCCTCCAGCGTCTCCTCCAGGGCGGCGCGCACGGAAAGCTGCGCGGCGGCGCGGCGGAACGGGTGGTTGCGCCCGCCGAGGCCCATCGTCGCGCGCTCGGCGGCGATGCGCGCCTGCTTCACGAGGTCGCCGATGGCCTTGGCGTCCGCAAAGGACGTCTCGAGCAGGACCTCCGGGACGAGGCGCCGCACGTCCGCCTGGCGCGCCATGAGCGCGGAGACGCCCACCGAGAAGTAGGGATGCGCGTCCTGCGGGTCGCCCGGCTTCCCGTACACGACGCCGGACATCCCGAAGTTCCCGATCTTGCCGTCCAGCTCGTTGCGCAGGGCGCCGATCGCGTGGCGCGCCGTCGGCAGGTCGCCCAGGACGCGCGCGAGCATCGGCAGGTCGGCCAGCTCCTCCACCGTCAGGTCCGCCACCGAGAAGGCGAGGCCCAGATGGAGGACGCCATTCGCCTGGGTGCGGGGGCGGACCACCGTCACCTCCCCGGCCTTCACCGTCTCGTACACCGGCACCGGGCCCTCGGCGGGGACGTCCTTGACGGCGAGGACGGGCAGCTTCGCGGCGTCCTCCGGGCGGTCGGGCGCCGTCTGGCGCCTCTCGCGCGCCCGGCAGGCGGCCACCACGGCCTCGGTCTCGTCCTTCGTCCATCCCGCCTTGATTTTCGCGAGCGCGTCCTTCTCCGCCGCGCGCCGCGCCGCGCCGAGCGTGGCCGACGGCAGCATCGTCAGCTCCGCGTGGTGGGGGTTCTCGACAATGGCCTCCTTCAGCGTCCGCTCGAACCAGCCCTCGGCGAGGCGGCGGCGCAGGGAGGCGAAGCGCGCGGCGTTGCGGAAGGCGTCCGCCGGGTCGCCCCCGTAGAGCCACTGGTCGTAGGCGTCGTTGAAGAAGGCGAGCCCGCGCGGGAAGCCGCCGTAGTCCTTCTCGCGGTCGTGGAACTCGGCCCGGTCCAGCAGCGCCTCCAGCCGCGCGCGGTCAAGCCCCTTCGCGACGAGGGCGGCCAGCGTCTCGCGCACCGTGCGGCGCACGGCCTCGACGTTTTCGCGCTTCACGTTCTTCACGACGAGCGTGGCCTCCAGCTGGGCGGCGGAGCCGACGCCGAATCGGACGTCCTCGCAGAGCCCCCTGTCGAGCAGGGCCTTCTTGAGCGGCGCGTCGTTGTCCCCCGCGAGCGCGTCCGTGATCACGTCGAGGGCCATCAGCTTCTCGCGCTCGTCGAAGCGCCCAAAGACCCAGGCGTCGCCGAGGATCACCTTCCCCTCCGGCGTCTCGTCCGCGCCGATCTCGTACTCGACCGTCTTCGCTGCGGAGACGGGCGGCTGGTAGGCGACGGCGGCGTCGACGGCCGCGCGCGGGTAGGGGGCGAGGAAGCCGTCGAGCTTCGCGAGGACGGCGGCGAGGTCCACCCGGCCGTCCAGGAAGATGCGCGCGTTGGACGGGTGGTAGAACGTGCGGTAGAACGCCGTGTACGCCTCGAAGGTGAGCCGGGGGATGGCGGCGGGGTCGCCGCCCGAGACGAAGCCGTAGCAGGTCTGCGGGTAGAGGAGGCGGCGCAGCTCGTGGTAGAGGCGGCGCTCCGGGTTCGCGAAGGCGCCCTTCATCTCGCTGTAGACGACGCCGTTCCGGCGCAGCTCGCCGTCCGCGCTGTCCAGCTCGTAGTGCCAGCCCTCCTGCTCGAACGCGAACGGGTCCTTCACGCTCAGCGGGTGGAGGACGGAGTCCATGTACACGTCGATGAGGTTGAGGAAGTCGACGCCGTTGCGCGAGCAGACGGGGTACATCGTCGAATCCGCGCTCGTCCAGGCGTTCAGGAACGTCGCGAAGGAGCTCTTCAGCAGATCGACGAACGGCTCCTTCACGGGGTACTTCTCCGAGCCGCACAGCACGGAATGCTCGATGATGTGGGCGACGCCCGTGTCGTCCCGCGGGAAGGTGCGGAAGCCGATCGCGAACGTCATGTTGTCGTCGTCGCGGTCGAGCCACGCGAGGTCCGCGCCGTTCTTCGCGTACTCCATCCGCACGAGCCGCCCCTTCACCTCGGGCAGCTCCGTCACGCTCCGCACGGTGAACCCGCTCACGACGTCGCCGGGCCGCAGCGCGGCGGCCGCGAGCGGCAGGGCCATTCCCGTCAGGGCGGCCATCCTCAAGACCTTTCCGTTCATGTGTCAGCTTTCCTTTCCTTTCGCAGGACAATCTCGGTGATCTCGGCGGGGACGCCGAGGCGGAGCGGGAAGCCCGCCCACTGCCCCGTGCCGCTGCTCACGTAGAGCGCGCGCCGTCCCATCCGGTAAAGCCCCCGCACAAAGCCGTTGTTCCCCATCCGCGCGACGAGGACGTCGAGGCCGCGCAGCATGCCCCCGTGCGTGTGCCCCGAAAGCTGGAGGCCGATACCCGGCGCGGCGGCGGACAGGGGATCCCACGGGCGGTGCTGCAGTAGGATCCGGCAGACGCCCTCCGGCGCCCCCGCGAACGCCTTCGCGGCGTCCGGCCCCTCCGGCCGCGCCGCCTCGCCCCCGCTCCGAAGCGCGGCGGGATCCGTCACGCCCCCCAGCACGAGGCGCGCGCCGTCCTTCTCCAGGACGCGGTGGGCGTTGTCGAGCATCACGACGCCGAAGGATGCGAAGACGGGCCGCCACGCCGCGTAGCCGGAATAGTATTCGTGGTTCCCCGCGCAGCCGAAGACCCCGTAGGGCGCCCGCAGGCCGCGGAGCGGCGACAGGTCGTCCGCCCGCTGCTCCGGCGAGCCGTCCACGAAGTCCCCCGTGATGCAGACGAGGTCCGGCTTGAGGGCGTTGGCCTTTGCGACGATCCCCTCCGTGCGCCCCTTCCGCGCCGCCGGGCTGCAGTGGAGGTCCGTCAGCTGCACGATGCGGAAGCCGTCGAACGCCGCCGGAAGCCCCGGAACCGCGATCTCGACGCGCCGCACGTCGGGCACGCGCACGCCCTCCCAGACGCCCCAGCCCGCCACGAGCATCGCCGCCGCCGCGAGCACGCCGAGCGCCCGGCGGGGCGACGGACACGACGGCCGCCGCACGAGCCGCCACACGCCCCACGCGCACGACAGCGCGCAGAGGAGCATCGCCGCCGAATAGCTCCAGCCCGTCAGGTTGACGAACCGCTCCGGCAGGTCCGGCACGAACGCATCCCCGCCGAAGAAGCGGTAGATGAGGAACTTCTGCGAGGCGACGAGCAGCACGCCCCCCGCCAGCACGCTCCCGCGCCACCCGAACCGCAGCGGACGCACCACGGTGACGAGCATGAGCGCCCACGCCGCAAGGGGAAACAACTCGAAGAACAGCTTGACCATGCCAGAAGGGAGCTAAATGATTAAATAGTTAAATGGGTGAATGGGCAAATGGTTGAATGGTTGAATGGTTGAATGAGTGCGTCAGTATATCCGATTATCCGTCAGATCGTCAACACAATCCCGCCAACCGGGAGGGTCGCGCTTGTCGCGACCGGACCGCGCGACCGCGACCGGTTGGTTGGCGCGCAATGTACCCGCGCCGCCCTCGGCGCGTGGCGTCCAACAGCCGGGAGGGCCGCGCTTGTCGCGACCGGACTGCGCGACCGGACCGCGCGACCGCGACCGGTTGGTTGGCGCGCAATGTACCCGCGCC
>CAVEVC010000053.1:0-23715 GCA_963618935.1 Clostridiales bacterium CCNA10 | reverse complement strand
ACTTAACTACTTAACTACTTAACTACTTAACCACTTAACTACTTAATCGTTCAGCGGCCGGCGAAGCCCATCTTGCCGGGGTTCATGATGCCGTTCGGGTCGAGCCTGGCCTTGATGCCCTCGAGGACCGGCATGGCGGAGCCGTAGAGGTCCTTCACGTAGCGGCCGAGCTTGAGGCCGACGCCGTGGTGCTCGTTGATCACGCCGCCCTCGCGGATTGCCGCGCGGATGGCCTTGTCCCAGACGGCGTTGTAGAGGGCCGCCGCCTCGCGCGCGTTCGGCGGCACCTTGTCGCCGGGGAAGATGAAGCGGGCGTAGAGCATGCAGCCCCAGTCGTACCAGTGCGAGAAGTGGCCGATGAAGCGCGCGTCCGGGAACTCCGCGTTGACGACCTTCTTCATCGCCCAGTAGACGTTCTCGATGTGCGAGAAGTCCGCCACCGTGTCGAGCGTGCCGAACGCCTGGGGGACGTGGAACATGTAGCCGGGGTAGAAGAACTTGTACTTGTTCTCCCACCACCACTCGCCGCCCCTCGCGCCGAGGTCCTGGCCCTTGAACGCGCCCTCCATGATCTCGCGGGCGTGCTTCATCTGCAGGTCCACGATGTCCTTGCGGCCGTCGAAGCCGAAGACGAGGTAGGCGCCCTTGTCGAGGTCGATGCCGAAGACCTTCGAGACGTGCGTCTTCGTCTCGGTCTCGTCGTAGAGGCGCATCGCGCAGGGCCCGAGGCGGCTGCGCATGAGCGCCTGGCCGGCCTGCATCGCCGTGTGGAAGTCCTTGAAGATGTAGGCGCGGAACTGGCGGCTCTCGGGCTGCGGGTGGACCTTGAGCGTGACCTCGGTGATGACGCCGAGCGTGCCCTCGCTGCCGAGGAAGAGCATCGTGAGGTCCGGCCCGGACGCATGGCGCGGGACGGGGAGCGTGCGGATGACCTCGCCCGTGGGGGTGACGACCTCGAGCGACATCACCATGTCCTCGATCTTGCCGTACTTCGTCGAGAGGACGCCCGTGCCGCGGTGGGCGAGGAAGCCGCCGATCGTGGAGCAGGAGATGGACGCGGGGAGGTGCATCGTCGAGAGCCCCTCCTTGTTGCACGCCCATTCGAGGTGCTGCGTGACGATGCCCGTCTGCGCCGTCACGGCGAGCGCGGTCCGGTCGATCTTGACCACCTTGTTCATGCGCTTCATGTCGAGGACGATGCCGTTGTAGATCGGGAGCGCGCCGCCCTGCGAGCCCGAGCCGCCGCCCCACGGGACGACGGGGATCCTGTACTGGTTCGCGATCTTCATGACCTTCGCGACCTCGGCCGTGGAGCCGGGGTGGACGACGAAGTCGGGCTGCGGGCACGGCCTGCCGCGGTCGTGCCACATCTCGGGAATCCAGTAGTAGTCGATCGAATGGCCGAACTTGTCGGCGAACTTGACGTCGACGTTCGCGTCGCCCACGGCGTCCGTGAGCTCCGTGCGAATCATCTCGTACATGTAGCTGTCTGGCTTGACTGTCATGTCTCGTTCCTTGCTTGGATGGAGGAAAGCACGCATATTCTACCCCTATCCGACGCGGCGCGCAACCATCCGGGGCGAGAAAGCGTGATGAAAATATGAGACGTTTTGAGAAGTTCTCAACGGGGGGCGACGGGGGGAGAGGCGGTCGCAACAAGTTGCGACCCTCCCGGGAGGGACGCAATTCATTGCGTCCGGGTCACCCCGTTCGGACGCCACGCGCCGAGGGCGGCGCGGGTACTTCGCGCGCCGTGCCGTCGAATCGAGCGGGCGCTGGGCGGCCACGACGGCAATGTACCCGCGCCGCCCTCGGCGCGTGGCGCCGGGGGCGGCCTTGCCGGCGGCCACGACGGCAATGTACCCGCGCCGCCCTCGGCGCGTGGCGCCGGGGGCGGCCTTGCCGGCGGCCATCCGCTGTGGTATCATGTCCGGCGCCATGAACAGCATTCGGTCGTTCAAGCTCGTCGACTACGTGAAGACGCGGCGCTACTGTTCGCTGGCGGAGCTGATGGAGGCGTTCCACGTCTCGTCGGCGACGATCCACCGCGACGTGGCGGAGCTTGCCCGGCGCGAGGTGCTCCAGCGCGTGCGGGGCGGCGTCGCCTTCGTGGACAACGCGGCGGCCGCGCCGCGCGGCGTCGCCTCCAGCTCCTACGTCGAGCGCCGGGCCGTGAACGCCTCCGCCAAGGAGCGCATCGCGCGCGCGGCCCTCGCCTACGTCGAGGAAGGCGACATCCTCTTCCTCGACTCCTCCACGACCGTCGCCCACCTCGCCGAGGCGCTCGCGCGCTCCGCCTTCACGAGCCTCACCGTCGTCACCAACTCCGTCGCCGTGATGCAGCTCTTCCGCCGCTTCCCCGCGCACTACGTGCGCATCGCGCTCGGCGGCAGCTACGACCCCCAGCTCAACTCGTTCCTCGGCCAGTCCGCCTTCCGCGAGCTCGACCGCCTCACGATCACCAAGGCCTTCGTCTCCGGCTTCGGCGTGGATGACAAGATCGCCACGACGAACCACGAGGACCAGGCCGCGCTCGTCGCCCGCGTGCTGGACAAGGCCGCGAAGCGCTACCTGCTCGTCGACCGCACGAAGTTCGGCCGCACGGGCCTCTACCGCCTCGCCGCGCGCGGCCTCTTCGACGCGATCGTCTCGGACCGCCGCGCCGCGTCGCGCTAGGGATTCTTGCGCTGCGCGTAGACGGGCGCGAGGGCGTCGTGGATGCGCTTGTAGCAGGCGTAGAGGCGGTCGTACTGCGCCGCCGCCGCCGGGTCGGGCGCGATCGTGCGGTCGACGTGGAGGCACTTCGCCACGGCGTCCTTCACGTCCGCGAAGACGCCGATGCCCGTGCCCGCGAGGAGGCAGGCGCCGAAGGAGGCGTCGCCCGGCGTGGGGACGGCGAGGGGGCGGTTGAAGACGTTCGCCACGATTTCGCTCCACAGCCTCGAGCGCGCGCCGCCGCCGATGAGGAAGATCCGCTTCACGGGCAGGCGCATCTCCTTCAGCGTGCCGTAGCAGTCGCGCAGGGAGAAGGCGACGCCCTCCAGGAGCGCGCGGCAGAAGTCGCCGCGCGTGGAGGAGATGGAGACGCCGGTGAAGCTCGCGCGCAGGTTCGCGTCCCAGTACGGGCAGCGCTCCCCCTGGAGGTAGGGGTGGAAGAAGACGCCGCGCGCGCCGATCTCGCTCGCCGCCGCCTCGGCGTCCATGGCCTCGTAGAGGCTGCGCGCCGCGCCCGCCTGCTCCGCCTTGAAGAAGCAGTCGCGCATCCAGCGCTGGCAGAGGGCGGCGGCGTTCGTGGCGCTCACCGAGTACCACATGCCCGGCACGATGTGCGAGTAGGTGAGCGTCTTCGGGTGGGGGTGCGCCTCGGCGGTCATGGCGTTGACGTTGCCGGCGGTCGCGAGCTTGACGACGAGGTCGCCCGGCTCGACGGCGCCCGCGCCGTAGTCCTCCACCGCGCTGTCGCTGGAGCCGCAGACGACGGGCAGCCCTTCGGGGAGGCCCGTCGCGGCGGCGGCGGCGGCGGTCACGTGCCCGGCGACGTCGGTGGGGGCGATGAAGCCCGGCAGCTTGTCCAGGTCCAGCCCCGCGAGCGTCACGAGGTCGGGGTCCCAGCGGCGGTTCGCCATGTCGTAGAAGAGCGTGCCCTGCGCCTCGATGGGGTCGGTGGCGGCGCGCCCGGTGAGGAGGCAGCGCACGTAGTCCTTCACGAAGAGGACGTGCGCGGTGCGCGCCAGCGCCTCGGGCTCGTGCGCCTTGAGCCACATCATCTGCGGCAGCGTCCAGGTGGGGGCGGGCATCTGGCAGCAGGTGGCGAACACCTTCTCGCCCCAGCCGGCGCGCAGCGCGTCGCATTCGGCGGTCGCGCGCTGGTCGGTCCACATGATCGTGCGGCGCACGGGGCGGAACGCGGCGTCCAGCAGCACGGCGTTGTGGGTGGAGCCGTCGAGGGCGCAGGCGGCGACGTCCTTCAGGTCGACGCCCTTCGCGGCGAGCTTCCGCAGGGACGCCTGGAGGGCGGTCCACCAGTCGGCGGGCTCCTGCTCGCTCCAGCCGGGGCGGTCGTGGTAGGTCGTGTACTCCGTCGAGGCCTCGCCGACGAACGAGCCGTCCGTGCCAAGGGCCGTCACCTTGCACCCGCCGGTGCCGTAGTCGATGCCGAGCAGCGTCTTCATGCAGGCCTCCGGGCGGCTAGAACTCGCTTGCGTCGCAGACGAGGTTGTCCATGATGTAGTCCTTGCGCTCGGGCGTGTTGGCGCCCATGTAGAACTTGATCGTCTTGTCGACCTCGCTGTCGTCCTGGCAGGCGACGGGCGTGAGGCGCATGTCCTTGCCGATGAAGTCGGCGAACTCCTCGGCGTTCAGCTCGCCGAGGCCCTTGAAGCGCGTGATCTCGGCGGCCCTGCCGCACTTGGCGACGGCCCTCTCGCGCTCCGCGTCGGTGAAGCAGTAGTACTGCTCCTTCTTGTTGCGCACGCGGAAGAGCGGCGTCTCCAGGATGAAGATGCGCCGGTCGAGGACGAGCTGCTTGTAGAAACGCATGAAGAAGGTGACGAGCAGATTGCGGATGTGGAGGCCGTCCACGTCGGCGTCGGTCGCGAAGATGATCTTGCCGTAGCGCAGGTGCGCCGGCGTCTCCTCGATGTCGAGCGTCTTGATGAGGTTGAAGAACTCGACGTTCTTGTAGAGGACGTCCTTCGCGAGGCCGCAGGTGTTGAGGCACTTGCCGCGCAGGAAGAAGACGGCCTGGCGCTCGGCGTCGCGGGAGCGGTTGAGCGTGCCGCCGGCGGAGACGCCCTCGGTGAGGAAGATCATCGTGTCGCTGCCCTCGGGCTGGCCGGTCTTCCGGTCGATCCGGTCGAGCTTCAGGTGGCGCTTGCAGTCCTTGAGCTGCGGCACGCGCACGCTCACGGCCTGGCTGCGCTCGCGCGCCTGCTTCTTGATCGTGTTGAGCTGGCTGCGCAGCTTCGCGGTCTCCTCCACCTTCGCGACGAGCTTCTCGGCCTCGGCGGCGTTCTTGTGGAACAGGGCCTCGGCCTGCTTCTTGATCTCGGCGACGAGCTCGGCGCGGATCTCCGGCGAGCCGAGCTTCGTCTTGGCCTGCCCCTCGAAGGTCGGCTCCTGCATGCGGATCGCGACGGCGCCGACGATGCCCTCGCGCACGTCGTCGCCGTCGAACTTCTTCTTCGCGTACTCGTTGAGGGCCTTCGTGAGGCCCTCCTTGAAGGCGGAGAGGTGGGTGCCGCCCTCGGTCGTGTGCTGGCCGTTCACGAAGGAGTAGTATTCCTCCGAGAAGCGGTTCGTGTGGGTGAAGACGAACTCGAGCGTCTTGGAGCGGAAGTGGAAGGGCTGGTAGACCTTCTCGAACTGCGCCTCGTCCTGGATGAGGTCGGCAAGCCCCTCGTCCGAGACGACCTTCGTGCCGTTGAGGTCGAGCGCGAGGCCGGCGTTGAGGTAGGCGTACATCTTGAGGCGGCGCATCACGTGCTCTTCGCGGAAGCGGAACTTCCTGAAGATCGTGGGGTCGGGCAGGAACTCCACAAGCGTGCCGCTGCGCTCGCCCGCGTCCCTGCATCTGCCGCGGTGCTTCTCCTGGAGGACGCCCTTCGCGAAGAGGGCGTCGGCGAATTCGCCGTCGCGCACGGCGCGCACGTAGAAGCGGTCCGAGAGCGCGTTCACGGCCTTCGTGCCGACGCCGTTCATGCCGACGGAGAACTGGAAGCTCTCGGTGTTGAACTTGCCGCCCGTGTTGAGCTCGCTCACGCAGTCCACCACCTTGCCGAGGGGGATGCCGCGGCCGAAGTCGCGGACCGCGCAGGCGCCGGAGTTCCAGTCGAGCCGGATCTCCACGCGGCGGCCGAAGCCCATGATGAACTCGTCGACCGCGTTGTCGACCACCTCCTTCAGGAGCACGTAGATGCCGTCGTCGTAGTCGCTGCCGTCGCCGGCGCGGCCGATGTACATGCCGAGCCGCCGGCGGATGTGCTCCATCGGGCTGAGGTGCTGGATGTTGTCGTCGTCGTACCGTGCCGCTGCCATGCCGAACCTGCCGCGCCCCTAGTTGTTCCCCTGCAGGTCCTGGTAGGACGCGCCGTTGAACGACACCTCCCGGCCCGAGCAGAGCCACTTCGTCAGCTGCTCGGCGCCGCCGCTCTCGGGGTACATCAGCTTCTCGACGTGCCCGTCGGCAAAGGCGACGTGCCCGGCGACCTTGCCCGAGCTCTGGCGGTGGTTGAAGCCGATCGTCTCGGACGCGTTCCGGTACTGGAGCACGCTGTCGCCCCGGTCGCCGCTCGCGCTCGTCAGCGCCGTGAGCCCGCGCTTCGCGTCGTCGAGGCCCTGGATCTCCGCGAAGAGCAGCACCCGGTCCGGCGCGCGGGCGACGTTCGCCTTCTTCGTCGCGTCGTAGGGGCTCATGCTGCCGTGGCTGAGGCCGGCCCACCCCGGAAGCGGCGTGCCCTGCCCCTTGCTCGCCCATCCGAAGGACTCGTTCATCACGTAGCTCCACCCGGGATGGCGCTTGTTCGCCTTCAGGCACGCCGCGTCGTGCTCGGGGCACACGTAGGTCTTCTCGGACTTCCCGCCGCACGCCCAGACGCAGCCGTTCGTCAGCGCGAAGCGCAGGGTCTCGGCGTTCGCCTCGTTGAAGGCGATGGCGCCGCCGCCCGACTTGCTCGCCGCGTTCGGGCGCGGGTCGTTCCAGGAGATCCACCCCTTGCGCGTCGGGTAGCTGAGGCCGCCCAGGTAGCTGGTCCACTTGAACGACCCCGCCGCCGGGTAGTTGCCGTCCTGGTCCTGCATCGCGTAGTTGAGCGTGGCGACCGCAAGGCCGCGCAGGTTGTTCATGCACTGGGTGGCGCGCGCCGCGTCGCCCGTGCCGCCGAGAAGCCCCAGCATCACGGCGGAGAGGATGCCGATGATGCCGATGACGACAAGGAGCTCGATGAGCGTGAACGCCGATCTGTTTCCTGTTTGCATGGCGCGTATTATCGCACGAATCGCGGGCGTGCGCAAGCGCGGAGTGTGTGCTATACTGTCCCGCCATGTCGCAGGAATGGAACATCAAGGGCCGCGGGCACGTCTGCACGGCCTGCCGGAAGCCGCTCGTGGACAGGGCGCCGGTCGTCTCGGCCCTCCGGGAGGTCCCCGGCGGATACGAGCGCGTGGACTGCCACCCCGAATGCTGGAAAACCGCCCCGCGCACCTGGGAGCCCTTCAGCCTCTGGGAGGGCGTCTACCTCGCCCCCCCGCCGCCCGACGCGCGCAAGGAGCCGCTGAAGAAGGAGACGGCGGACGACCTGCTGCGCCGCCTCGTCTCGCTCGACGACCCCGCCATGAAGAACGTCGTCTACGTGCTCGCCGTGATGCTCGAGCGCGCGAAGATCCTCGTCGAGCGCGACGCCCGCGAACAGGCCGACCACACCATCATCCGCGTCTACGAACACCGCCGGACCGGCGAGAGCTTCATCGTGCTCGACCCTCGCCTGCGCCTCGAGAACCTCGCGGAGGTGCAGCAGCAGGTCGTCGCCCTCCTCTCCGGCACGATGACCCTCGGCGAGGTCAGCGCCCCCGGCTGAAGAAGGCCCTGGCCTGCTCGGCGTCGCCCTGCTCCTCCATCAGGACGCCGAGGTTGTAGAAGGCCGCCTCGCACCCCGCCGCCGCCGCGCGCCGGAGGAGCGACTCGACGTATTCCGGCATGTAGAGGCGGCGGTTCGCGTCGCGCGCGTGCAGCAGCGCGGCGAGGTTGTTCGCGGCGGCGGGGCTCTCCTTCACGCGCATCGCCGCAAGGGCCCGCGCCGCGTCGGGGAACTCGTCGAACCCCACGATCGGCCAGTCCTTCCTGCCGTCCCACATCACGAACTGGTAGTCGCGCGGCCGCCCCTCTGCGCCCAGCTCGCTCGTGAGGAGCAGATACAGGCCGTCCGCGACCTTCCAGCCCGCGATCCAGCCCCCCACCGTGGCCGAGCCGCCGCCGAACAGCCCCTTCTTCGTGAGGATCGCGAACTGGCTCCAGAAGTCCGGGTTCAGGTCCACCCGGTAGCCCGCGAGCGCCTGGACGGTCTTCGCGTCGCAGCGCGCGAACGCCGCGTCCAGCTGCATCACCGCCCAGTCCGAGAAGACCTTGTTCACGTAGGCGCGCGCCCGGGCGGAGCGTTCGCGCGCCGCCCCGCCCGCGTCGTCGCGCTTCAGGACGTAGCCGCCGTCCGCCGCGCGCGCCAGCGACGTCTCCAGCAGCCCCTCGATCCGCGCCACGTCGAACGGCCAGCGCGTCAGGTCCGCGCCGGGATCGACCGCCCACCGCATCGTCTTCGCGGGGGCCGTGAAGCGCTCATGCGCGTCCAGCATCCGCGCGGCCAGCGACCGCGCCGGCAGCGCGCCCGCCCCGCACGCGGCGGACACAAGCGCAGCCAGCGCGAAAACGCGCCCCGCCGCTGCAACTGCCGCGCTCATGTCCCGCGCCTCCTCGTCTTACACGGAGCAGCAAGGGCCTTCTGCAGTCTGGTCTGCAATTCGGCAGGGGACGGAAGGCCCAGTTGGCAGGTCGAGGCGCAGATCGGCTTATCCAGATCCGCGAGGGCGTACTCGGCAACGATGTCGTTGCGCGACCAACCGTTTTCAACGGCAAGCGCGGCATAGACCATGCGGTCGCCACGGGACTTCAACCGCTCCAAGAGCGTCAAGTGGTGGTACCACGGCAATTGTCCAAGCGGCGCTTGGACAATTTCTTCCCGACGCCAAGCCTCGGAAAATTGCCGCATATACATGAGGTTTGAACGAGACCACCCCCTCATGTCCGGGAACGCCGCCTTGAAGTCCGCCGACATCCCAATAGAGCAAGACCTGTTCGGCATTGGCCGACATGAGCGCCTTGAAGCGCGCGCGCGCTGGACACGCTCCTTGATGGACCGCATCCAGGCTTCGTAGTTCCGATTCTCCATTTCATTTTTCCATCTGGGATGGACGGGCTTGTTCCATCCGCAGTCGCTAGTCCATCACGCGGTCGTAGGCGCCGCCGCCCTCGCCGCTTTCGCCGGCGTCGCCCGCGTCCACGGGGCGCATCGGCCTCGCCTTCGGGCGCGCGCCGAAGAGGACGGTACCGAGGCGGATCCACGTGGCGCCCTCCTCGACGGCGATGCGGTAGTCGTTCGACATGCCCATCGAGAGGCGCGGCAGGGAGACGCCGAATTCGGCCTCCATCGCGTCGCGCAGGTCGCGGAGGCCGGCGAAGACGGGGCGCGTCTCCTCGATCTTGTCCGCCGGCGTGAACGGCGCCATCGTCATGAAGCCTTCGAGCGTGAGGTTCGGCGAGGCGAGCGCGCGTTCGACGGCGGCGGGGACGTCCTCCGGGCGCATCCCGTCCTTCGACCGCTCGCCGCTCATGTTGACTTCAAGGAGGATGCGCGGGCGCGCGCCTGTTTCGTCCGCCAGCAGCTGGAGACGGTCGATGAGGCCGACCGAATCGATCGAGTGGAACGTCGAGAAGAGCCCGAGCGCGGGGCGCACCTTGTTCTTCTGGAGGTGTCCGATCAGATGCCAATCGAGGCCCGAGACGGCGAGCGGCTGCTTCCAGGCCGCCTCCTGCACCTTGTTCTCGCCCACGATGCGGAGGCCCGCCTCCCATGCCTCGCGCACGACCTCGGGCCCGTGCGTCTTCGTGACGGCGACGATCTCCACGTCGTCCGCGCGCCGCCCTGACGCCCGGCAGGCGTCGGCGACGGCGGCCTGCACCTCGGCAAGGATGTCCGCAAGCGCGCGCACGGTCAGTCCTTCTTCCCGAGCGCCGCGACCTCGGCCTTGAGGGCCTTCAGTTCGGCGCGCGTCTTCTGGAGCATCTTCGGCGCGAGCGTGATCGCGGCAAGCTCCTTCATCGACATCGCGGGCGCGCCGATCACGTACTTGAGCGAGCCGTCCAGCGACTGCGGCACGCCGGCCTGGGGGCCGACCTGCACGCCGTCCGCGATCTTGATGTGGCCGGAGATGCCGGCCTGCGCCCAGATGAGGCAGCCCGTGCCGATTTGCGTGGAGCCGGCGACGCCCGCCTGGGCGATGATGCCCGAATAGCCGGCCACCTTCACGTTGTGGCCGATCTGCACGAGATTGTCGATCTTCGTCATCGGGCCGATGTACGTGCGCCCGATGCGCGCGCGGTCAATCGTCGTATTGGACCCGATCTCCACGCCGTCGCCAAGCTCGACGATGCCGAGCTGCGGGATCTTCTCGATCTTCGGCCTGCCGTTTTCGAACGTCGTGTTGTAGCCGTAGCCGTCCCCGCCGAGGCGCACGCCGCAGTGGAGGATGACGCCCCGGCCGACCTTCGTGCCCTCGCGCAGCGTGACCTGCGGGTAGATGTGGGTGCCGGCGCCGATCGTGCAGTTCTCGCCGATGAAGACCTGCGCCTCGACGACGCAGTTGTCGCCGACGACGGACCCCTTCTCGATGACGGTGTAGGCGCCGACGTGGACGTTCGCGCCGAGGCGCACGCTTGGGTCGACGAGGGCGGTGGGGTGGACGCCGGGGGCGCGCACGGGCGCGGGCGGCGCGAAGAGCGCGGCCGCCTCCATGCAGGCGCGGTTGGGGTCCGCCACGCGGATGATGGCGCACGGCGCGCCGTGCGTCCAGTCCGGCGGCAGCAGCACGCAGGAGGCCTGCGTGGTCTCCACGAGCTTCACGTGCTTCGGGTCCTTGCAGAAGCTCAGGTCGCCGGGGCGCGCCTCTTCGAGGCCGCCGCAGGCGGAGAGCTCGACGTCATCGCCCTCAAGCGCGCCGCCCAGCCTCGCCGCGAGTTCGGATGCCTTCATCGGGGCCTCACTTCGCGTCGTCGGCGGCGGCGGACTTCTTCTCGTGCCGCCTGGCGGGATCGACCTTCAGCGCCTTGAGGATTTCGTCCGTCACGTCCAGAGACTCCTTCGAGAACGCGAGCATCGTCGAATCGGCGATGATGTCGTAGCCGTTCGCCTTGGCGAAGGCGTCGATCTTCGCGCGGATGTCCTCGGTCTCCAGCTTGAGGAGGCGGGTCTCGAGGTCCGTCAGCTCGTTCTGGAAGTGCTGCGCCGAGGAGCGCAGCTCCTGCTGGGCGGCGAGGAAGCGGCGCTGCACGTCTTCGAGCTTCTTCTGGGCGTCCGCCTTGGCGCTCTGGGAGAGCATCGGGTTCATGAGGTCGGCCTGGACCTTCTTGCCCTCGTCGGCCACCGCCTTCGCGGCCTCCTGGTGGCGCTCGAGCTTCGCCTTGTAGTCCTTGTCGGTAGACTTCACGAGGGCGCGGTTGGACTCGTGGTTCGGGTGCAGCCGCACGAGGTCCACCATGTTCACCGTCCCGACCTTCAGCTCGGCCGAAACGCCCATCGCGGCCGCCAAGGCCAGCGCCGTCACCGTCTTCTTCATTGGCATCATCCTTTTCTGTTAAATTAAGTCGCTTCGCTTTAAGTAGTTAAGCAGTTAAGTAGTTAAGTAGTTAAGTAGTTAAGTGATGTGATTGAGTCGCTTCGCTTTAAGTAGTCAAATGGTTAAGTTATCAGGATTCTTTGCTTCGGACAGACCAAAACTTAACCACTTAATCACTTAACTACTTAATCACTCATTAGAAGTCATACCCGACCGAGAAGGTGAAGACCTTTTCGTCGACGTCCTCGTCGGGATCGACGACGGGCGTGGCGAAGTCGAGGCGGATCGGGAACTGCTCCAGGTCGAGGCGCAGGCCCACGCCGACCGACCAGCAGAACCAGGCCGTGTCGAAGTCGAACTCGTCCTCGCCCACGCTGCCGAGGTCGGAGAAGACGGCGACGCGGAGCATCTTGACGACGGGCACGGAGTACTCCATGTTCATGCACCAGGAGGTCTGCCCGCCCCAGGCCGTGTAGCGGCCCTTCTTGTTCTCGTAGGCGTAGATGCGGGGCGCGATCTCGCGGAAGTCCACGCCGCGGATCGACTTGGAGCCGCCGAGGAAGAGGCGGTCGTAGAGCGGCAGGTCGTCGCTGAAGGCGTCCACCGTCTCGCCGCGCAGGCCGATCTGGAAGACGTGGCCGTACTTCTTCCAGACGGGGAAGTACTTGCGCACGTTGAAGCCGACGCGCCAGTACTCGTTGTCGCCGCCCACGACGTCGCCGAAGAGGCGCACCGTGTGGCCCTGGGTGGGGAAGATGAATCGGTCGCGCGTGTCGAGCTTCCAGAAGAGCTCGAGGGGCACCTCCACCTTGTCGCCGTTGCGGTCCTCCTCCTCCTTGAGCATGCGGAAGCGGTCGTCGCGCTTCGGGTCGTAGTAGTAGTCGTTGTCCACGTCGTCGTATTCGATGTACTCGGCGGCGAGCGACACGCCGAGGCGGCCGAAGGCCTCCCACGTGGGCCAGAACTTGACGGGGTAGCTGATGGTCACGGCGGCGCCGCTGCGGATGACGTCGTAGTCGTCGTACCAGCGCTGGCGGCGGTAGACCTCGACGGTGAGCTCCAGCTGGCGGTCGAGGAACCACGGCTCGGTGACGGAGGCCTCGTAGGTCTGCACGCGCGGGCCGGCCTGGATGCAGAGGCGGCCCTTCTGGCCCGCGCCGCGGAAGCGCCACGGGCTGAAGAGGTCGAAGTTGGCCTCGCTCAGCTCGATCTGGCCGAAGACGGAGCTTTCCGAGCCCGCGCCGATGCCGATGAGGAAGTTGCCGGTGTTCTTCTCGGAGAGCTCGTAGACGAGGTCGCGCAGCTCGGGCCGGCCGTCCTTCGCCTCGCCGCCGTCCACCTTTTCGAGGTAGTAGCGCACGCGGTCGAAGTAGCGGAGGTTCTCGAGGCGGCGCTTGGAGCGCTCCGCCTTGTCCGCCAGCATCGGGTCGCCGGGGGAGAGGGCGATTTCGCGGCGGATGACCTTGTCCTTCGTGTAGTCGTTGCCGCGGACGAGGACGCGGTTGACCGTCACGGGCACGCCCTCCTCGACCGCGAAGACGAGGTCGAGCGTCTCGGGGTCCGTCTCGGAGGGGATGCGGCGCACCGTCACGTGCGTGTCGGCGAGCGCGGCGCGCCCGGACCCGCAGAACACCTCGATCTCATGGGCGGCCTCGTCCAGCGCGGCGGCGCCCGCGACATCGCCCGTCGCGATCCGCTTCACGGAGGCGGCCACGACGTCCTCCGGGTAGGCCTTCACGCCCGTCACGGAGATGGCGCCCACCTTGTAGCACGGCCCTTCGCGCACCTGAAAGACGCGCACGCGCGCGCCGTCCTCCCTTGCCCGCACCTCGGGCTGGGAGACCTCCACGTCCAGGTAGCCCCGGTCTCGGTAGAACGCGACGACCCGGTCGCGGGCCTCCGCGAGGTCCTGCGGCGTGGCGGGCACGTCGCTGAACCAGCCCATCGGGTTCCACCAGGGGTACTGGTTGAAGGACGCGCGCAGGTCGGCCGCCTCGAACGCCTCGTTCCCGTCGAACTCGAAGTCGGCGATCTTGACGCGCTCGCCCTCCTCGATCTCCATCGTGACCTTCACCGCGCCGGCGATGCCCTCCACGGGCTCGACGACGGGCGTGACCTTCACGTCGGGGAAGAACTTCTTCTGGTACTCGCGGCGGATGCGGCCGGCGGCGGCGGCGATCTCCGCCTCGCCGTAGGCATAGCCGTCCTGCAGCCCGGCGAACTTGGCGACCTTGCCCTCGTTCCAGTAGTCGCAGCCCTTCACGGCGAGCGGGCCCTGGAAGCGCATCTTGTGCTTCACGACGTAGGTGACGTCGACGCCGTTCACGCCCTGCTCGGCCTTCACCGAGATGTCGTCGAACGTGCCCGCGTCGCGCAGCGCCCGCACGTCGCGCGCGCACTGCGCCGGGTCGTACTCGTCGCCCGCCTTGACCTGGCAGCGCGCGGCGGCGTCCCCCACGTCCGCCACGCCGCCGTCGGCGGCCTTCACCGAGACGGACGCCACCTTCGCCGCCGCCGCCACGCCCGCCGCGGCGAGCGCCGCAGCCAGAACCATTCGCTTCATCGCATCTTCCTCGCTGTTCTCACGTCGTTGCCCGAATCAACCGCCTAATCGCTTAACTGCTTGAACACTTAACCACTAACCACTTAACCACTTAATCACTTAACTACTTAACCACTTAATCAACAAACGACACCGGCTTCACGTGCCAGATGTCGCGCGCGTATTCCATCACGGCGCGGTCGCTGGAGAAGCGGCCGGAGCGGGCGATGTTGACGAGCGACCGGCGGTTCCACTCGCCCGCGTCGCGGTAGGTGGCGTCCACGCGGTCCTGCGCCTCGCAGTAGGCGCGCAGGTCGGCGAGGAGCATGTAGTGGTCGTTGTAGTCGAGGAGCGCGCGCACGATCGGGTCGAAGAGGCCCGGGTTCAGGAGCGAGAACACGTTGCTGCGGATCATGTCCACGGCCTGGCGGATCTCGGGGTCCTTCTCGTAGACGGCGCGCGCGCTGTAGGCCGGGCGCAGGCGCGCCACGTCGTCCGCGCGGAGGCCGAAGAGGAACATGTTCTCGTCCCCGACCTCCTGGTTGATCTCCACGTTCGCGCCGTCGTAGGTGCCGAGGGTGAGCGCGCCGTTCATCATGAACTTCATGTTGCCCGTGCCGGAGGCCTCGGTGCCCGCGAGCGAGATCTGCTCGCTGATTTCGGCGGCGGGGATGATCTTCTCGGCGAGCGAGACGCGGTAGTCGGGCAGGAACGCGACGGTGAGGCGGCCGCGCGTGCGCGGGTTCGCGTTGACGACGTGCGCGATGCCGTGGATGAGGCGGATGATGAGCTTCGCCATGTAGTAGCCCGGCGCCGCCTTCGCCGCGAAGACGAAGACGCGCGGCACGGGGTCGTACTTCGGGTCCGCCAGCAGGCGGTTGTAGAAGATGACGATGTAGAGCGCGAGCAGGAGCTGGCGCTTGTACTCGTGGAGGCGCTTCACCTGCACGTCGAAGAGGGCGGCGGGGTCGAGCGCGACGCCGAGCGTGGACTTCACGTAGTTCGAGAGGATGCGCTTGTTGGAGCGCTTGATCTTCGCGAGGCACTCGAGGAACACGGCGTCCCCGGCCTCGCGCTCGAGCTTCCGCAGCTCGTCGAGGCGGGTGATCCAGCGCGTGCCGATCTTCTCGGTGATGAGCTGCGCGAGCGGCGGATTCGCCTTCAGCAGCCACCGGCGCGGCGTGATGCCGTTCGTCACGTTGTGGAAGTGGCCCGGCATGAGCTCGTAGAAGTCCCTGAAGAGGGAGTCCTTGAGAATCTGCGTGTGGAGCTCGGCGACGCCGTTGACGCTGGAGGAGCCGATGATCGCGAGGTTCGCCATGCGCACGTAGCGCTCGCCGCCCTCGTCGATGAGGGACATCCGCGCGAGGCGGTCCTGGTCGCCGGGGTAGATGCCGGAGACGCGGCTGAGGAAGCGCCCGTTGATCTCGTAGATGATCTGGAGGTGGCGCGGCAGCAGGCGCTCCATCATCGGGACGGACCACTTCTCCAGCGCCTCGGGCAGGACCGTGTGGTTCGTGTAGCCCGTCGCGCGGCACGTCAGGTCCCAGGCCGCGTCCCAGCCGATGCCCTCGTCGTCCACGAGGATGCGCATGAGCTCGGGGATCACGAGCGCGGGGTGCGTCTCGTTGAGGTGGATGAACGCCTTCTCGGGCAGCTGCGCCCAGTCGTTGCCGTCCTCGCGGAAGCGGCGCAGGATGTCCGCCAGCGAGCAGCACACGAAGAAGTACTGCTGGCGGAGGCGCAGCTCCTTGCCGGCCATCGTGTTGTCGTTCGGGTAGAGCACCTTCGTGAGGTTCTCGGCGAGCACCTTGCGCTCGACGGCCTCCACGTAGGAGCCCTTGTTGAACTCGGCGAGCGAGAACTCGTCCGTCGCCTTCGCGCTCCAGAGCCGCAGCGTGTTGACGGCGTTGTTGTAGCCGACGACGGGCAGGTCGTAGGGGACGCCCCGCACGGTCTCGGCGCCGACCCAGCGCCAGCGCAGCGCGCCGTGCTCCTCGATGCAGTCGACGTGGCCGCCGAAGTGGACGAGCTGCGCGTACTCGGGGCGCGCGAGCTCCCACGGGTAGCCGTCCTTGAGCCAGCTGTCCGGCTCCTCGACCTGCTGCCCGTCGACGATGCGCTGGCGGAAGATGCCGTAGTCGTAGCGCAGGCCGTAGCCCATGCCCGCCAGGTCGAGCGTGCTCATCGAGTCGAGGAAGCACGCGGCGAGGCGCCCGAGGCCGCCGTTGCCGAGCCCGGCGTCCACCTCGACGTCGCGCAGGGAGTTCCAGTCGATGCCGTACTCCTTCAGCGCCTCGGAGCACTCGCGGTCGAGCTTGAGGTTCAGGACGTTGTTGCCGAGGAGGCGGCCGATGAGGAATTCGAGGGAGAGGTAGTAGACGCGGCGCTCGTTCCGCTCGTGGTAGCGCTCCTGCGTGTCGATCCACCGCTCCACGATGCGGTCGCGGATCGCATACGCGAACGCCGCGTACTGGTCGCGCGGCGTCGCCGTGCCGTCGTACTTCACCAGGGTGTAGCGGAGATGCCAGGCAAAATCCTCCTTCAGGCCCTGCACCGTGTTTTCGACCCTGCGGTCCTTCGTCTTCTTCGTCATGTTCGTCGCTTCTGCCTTGTTCGCGTAAAACGGCCTGTATTCTACCAAATCCGCCCCCTCGGTCTCAACTTGAATCGCGGGCGCGCAGGCGGCCCTCCCCCTCCAGCGCGACGTCGAGCCGGGGGACGGGCATGGAGACGCCGGCCGCGCCGAAGGCGGCCACGAGGGCGGCCTGCACGGCCGCGCGGACGGCCCAGTAGTCCGCGCACGTGGCCCACGGGCGCACGTTGAGGAGGACGGCGGGCGGGGCGAGCGCCGCCACCGCCACCGCCGGCGCCGGGTCCGCCAGGACGCCCGGCACCGCCCGCACCGCCTCCAGGGCGGCCGCCTGCGCGGCGGCGAGGTCGGCGCCGTACGCCACGCCCACCTGGAGGTCCACGCGGCGGACGCCGAGCGCGTTGAAGTTCGTGATCGCGCTCCCCCACACGGTCCCGTTCGGCACCGTCACCTTCTTGTTGTCGCCCGTCGTCAGCACGGTCGCCATCATGTTGAGCTCGGCGACCGCGCCCTCGATGCCGCCCACGATCACGTAGTCGCCCACCTTGAACGGGTGGTTGAGGGCGATCATGAGCCCCGCCGCGAGGCTGCCGAGCGATTCCTTGAACGCGAAGCCCAGCACGACGCCCGTCACGCCGAGGCTCGCGACGAGCGGCCCCACGTCCACGCCGAGGCGCCCCAGCGCGATCACGGCGAGGATCGTCCAGCCCGTCTTCGAGGCGATGCTGCAGAGGAACGTCCGCAGCAGCGCGTCCACGCGCTTCGAGCGGCCGAGCGCCCGGCGGAGGGCCGCCACGAGCCCCTTCACGACGAGGCCGCCCGCCACGAGGATCAGCGCCGCCGCGAGCGCGTTCAGGGCGAACGTGACGCCGTTCTGCGTCAGCCACCCAAGCGCCTGCCGCGCGAGCTCCCGCCCCTCGTCGACGTGCCGGCCCACAACCTCCGTCACCTGCGCGGCGACATCCGTCACGGCGGCCACCGCGTTCGTCGCCCCCGGCGTCGCCGCCGCATCCAAAAACATCATGGCCTCTGCTCCTTCCGGGACTTCTCCGTCTTGAAGACGCCCGTGCGCCAGACGGCCACGGCCGCCGCCAGCACGAGGACGGCGAGCACTTCGCCGAGGCGGTCCTCGATCGTCTCCAGGATGCGCCGCGCGGCGGAGGTCTCCTCGACCAGTTCCAGCACGGCCGCCCCGAACACGTTCCACAGGACGACGACGCCCGCGAGCGCGCCGAGCCCGAGGACGACCCACTTCCACCGCTCGGGCGCCAGCGTGCGCCGCACCCCCGCCACGGCGCGTTCGATGACCGGCCAGGCCGCCGCCGCGACGCGCTCGCGCACGGGGACCACGACGTCCGCCGCCGGGTGGAGCGCCGCCGCCGGCGCGCGTTCGATCTTGATCTTGCCGCTCACCGTGCGCGGGAACGGCTCCGCGCGCACCTTGACCTTGCGGATGCGCTTGTGGAGCGGCAGTTTCTTGTTGACGATCGCGACCTGCTCGCGCACCGTCTCCTCCGGCACGGAGGCGTAGACCTCGGCCTGCACCTCGCGCGTCTCGACGTCGCCCGACACGACGACCTCCAGGAATCCCGGCACGGAATGGAGGATGTCCTCCAGCTCCTCCGGCGCCACCTTCTTGCCGCTGGAGAGGATGATCGTGCGCGAGGCGCGCCCCGTGATCCACACGTAGCCGTCCTCGTCGATGCGCCCGTAGTCCCCCGTCGAGAACCAGCCGTCCTTGTCGCGCACGGCCGCCGTCTTCTCGGGCTCCTTGTAGTAGCCCTTCAGGACGGCGGGGCCGCGCAGCTGGAGGATGCCCTCCGGCGAGACGCGCGCCTCCATGCCCTCGAAGCCGTGGCAGCACTTGCCCGCGCTGCCGGGATGCGGCGCGTCCAGCTCCGCGACGGAGAAGAGCGCCGTCGTCTCGGTGAGGCCGTAGCCGCCGAGGGGCTGGATGCCGAGCGCCGTCAGCTTCAGGTAGCCCCGGCTCGACAGGGGCGCGCCGCCCACGACGATCCAGCGCAGGGAGAGGCCGGCCTCCTCGACGGTGCGCCCCTTCTGCGCGATCTTGTCCGCCAAGAGCTCCGCCAGCGCGGGCACGAGGAAGAGGAAGTCCGCCCGGAAGCGCTCCACGGCCTCGTAGATGCGGCGGAAGTCGGGGCAGACGCCGAGGGCCACGCCGTGCGCGAGCATCGTGTACGTCACGCAGATGCCGAAGATGTGGTTGAGCGGCAGCAGCATGAGCGTGCGCTGGCCGGGGGCGAAGCGCAGGACGGCGTGCCAGTAGTCGGAGAAGGTGCGCAGGCCGCGGACCGTCAGCTCGGCGCCGCGCGGCTTCGAGGTCGTGCCGCTCGTGAAGACGAGCATCGCCGTCTCGTCCTCGTCGCGCTCGGGGAGGTCGAAGACGCCCGGCTCGCCCTCGTCGAGCGCCTTGTGCGCCAGCGCGAGCATGCGGTCGGTGAGGCGCGTGCCGAAGCCGCCCGTGATGAGCTTCGGCAGCAGCCTCTTCACCTCGTGCGCCCGGTCCGCGAGCGCGGCCGAGTGGATGAGCGCGCGCGCGCCCGTGAACGACAGGCGCTCGGCGATGTCCTCCGCCGGCAGGTTCGCCTCCAGCGGCAGCGCCACGGCCCCCGCGAAGAGGCACGCCGCGTGGACGGTCATCCACTCGTAGGAGTTCGCGCCGAGGATCGCGATCGTCGCGCCCGGCACGTACTTGCGGATGATCCAGGCGATGGCCTCGATGTCGCGCGCGAACTCGCGCCACGCGATCGGCACCGACCGGTCGCCCGCCGCGATCAGGAACGCGGCGGCGTCCGGCCGCCCGTCGCGCTGCTCCTTGAACTGGCTGAAGAGGGACATAGAAAGGTTGATTAAGTCGCTTCGCTTTAAGTAGTTAAGTGGTTAAGTGGTTAAGTAGCGGTACGGCGCGGGCGGCCGAGGACGTCCGCCCCTACCAATTGCTGCACAACAGAACTTACTGCTTTAACCACTTACCTGCTTAATCACTTAAAACACTTAACAACTTAACTACTTAATCACTTAACAACTTAACTACTTAACTACTTAACTACTTAATCACTTAATTCTCTTGATGGCGCCGAACCGGCACACCTGCCGGCACTGGCTGCAGCCGGCGCAGAGGGCGGGGTCGATCTTCATCTGGAAGCGGCCGGGCGCGACCTCCTTGCCGCGCGTCATCGCCGGGCAGCCCATCTTGAAGCACATGCCGCACGCCTTGCACTTCGCCTCGTCGACCGCGCACAGCCCCTCCTTCGTGAGCTTCGCCGCGATGCGGCAGGGGGCGTAGGCGACGATGAGCGCGCCCTCGTCGCCGTCCATCGCGTCCTTCAGCGTCGCCTCCAGCCCCGCGAGGTCGTCGGCGGAGACCTTCACGACCTTCTTGTAGCCGCAGGCCTTGGCGACGTCCAGGATCTCCGTCACCGGCGCGGGGTCGCCCGCGAGCGTCCGGCCCGTGCCGGGGTTGTCCTGGTGGCCCGTCATCGCGGTGATGCGGTTGTCGAGGACGACCGTCGTCACGGGGGTGCCGTTGTAGTGCGCGCTCAGGATGCCGGTGATGCCGCTGTGGAAGAACGTCGAGTCGCCCAGCACCGCGCAGATGCGGCCCTTCATCCCGGCCTTGCGCATGCCGGCGGCGTTGCCGATGGAGGCGCCCATGCAGATCGTGGAGTCCATCGCGTTGAGGGGCGGGAAGGCGCCGAGCGTGTAGCAGCCGATGTCGCCCGTCACCGTCGCGCCGAGCTTCGCGAGCGTGTAGAAGACGCCGCGGTGGCCGCAGCCCGCGCAGAGGACGGGCGGGCGCGTCGGCAGCGTGGCGTCCGGCTTCACGGCCTTCGCCTTCGGCACGTCCTTCAGCAGCTCGTGGCGCAGGTCCTGCAGGCGGTCGGGGTTGAGCTCCAGCATGTTGAGCTCGGTCCGGTGCCCCTGCACCTTGACGCCGAGCGCCTTGACCTGCTCTTCGAGGAACGGGTCGAGTTCCTCGACGACGAGCACGTGGCGCACCGTCTTCGCGAACTTCTTCACGAGGTCCGCCGGGAACGGGTTCGTCCAGCCGAGCTTCAGCACCGTGAACTCGGGGAAGGCCTCCTTCACGTACTGGTAGGCGACGCCCGAGGTGATGATGCCGATCTGCTTCCTGCCCGGCTCGATGCGGTTGAACTTGCTGCGCGCGGCCGCGCGCGCCATCTCCGCGCAGCGCTTCTGCGCCGCGAGGCGCTGGCCGCGCGCGAACGCCGGCACGGGGATCGTGTGCGTGATGTCCTTCTTGTAGGGGATCGCCGGATGCGGCGCGGGACGGAAGTCGCCGAGGTCCACGAGCGAGCTCGAATGGCTCGTGCGCGTCGTGAGGCGCAGCATGCAGGGCACGCGGAACTTCTCGGAGATCTCGAAGGCGGCCTGCGCCATGTCGTAGGCCTCCTGGGAGTCGGCGGGCTCCAGCATCGGCATGCGCGCGAACTTCGCGAGGTTGCGGTTGTCCTGCTCGTTCTGGGAGGAGTGCATGCCGGGGTCGTCCGCCGAGACGACCACCATGCCGCCCGTCGCGCCCACGTAGGTGAACGTCATGAGCGGGTCCATCGCGACGTTGAGGCCCACGTGCTTCATCGTCGTCAGCGCGCGCGCGCCGGCCATCGACGCGCCGATCGCCGTCTCCATCGCCACCTTCTCGTTCACGGCCCACTCGCACTTCACCGTGTCCTTGAACTTCGCGATGTTTTCGAGGATCTCCGTCGACGGCGTGCCCGGATAGGCGCTCGCGACCACGCATCCCGCCTGGGCGGCGCCGCACGCAACCGCCTCGTTCGCACTCAGCAACTTCTTGTTGGACATAGCTCTCCTTGGAACGTTTCGGTCATTATACCATAAAACCCTAGAACGCCACGTGCGGGAAGTCCGCCTCCCGCAGACGATCGAAGGGCACGCGATGCGTGTCCTTCCGAGACAGGACGGGCGCCTCGACCGGCCACGCCACGCCGATCGCCGGGTCGTCCCACGCCAGCCCCCGGTCGTCCTTCGGGTCGAAGAACTCGCTGCACTTGCAGTGGAGCTCCGCCTCGTCGGACAGGACGCAGAACCCGTGCGCGAAGCCGGCCGGGATGTAGAACTGCCTCCCGTTCTCCGCGCTCAGCTCGCAGGCGTGCCACTTCCCGAACGTGGGCGAGCCCCAGCGGAGGTCCACCGCGACGTCCCACACCGCCCCCCGCACCACCGAGACGAGCTTCGCCTGCGGGCGGTGCAGCTGGTAGTGGAGGCCCCGCACGACGTTCTTCACGGAGAAGGACCGGCTGTCCTGCACGAAGACGTCCCGGATCCCGTTCTCGAAGTACCGCTGCGCGTGGTACGCCTCGGCGAACCACCCCCTCGCGTCGCGGTGGACGTCCGGGGCGATCACCTTCAGGCCCGGGATCGGGCACGTCTCGAACTGCGCCCCCATGCGCGCCCCCCTCCCCGTTCAGCGCCCAAGCACCTTGCGGTAGTGCGCGATCAGGGCGTTCGTGGAGGAATCGTGCTTCGTGCCGGCCTTCTTCGCGGTGAGGTCCTTGAGGACGTCCTTCGCGAGCACCTTGCCGAGCTGCACGCCCCACTGGTCGAACGAGTAGATGTTCCAGATCACGCCCTGCGTGAAGACCTTGTGCTCGTAGAGCGCGATGAGCGCGCCGAGCGTCTCGGGCGTGAGGTCGTTCGCGAGGAGCGTGTTCGTGGGGCGGTTGCCCGTGAATGTCTTGAACGGCACCAGCCTCTCGTCGTCGCCGTCCGCGCGGCACTGCTCGGCCGTCTTGCCGAACGCCAGCGCCTCGGTCTGGGCGAAGAGGTTCGCCATGAGCTTGTCGTGGTGGTCGCCCATCGGGTTGTGCGTCCGGCAGAAGCCGATGAAGTCGCACGGGATGAGGTGCGTGCCCTGGTGGATGAGCTGGTAGAAGCTGTGCTGGCCGTTCGTGCCGGGCTCGCCCCACTCGATCGGGCCCGTCGCGTAGGTGACGGGGCTGCCGTCCTTCGCCACGCCCTTGCCGTTCGACTCCATGTCCATCTGCTGCAGGTACGCGGGCAGGCGGCTGAGGTACTGGTCGTACGGCAGCACGCAGTAGCTCTCGGCCCCGTAGCCGTTCGCGTAGAGGATGCCGAGGAGCGCGAGGACGACCGGCATGTTGCGCGCGAGGCCCGCCGTGCGGAAGTGTTTGTCCATCTTCCAGTAGCCCTTGAGGAGGCGCTGGAAGTTGCGCGGGCCGATCGAGATCATGAGCGAGAGGCCGATCGCGGAGGGCAGCGAGTAGCGGCCGCCCACCCAGTCC
The DNA here is from genome assembly GCA_963618935.1 of Clostridiales bacterium CCNA10. Taxonomy (GTDB): domain Bacteria; phylum Verrucomicrobiota; class Kiritimatiellia; order RFP12; family UBA1067; genus RUG572. The sequence goes on along the minus strand of CAVEVC010000053.1, from coordinate 896 downwards.
CAGAACGCGAACATGTTCTTCACGTCGATGCCGAACTTCTCCACCTCCTCGGCGTTCGTGGAGAGCGCGACGAAGTGCCTGGCGACGGCGGCCTTGCTGCCGAGCTTCTCGACGAGCCACGCGCGCGCGCTCTGGGCGTTCGTCATCGTCTCCTGCGTCGTGAACGTCTTGGAGGCGACGATGAAGAGCGTCTGGTCCGCCTTGACCTCGCGCAGGACCTCGGCGAGGTGCGTGGCGTCGACGTTCGAGACGAAATAGTTCTTGATGGAGCGCTTCGAGAACGGCCTGAGCGCGAGCGTCGCCATGACGGGCCCCAGGTCGCTGCCGCCGATGCCGATGTTCACGACGTACTTGATGCGCTTGCCCGTGTAGCCCTTGTGGGCGCCCGTGCGCACGGCGTCGGCGAACGCGGCCATCTGCTTGAGCACCTTGCGGATCTGCGGCATCACGTCCTTGCCGTCCACCTTCACCTTCGCCTTCGGGTCGCAGTTGCGGAGGGCGGTGTGCAGCACGGCGCGGCCCTCGGTCTCGTTGATCTTCCTGCCGGTGAACATCTTCTCGATCTCGGCCTTGAGGTTCGAGGCCTCGGCGAGCTTCACGAGCGCCTTCATCACCTTCGCGTCGATGCGGTTCTTGGAGTAGTCGAGCCGCCAGCCCGCCGCCGAGAGCGTGTACTTCGCCGCGCGGCCGGGGTCCGCCGCGAACAGCTCCTTGATCGTCGTGTCCTTCGTCGCCGCGATCGCGGCTTCGACCTTCTGCCATGCTTCCTGGTTCATCCGTTGGCCTTTCCTGTGAAAATGGAAAGCCGTTATTTTACCATAATTTCCCGCCCCCGCCGTTGAGGATTGATCGTGCGGGAGGGCGCGTGTCCTCACGCGCCGCAAATACGGCGGCTG
>CAVEVC010000052.1:0-11323 GCA_963618935.1 Clostridiales bacterium CCNA10 | reverse complement strand
CCGCAGGCCATCGCCAGTTGAGGCTGGGTCATGCCCTGCGCCTTTCGGGTTCTCCGAATGATGCCGCCAAACTCTTTTGCCGTCATAGTGCCTTTCTTTATTTACCGAGCGGTATTGCAGCAAATCCATGCGGCGACTTCAATAGCAAGATTTACCGACAGGGATATTCCCGAAAAGGACGCACCCACATCGACTGCATTATTTCCCGAACGGGAATCTCATCGCCCGTGATGACGGTTGGGGACTTCTTGGGAGGAGGAGGTGGCAGCCCCTGTGGAGAGTGCGGGCGAGCGGGGACTCTCGCCCCTACCACGCGGAAGCCATCGCCGTCGCTGGGGTCGTCGCCGTCGCGAAGGTAGGGCGCGACGTCCTCGGCGCGCCGCGCGTCCTTGAAGAGACGGTCAAGGCGTTTGAGGCGCTGCGGGATTCTCGTGCCGAACTGTGAACCCCGGCAAGGTTGAGGCTCTGCTGCCGTTGTCCTGTCAGATGGCTTGCACCCCGGCTTGATCGCCGCCATGGATGGCACGGACTCCACCGCCCGGCGGAGCGCATCCTCGTTCTCGTGGTAGCAGCGACACGTCATCGCGTGGTAATACGACGGCAGATTGACGTCGTTCGCGCCGACGATTTCGTCCGCTCGTGCGACGTTGCGCCGGACGTCGTGGCGTAGGCTACGATTCTCCGAGTCCATTTCGCAAGCGTCGGCCTGCCTGTCTGCAAGTCGTTTCGGCAGACACGGTAGACGGAGGCAGACCCATTTATGGCATACTACGCGGCATGCGGCAAAGAGGGAGTGCAAAAACCATGATTACGCGATGCGCGTTCTGCGCCGAGATCGCCGCGACGGCCGCCGTCGCGACGCCGTTCGGGCACTCTGCCGCGCCGGACTGGGATGACGACCCCGAAGGACGATACACATGGAGTACCATGGCATTGAAAGGTTGATCAACATGATGCCGGACGACGTGTTCCTCCAGAATTTCGGCGAACGCGCGTGTCTCTGCAAATGAAGAGTTTGAGCAAGCATAGCATGTCGTCGTCCGCGTCCTCTGTCCGGAAAAAGTCGGGTCGGACTTTCATTTCGCTTTTCACGGGAGCGGGCGGCCTTGACATCGGCTTCCGCGAGGCTGGATTCCGTTGTTTCTTTGCCTCCGACATCATGAAGGAGGCGGCGGAAACCTATCGCGTCAACAATCCCGAAACGCCGTTTGCCTGCAAGGACGTCCGCCAGCTGCAGACTTCGGAAATCCGCGATCGCATCGGGTCGAGCGAGGTTGACGTGATTGTCGGAGGGCCGCCTTGCCAGGGGTTCTCCAACATGGGGAACAAGAATTCGGGCGACCCCCGCAATCTTCTCTTCGAGAGCTATGTCCGCATCGTCAACGACATCAAGCCCTCGTGCTTCCTGTTCGAGAACGTCAAGGGCCTCTACACGATGTTCGAGGGGCGCTACTTCGACAAGGTGGTTGCGGCCTTTGCCTCCATCGGCTACGACCTCTACTTCTCCTTGCTGAACACGGCCAACTACGGCGTTCCGCAGAAGAGAGAGCGCGTCATCATCGTCGGCTCCCGCACCGGCAGGGAGTTTCTGTTCCCGCGCCCATCGTCAACAGCGTTCGGAGGCATCCCTTCATACGCGAATGTCGGCGAGGCTATCGGGGACCTTGCGGACAAGCACGAGGAAGTACCCAATCACATCGCCCTTGCCCACGGCGACATCGTGACGGCAAGATACAGGCTTATTCCGGAAGGCGGGAAACTCCCGCCGCCGGGGGAACTGCCTCCCGAATTGAGGCGCGGCAACTTCGGGAACACGTATCAGCGTCTGTCGCGGAACGCCGTCGCCTCAACAATGGTCCCCGGCAACAACGCATTCCCCATCCACCCGACGCTCGACAGAAGCCTCACGCCGCGCGAGGCCGCGCGCATACAGACGTTCCCCGATTCCTACGTGTTCTCCGGCAACAGGCATTCGCAATGCACACAAGTGGGCAACGCCGTGCCGCCCCTGTTCGCCGCGAAACTCGCAGACGCGATCTCGCGCCACCTCGACGGCAACGGATGCGAGGGCATCCCCGCCGAGCGGCATTTCGCGAGCGGACAGACGGTTGAGCGAAAGCGGGCGACGGACAAGAGGGCGACGCTGAAGTTCGCCGACCTGTTCTGCGGCGCGGGCGGGTTCACGCAAGGGATGGAGGACGCCGGGCTCAAGTGCGTCCTTGGCGTCGACTTCGAGAAGAACTGCACCGACGCCTACCGAATCAACCATCCCGACCACGAATGCCTGCGCGTAGACCTCTCCTCCGAAGAGAATCAGCAAGCCGTCGGAGAGCGGCTGAAGGAGGAGAAGGTCGACCTGATCGTCGGGGGTCCGCCCTGTCAGGGGTTCTCCATATTCGGGAAGAGGAGGTTCGTGAACACGAAGAACCACGACGTCGGAAGCGACAAGCGAAACAATCTCGTGTTCGCGTTCGCCAACGTCGTCCGCATCGCCTCGCCGAGGTGGTTCATCATGGAGAACGTGCCGGGAATCACCTCCGCGCGCGACGGCGAATACATCAAGGAGATCAAGGCCTATTTCTCGTCCCTTGGCTATCGCCTCGATTCGCGGGTCATCAACGCGGCAGACTACGGGGCACCCCAGTTGCGCCACCGCTTTCTGCTGATTGGCACGAAGTCGAATCGCATGTTCCCTTGGCCGAAGCCCAAGTATTACGAAAAGCCCGAGTCCTGGCAGCAGCCTTATCGGACCGTCGGCGAGGCACTGATGGATCTTGCGGACGACAGCACGCGCTTGCGCTTCAAGAACCACAATCCGCCACGGCACAACGCCATCGTGTCGGGGCGGATGGCCTACATCCCCGAAGGTGGCAAGATGGACGTCGAGAAACTTCCGCCAAAACTGTCCCTTGGGGTCAAGACGAAGGCGAAAGTCTCGAACTACAGCAAGGTGTTCTTCCGGCTGAACAGGGCGATGCCGGCCCCGACCGTCGTCCCCGGGCACAATGCGTTTCCCGTGCATCCGACGCTGAACAGAACACTGACCGTGCGCGAGGCCGCGCGGCTTCAGACGTTCCCAGACAGCTACGAGTTTGTCGGTCCCATCATCAACCAGGCCCTTCAGGTCGGCAATGCGTTCCCGTGCATTGTCGCGCAGCTCTTCGGCGAGCGGCTCCGCACCGTCGAGAACTGCGGCTGGGAGGACGGAGACGCGACGGCTCTTGCCAAGAAATCAATGTTTGGAGGTGACTGACGCTTCTCAACCACCACATCCTCGCCAAGAAGGCGACCGATTCCGTCCTCGCGAAATTCAAGAACGGAGACTGGACTTGCGGCGGCTCGTACGGAAAGGACTTCTGCCGGACCGGATGCGACGCGGACTCCCCCTCTCCCGACGCGGCGTTCTGCGACACGGCGAACGACCTCATCGTGTCGTTCGAGTTCAAGCCGCCCACGGAGACGAAGCGGGGAATCCTGACGGGGCTGGGGCAGGCCATCGCCTACCTCCAGTTCAGCGACCTCTCGTATCTCGTCATACCCGAGACCGTCGAGGACTACAACATCGCCGCCCACCTCGGCGACATATTCGACACGATTGTCGAGGACAAGCTCCCCGTCGGACTCATTTCCTACAAGAACGGCGTTCCGGAAGACGTCGAGCTCGCCCACAATGTCGCGCACCTTGTGGGGCACGGGGTGAAGCACACGAAAATCCAGAACAGCCGGTTCTGGGCGAACTACGTTGACTTGCCGATACCGCTGTTCCACCTGATCCTCCATTACGCCTACCTCAAGAAGATCAACGGCTCGGACGAGGACGCTTTCGCGGCGTGCTGGAGGGATGCGCTCGCGCCGCTCGAAAATCTCCTGAAACTCGCGCCACAGCCGTTTCGCGACGTGGCCGGGCAGATCGTCATGACACCGCGAGGCAACAAGCCCCAGGTCTACTTTGAGAAGACGGCTGACAAAATCAGGAAACTGTCCGGCGCGGAGCGGCATGCGGCAATCACCGAAATGGTGAAACGCGCCAGTCCCGAGACCAAGGGCGACACCATGTACGCCTCGGTGAGGAAGAACTGCATTCCGTTCATGCACCATGTCGGAATGCTGGATTCGGCTTGCGAACTGACGGGCGATGGGCCGCTTCCAGGGCTTGGGGCTCCGTGCGCCGGGCGAGCGCGCGCGCGACGTCGGGGACGGCCGCGAGGAGGTCGCGCGTGTAGGCGCTCGCGGGGTGCGCGAACACCTCTTCCGCCGGCCCCGCGTCCGCGAAGAGGCCCTTGTGCATCACGCACACGCGGTCGCAGACGTTGCGCACGACGGCGAGGTCGTGCGCGATGAGGATCACCGAGAGGTTCAGGTTCCGCCGCAGGTCGCGCAGCAGGTTGAGGATGCGGGCCTGCACCGACACGTCGAGCGCCGAGACGGGCTCGTCCGCCACGAGGACGCGCGGGCCCACCGCGAGCGCCCGCGCGAACGACGCGCGCTGGCACTGTCCGCCCGAAAGCTCGCGCGGATACTGGTCGAGGACGGCCCGGGAGAGGCCCACGACCTCCAGCAGGGATTCGGGCGTGCGGGGGGCCGACGCGCCTTGCCGCGCCGCGCCGCCCCGCACGGACCGCAGCGCCTCGTCGAGCGCCTGGCGCACCGTCATGCGCGGGTTGAGCGAGCCCACCGCGTCCTGGAACACCATCTGCACGTCCCGCCGGTAGGCGCGGCACGCCGCCCGGCCGAACGCCGCGACGTTCTTTCCGCAGAAACGAATCTCACCCCCGGAAACCGGCTGGAGGAGCATGAGCGCCTTCGCGATCGTCGACTTGCCGCTGCCGCTCTCGCCCACGATGCCGAGCGTTTCGCCCTCGGCAAGCGTGAAGCTCACCCCCTTCACCGCCTCCAGGGGCTTCTCGCCCGGACGGCGGTAGGTGACATGGAGATCGTTGACCTGGAAGAGATTGGCCATGACGCCCTCTGTGTTACTGGTACTCCGGCATCGGGATCGGCTCGCCCTTCAGCTGGCGCGAGAGGAACGGTTCCTCGTAGCAGCCGTAGAACGTGGCGTTGAGGTCGATCCACGTGGCGAGCATGCGCAGTTCTCCGGGCGTGAGCAGGTTCGCGTGCTTCCCGCGCGAGAGGTGCCCGAAGAGGCCGGAGCCGAGCGCGTTGCGGCCAGGGCCCTCGGGCGTCGTCTGCACGTGGTTGTACTCGGGCCAGCACGGCACCATCTCGGCCGGCGTGCCGTCCGGCGCGACGCCCCGGCGGGGCTTGTACCACTGGAACTGCTTGCCGGCCGGCCGGCGCCCCGTCGGCTCGTCCGTGAAGCACAGCGTCGCGTAGGAGCGCGTGAACGGCGCCGAATGCTGTCGCGCGCCCACGGTGACGACGTTCGTCGCGGCCGAGAAGCGCGGATCGGGCGTGCGCGTGAGCGCGACGCCCTTCGGCGGGTCTTGGTCGCCGTGGCACGAGACGCACTTCGCGTCGAAGATGGGCTGCACGTTCTCAACGAAGCCCCACGGGCGCCCGCCCTCCGGCGGCACGGCGAGTTCCTGCGCGGGCTTCTGCATCGCCGCCGAAAGCGGCGCGGCGGCGGCGGCCTCGCGCTTCGGCTCGTGGCAGCCGACGCACGAGACGCGCTCGCCCGGCATGAGCGAGGTCGTCGAGCGCATCGTGCGCCAGGCGCGGCCCTCCTTGTCGAGCACCTGGAAGAGGATCGCCTTCTCGGCGGGGACGATGAAGCGGCACGAGCCGTCCGCCTCCACCTGCGCGGCGCCGAGGACGGCGCGGGCGTTCTCGTGGCCGCCGCGCCCCGTGTTGGGCCGGTACTGGTCCGGCGCCGTGCGCGGGAAGATCTGGACGACGCGCACCTGGGCGAGGTCGCCCGGCTTCACGCCCTTGAGGCCGCGCCGGACGTCCGCGATGAACACCTCGCCCTTCTTCGCCGCCCGCAGGGCCGGGTCGAACTGCGACTCCAGCCTGGGCGGCGCGGCGCGCGGCACGAGCGGGGTCGGGCACATCGCGTTGATCCGGCCGTCGCGGTAGAGCACTTCGCGCGTCCCGTCGGCGGCGAGCACGTAGAGGCCGAGCGAGGCGTCCGGCGCGGGGCGGCTCGGCTCGTAGTGCAGGGGATCGCGGCTCCAGCTCACGAGGAAGAGGTCCTCCCCGTAGGGCCACGGCGAGTTGTACCAGTCGTTGTGCGCGGCGGGGTCGTCGTCGTCCGGCGCGGCCTTCATGCGGATCTCGGGGTAGTGGCCGGGCGTGACGTGCGTCACGGCGTCCTCGCTGTTCTCGTCGACGGAGGGGTCGATCAGGACGAGCGGGCCGCCCGTCACGGCGTGGTGGGCGGAGGCGATGCAGGCGACCTTGCGCGAGCCGGGGACGGCGCGGATCTGGAACGTGCAGTGCGGGTCGGGCGTCTCGTTGCCCCAGAGGGCCTTCGGGTTCGTGCCGTCCGGGCGCATGGCCCAGAGGTTCTGGTGGCGCACGGCGTCGCGGTCGATGTAGTCCCAGCGCGCGAACAGGAGCTCGCCGTTGTTCGCCATCGCGGGGAACCACTCGGCGACGTCGTTCCACGAGAGCTGGCGGATGTCCGAGCCGTCCGGGCGCATCCGAAACATCGTGTAGGCCTGCCAGCGGTTCGAGTAGCCGTACCAGAAGCAGCGGCTCTGCGAACGGCGGCGCGTGGACATGAAGGCGATGTCGCCGTCCGGCAGGAACTCCGGCATCATGTCCTCGTAGACGCCCCGCGTGAGCTGCTTCAGCCCCGAGCCGTCCGGCGCGATTTCCCACAGGTGGTAGTAGTGGTCGTCGCCGCCCTCCTCGTTCACGCACATCGAGTAGGGGTTGAGCGGGCCCTCCGTCTCCACGAACGCGAAGAGGATCCGGCGCGCGTCATACGAGAGGCGCGGCTCCAGGTAGCTGCCGGCGGGCATCCGCCCCGCAACCAGGTCGCGCGTCCGCATCGACCGCCCCGGCGCCTCCAGCACGAACAGGCTGCCGCCCGGACGCTGCCGCCAGCCGAAGTACTGCGCCACGCAGTGGTTCCACGTCGTGCTGCGGCGCGTGTTGAAGAGGATCCCCTTCGCGAACGTCTCCTTCAGGCGCGGGTCGGCGAACAGCTTCGCGCGCCGCGCGACGCGCCCGCGCACATACGCCTCCCAGCCGTCGAGGGGGCAGCCCCACTTCGCGTCGTCCTGCACCCATTCGGAGAGGACCGTGAGGAAGAGCTCGGCGTCCGGCAGCGGGTCGAGCCCCTGCGCGAGCGCGGCGCACCGCGCCGCCACGAGCCCCTTCAGCGCGGGGAACGCATCGAGCGCGCGCGCCGTCTTCTGGAGGCCCGCGAGCCACGTCCCGTCGAAGCGGAACGCGAACGCGCGCGCGCCCGGCGCGGAACAGGCGACCGTCACGCCGTTCGTGCCGGGCGTACACGTCCACGGCGCCGCCGTGTCGTAGCCGAGCACGTAGCCGCCGAAGCCGTCCTCGGGATTGCCGTCGACGACGATCGCGAACGGCAGCAGCGCCTCGGCGTCCGGCACGGCGTCCCGGAAGAAGCGCAGGGAACGCCCGAACGTGTAGACGCGCGGTTCGGTGACCGGGGCCTTGGGGGGCGTGCGGCCCTTCCAGAGGCTGCGCGGATCGCGGCCGAGAAGGGGCTTCGTCCGCTCGGGCGCGGCGTCCGTCCAGTCGAGGCGCAGCCGCGCCGCGCCCGTGAACGCAAGGCCGTCCGTGCCGAGCGGCGTGGACGCCGCCGACGGCGGCACGCCGAGGCGCGCGAACGCAAGCGCGGCCTTCTGTCCGCTCCACGGGCGCGGAATCGGGTCCTGGACGTGCGAGAGCTTCGGATCGACGTCCCGGGGCGGCATGCGCGTCCACGCGCCCGGCACGTCCACGGGCACCGTCTCAGGCCGCGCCGCCCCGTTTCCGGCGGCGACCGCCAGCAGGGGCATCAGGCAGCCGACCATCAAACAAATCCGCATCCAACTCCGCTTCTTCATGTTCCGCTTCCTTTTCCTATCGAATCAAGATCATTGTACCATTTGGCACGTAGGCGGGGAAGTCCACGCCCGTCACCTGGAGACCGCACCAGAGCGCCGGAACGCCCTCCGCCGCGCCCGCGAAGGAACCCGTCACGGTTCCCGTCGCGTCCGCCGTCACCTCGAACTGCGCGTACTCGCCGCCCGTGCGGAAGAACCACGTGCCCGTGGCCGCCTTCGTTTCGCCGCCGACGGTGAAGACACCGGGCGCCGTGCCGTCCGCGTTGCGGCTGTAGAGCGTGAGGCCGTCCCCGTCTGGGCGAGGAGGTAGTAGTATTGTGCCATCCAGCTCCCCACGAGGGCGGCATTCACCCCCGCCTTCTCACCGTACTCCAGCATGCGGTGCGTCCCGTCGGACTGTTCCACGTAGAACGCCCACGTCCCCTTCCCACTTGTATCCGCACGGGGATTGGCGTGGCCGGCGTCCCGCGCAAAGGCCACCACCGCCTCCGTCGCGTCCGCCGTCCAACGGGGCGTGTGGTCTTCAGCCGGCATGGCGGCCTGGAACACGGCCAAGGCCACGAAGGAGGTCCATTTCATACCCCCCCCCCCCACACACACACACTACTAATTTCGCGCAGGAGGGACGGCAGACGTTCAGCACACGGTGTTTGCATAGTTCCTATTCCTTTCGTTTTCACGTTCATGGTTCCTCTGAGCCGAGGGGGACGGAACCTTTCAGACCTCTTCGCAGAGCGCGACGTCGCCGCCGTGGAAGACGAGGACGATGCGGTGGAGCGTCACCGTCCCGCCCTTCTCGCGCAGGTTCCAGGCGCGGGCGAGGTCGTGGTCGGCCGCATAGCGGTCCAGCTGGGCAATGGCCTCGGTCCTGATCCTGTCCAATGCCTCGGAAGGGACGCGCTCCCGCGCGTCAGCAACGGGGAGGGACGCGCTTGTCGCGTCCGCGGACGGCATGGAGGCCGTCCCGCCCTTCTTCAAGTACTTCAGCTCCACGAGCGCGGCGTGGCCGATCTGCGGCCAGCGGTTCAGCTGCGGCTCGAACGCGATGTCGATGAAGCCGCCCGCCGACTCCCGTTCGTGGTGGACGATGTAGGGGCCGTGCCCCACGTAGAGGAGCGAGCAGAGCGCGGCCTGCACGACGCGCTCGCCCTCGATGGCGTCGCGCACCCTCCAGTAGCGCGAGACGACGCCCGCCGCCGTCTCGATCGGCGTGCGCCAGTCGCCGCGCCGCGCGAAGTCCACCATCCCGTTCGCGATGTCGAAGACGCGCGGGTCGATGCCGTTCAGGTCCTGGTACGCCTTCGGCACGAAGTCGTGCATGAACTCGCCGACCGTCAGGTTCGGGATGCCGAGCGCCGACTGCCCGAAGTCCTCGCCCGTCACCGTGACGAGCCCGTTGTAGAAGAGGAACGAGACGAAGTTGTCCGCGACGCCGAGCTCCCGCGCCTGGAAGGACTTCCGAAGCGTCGCCGTCGCGCCGAGGCGCGCGACGATGTCCTCCAGCCGGTGGAAGTTGCCGTTGATCTTCCGGCCCTCGGTGACGACGTGTCGGATCTTCATGTAGTCCGTCCGCAGGTTCTCGTCCACGAGGTCCGGCTGCGGCCTGTGGTTCTGCAGGAAGTACTGCATGTAGTAGAGGACGAGCGTCGGGTTCGCGACGCGCGGCGGCTCCTGCCCGTCCGCGTCCGCCTCGGGGGAGAAGCGGTAGTTGTCGTACCAGCGGCGCATCGTCTCGAAGACGGCCCCTTCGTCGAACGCGAAGCCCGCGTGGGCGCGGTAGTAGGCGAGCATGGCGCGGATGTCGTCGTGCGTGAAGCCCGTCAGCGCGGCGAACGCGGGGTTCATCGAGATGTTCGTCGCGATGTTGAAGCCGCTCGTCACGTCGTCCATCGTGACGGGCGTGACGCCCGTGATGAAGAGGCGCGTGACGGGCGCGTTCGTGCCCGTCGTCGCGAACTTGAGCTCGTTGAAGAACTGCTTGAAGAAACCCTCGCCGTGGCACAGCGCCTCGTACCGGTCGCGCGACTCGGAGAGGATCGTGTTCGCGAAGTTGTCGTATTCGTCGATGCAGACGTAGATCCGGACGTCCGAGCCCGCCAGCGTGGTCGTGAGGGCGTTGAGCTTTTCGTGGCACGTCCGCTTGGCGTGAATCGCCTCCGCCGCACCTTCGGGAAGCTGCGCGGCATGGCGACTGGCGAACACGTCGAGGCAGTCCCGGCAGTATGCGTCGAAGCTCGCCTCCACGCGGTCGGCGCGCTTCTCGACCGCCGAGAAGTTGAAGTGGAGCCAAAGGTACCTGCCCCGCTCCGCCGTCGGCTCGCGCCCGATGTCGAGCCCGCCGAAGAATTCCTCGAAGCGGTCGGCGTAGTCCACGTCGTAGTAGCACTGGAGAATCGAGCAGAGGAGCGACTTGCCGAAGCGGCGCGGACGCAGGAACATCGCGTAGCGCGTCTTCTCCAGCTCGCGGATGAGCGCCGTTCGGTCCACGAAGTAGCCGTTCTCCGCGCGGATGAGCGCGAAGTCCGTCACGCCGTACATGATCTGCTTCATCGTTTCCATGGCGCCTATTATAGCATATTGGGGATTTTGGGGGTGTGAGCCACAAAGAGGCCGCATCGAGAGTGTTTGGGGATTAGGGGGAGGCGACGAGGTCGAAGTATGTCCGGTCGTGGACGTCTACGTCCGGTCGTGGACGTCGGAAGAATAGCGGACAAGCGACAGGCGGCGGCGTTCCCGCCCCCGGTTGCGGTTCCGGAACGTCGCCTCCACCGTCCGCTGCGCGGCGTTCCAGGCAAGCGGCGCGGCCACGTCGAGGTCCCAGAGATCGACGTCGTGGTCGCCCTCCGCGCCGTCGCCCAGCGCGAGCGCGTATCGGCGATCAGCGCATCCGCAAGCCGCCGCGCCGTCTCCAGCGACGCCGCCGTGCCGAACCAGCGGTGGTCGCGGCAGAGGGCCTGGATCAGGTACGCCCCTTCGTGGTTGTCCCAGAAGCCGGGCGCGCCGCTGAACATCGTGATGCGTCCGTCCGGCGTCTGGAGCCCGCCCAGTTCCGCCAGAAGCCGCGTCTTGGCGCACACCGTCTCCGCACCGCCGATGCCGTGCGCCGCCGCCGTGACGAGCGCGTCGAGGAACATCCCGTAGCCGGCGAAGCCGCCCGGCTCGTCCGGCTTCGCCTTGCGGTGGCGGAAGTGCCGCGTGAACGTCCCCTCGATGTCCGTGTGGCGCAGCATCTTGTCGCGCGTCACGGACATCCGGCGGCCGATTTCGCCGCCCACCGTCACCTCGCCGGGACGGAACGGCGCCAGCAGCGCCGCGCCGGCAAACAGCACGCCGAT
>CAVEVC010000051.1:0-16371 GCA_963618935.1 Clostridiales bacterium CCNA10 | reverse complement strand
TCTACCACATCCCTGCGCGGCGGGGCAAGGGAAATCGCTTGATTTGTTCGGAACGAATTGAAGGGGGAGGGAATGCGGGTGTGGTGAGTGGTGAGAGGAGATTGGGATGTTGGGAACACTGGTGATGCGTTTTTCCGTTCCCCAGTTTGTACAATATAGACAGCGTTTTCGGTGGACGCAGAGGGACGGAATGTGGTAATCTTACAGGGCTTTCACGGCAAAGGCGTTGACCGAGAAAGGCGACCAGGCTTACACGAGAAAGACAACCAGGCGTTGACCGAGAAAGGCGACCAGGCTTGAACGAGAAAGACAACCAGGCTTGAACGAGAAAGACAAACGGGCTTGTAGACGAATTGACTGAAAAAAAAAAACTGGGTGGCTGATTTGATGGCGAGAACTGAGAAGGCTGGCGAGAACTGAGAAGGCAGCAGAAATCCGCCGGCATCTTGCGAACGTTCGTATGGATGTTCGTTCGATGCCTGTCAATCAGCCACCCAGTAAAAAGCCACCCAGTAAAAAAAAAAGATTTGACTGAAAGGCGTGACATGAAGAGAATTTTCCTGTTCCTGGTCCTGAACTTCGCCGTCATGATGGCGCTGATGGTGGTGTTCCATGTCGTGTGCGCGTTTCTGGGGATCGACCCGAATGCGGCGTTTGCGACGTCGGGCGGGCTTGACCTGAAGGCGGTCGCGCTCTTCTCGCTCGTCTGGGGCATGGCGGGCGGGTTCATTTCGCTGCTGCTCTCCAAGCCGATGGCAAAGTGGTCCGTGGGGGCGCAGACGATTGACGGAACCGAGGGCGAGGCCGAGCGGTGGCTCGTCGAGACGGTCCGTTCGCTTGCCGAGCGCGCGAACGTGCAGATGCCCGAGGTGGCGATCTACCACGGTTCGGCCAACGCCTTTGCGACGGGGGCCTTCAGGAACCATGCGCTCGTCGCCGTCTCGGACGGCATCATGGCGCAGATGACGCGCGAGGAACTGCGCGCCGTCCTGGGGCACGAGATGAGCCACGTCGCCAACGGCGACATGGTGACGATGACCCTTCTCCAGGGCGTGCTCAACGCCTGCGTGCTCTTCCTCTCCCGCGTCGTCGCCTATCTGGCGTCGAACGCGATGGCGGGGCGGGACGGGGACGGCGAGCGCCGCCGCGGATCGAACGGGCTCTACTATCTCGTCTACTACGTCCTGCAGATCGTCCTTGGCCTTGTCGCCTCCCTGGTCGCGATGTGGTATTCGCGCCATCGCGAGTTCGCCGCCGACGCCGGAAGCGCGCGGCTTCTCGGCACGCCGTCCTCGATGATCGCCGCCCTCCGCCGCCTTGGGAACCTCCAGCCCGGCGTGCTGCCCGATTCCGTCAAGGCGTTCGGCATCAACGGGCAGCATGCGTCGATCTTCTCGACCCACCCCTCCCTTGAAGACCGCATCGCGGCCCTCGAACGCCTCCAGCGCGGCATCTGATCCGGACCAGGGCGTCATCCTTCCATCATGAAACCGCATCTCGTCCAGAAGCCGGCAGACGTGCGCGTAATCGTGGCGCTGGGGTCGAACGTCGAGCCGCGCGCGGACTATCTGGCGCAGGCCCGCGCCGCGCTTGCGGCGTTCCCCGGCACGCGGCTGGAGCGGGCGAGCGCCGTCATCGAGACGGCGCCGGTCGGCGTGCCGCCCGAATATGCGGACCTCGCGTTTCTCAACCAGGCGCTGGTGCTGTGGACGACGCTGGGGCCGTATGACTTCTCGCGGCGGATGCACGCGGTCGAGGACCGGCTGGGGCGCGTGCGCACGGTTCGGAACGGTCCGCGCACGATCGACGTCGACCTCATCGACTTCGGCGGAATCGTCAACGACGACCCTGCCCTGACGCTTCCCCACCCGCGCGCCCGGCTGCGCGACTTCGTGATGCGTCCGCTCGCCGAACTGGGGATCGCGCTGGACGCTGCGGGGGCGAGCCCGAAATGCCGCTACAAGGACGAACGTTAACGAAAGAAAGGATACCATGGACGAAAACAGGATGTTCTGCTACCAATGTGAACAGACGGCGCGCGGCAGCGGCTGCACGATGGGAGGTGTCTGCGGGAAGTCCGCCGAGACGGCCGGCGCGCAGGACGACCTGACGGCGGCGCTCGTGCGCCTCGCCGGGGCGTGCGCGGCGCAGGACGGCGCGCCGTCTTCGGAGGCGGTCGCGCTGCTGGTGGACGGCCTCTTCACGTGCGTCACGAACGTGAACTTCGACGTGGAGGAGGTGCGCCGCCGGTGCGCCGCCGCGGAGGCGGCGGCCCGGCGCATCGCGTCCGGTTCCCCGTTCGCGGACTTTGCGCTCCCGTCGGTCTGGGCCGAGCCGGCGCCGATCCGGTCGCTCAAGTCGCTGCTTCTCTTCGGGCTGCGGGGCATGGCGGCGTATGCGCACCACGCCGCCGCCCTCGGTCGCCACGATCCCGCCGTGGACGCCTTCTTCGTGAAGGGGCTGGCGGCGCTGGCGGAGAACCGGGAGGCCGGGGCGCTCACGGACCTCGTGCTGGAGCTGGGGCGCGCGAACGGCGCGTGCATGGCCCTCCTCGACGCGGCCCACCGGGAGACGTATGGCGAACCGGCGCCCACGCAGGTGCCGCTCGCCGTCGAGCCGGGCCCGTTCGTCGTCGTGACGGGGCATGACCTCCACGACCTGAAGCAGCTGCTGGAGCAGACGGAGGGGACGGGCGTCGCCGTCTACACGCACGGCGAGATGCTGCCGGCCCACGGCTATCCGGAGCTGCGCCGCCATCGGCATCTCAAGGGACATTTCGGCACGGCCTGGCAGAACCAGCAGAAGGAGTTCGACGGGCTGCCCGCGCCGGTTCTCTGGACGACGAACTGCCTCATGCCGCCGCGGGCCTCGTATGCCGACCGCGTCTGGACGACGGGGCTTGTCCACTATCCGGGCGTCCACGTGGTGGCGGAGGCGGACGGCGCCAAGGACTTCTCCGGGCTCATCGCGCAGGCGAAGGCGCTGGGCGGCTGGACGGAACGGAAGGCGTTCACGGGCATCAACGGCGGCACGTCGGTCTGGACGGGCTTCGGCCACCATGCGATCCTTGCGCAGGCGGACAAGCTGGCCGACGCGGTTCGGCGGGGCGCCGTCACGCGCATCCTGCTCGTGGGCGGCTGCGACGGGGCGCGCCCCGGGCGGAACTACTACACGGAGCTCGTGCGGCGCGCGCCGAAGGACTGGATCGTCCTCACGCTCGCGTGCGGCAAGTTCCGCTTCAACGACCTCGACCTTGGCGAGATCGAGGGGATTCCGCGCCTCATGGACCTCGGGCAGTGCAACGACGCGCACGGCGCCGTCCAGGTGGCGCTTGCGTTCGCGAAGCTGTTCGGCTGCGGCGTCAACGACCTGCCGCTCTCGCTCGTGCTGAGCTGGTACGAGCAGAAGGCGGTGGCCGTGCTCCTCACGCTGCTCGCGCTCGGCGTCCACAACATCCGGCTGGGCCCGACGCCGCCGGCGTTCGTCTCGCCGGAGATCCTGGACGTTCTCGTCGCGCAGTTCGGCCTGCAGCTGACGGGCGACGTCGATGCCGACCTCGCCGCGCTCGCCGCCGGGACTGTGGTTGTACAGGGATGCGGTGCGGAAGGGGCCGGCGATGGCGGAGAGCAGGGAACGGTGGAGCGAAAGCGCGGTTGAGGACGCACGATTGGACGGCAGGCCGGGCGTGCGGCTGCGGTCCTTGTCCGACATCGAAGTCTCACGCAAGGTCATTGTGGACAACGTCTACTTCGTCGGCCTCAGCGTGATGCGCTGCTATTGCGGGCGCTTCCGCTACGCCTTCGACGACCGCGAGCCGTTCACGCTGGAGGCGGGAGAGCTGGTCGTCGTCTATCCCGAGCACTACGTGACGATCGAGGCCCTGGAGGCGAGGAACCGGCTGGTGTCCTGCGTCTGCGACGGGGTGGACGCCGTGCCGTTCTTCGACGGACTGGGGTTCTTCGACTGCGCGCGCGGGCGGACCTCGCCGCGCATGGGCGGCTTCCTCGAACTGCGGAGCCTCGTCGAGGATCCTGCGAACAAGACGCCCGCCGGGCACGCCGCCGCGCTGCGGTACTTGGCGGACATGCTGGTTTCCCAGCTGCGCGACCTCAAGACGAACGGCAACGCCTTCCTCTACGAGGCCGCCCGCCTCGTCCACGCGAACCTGAAGAAGGGCCTCGTGCGGCTGGAACCGCTCTGCGCGCAGCTGAAGGTGAGCCGGTCGCACCTCCACAGGGCGTTTGTGGAGGCGGGGTGGCCGAGTCCGTCGGAGATCATCCGCCGCGAACAGCTGCGCCTCGCCGTGCGGCTTCTGCGGGAGGGACGACTCGCCATTTCCGAGGTCATGGAGCGCGCGGGATTCGTCTCGCAGTCCCATTTCTCCACCTTCATCCGCAGGAAGACGGGCCGCACGCCCCGCGAAATCCGCTGCGGGCCGCGCATCCCGCAGCATGCCCCGTCCTCTGCCCCGCGCCCCGAGCCCCTCGATTCCACTTGCAAAGGACCGCAGGATGCGGTATCTTGACGATTCCATGGAACTGAAGAAAATCACGGACTGGATCGATGCGGCGCTGGACGTGGCGTCGTTTTCCGATGTCTCGAACAACGGCCTCCAGATCGCCCGGAAGGGGACGGAGGTGACGAAGGTCGCGTTCGGCGTCGACGCGAGCGTGCGGACGGTCGAGGCGGCCGCGGAGGCGGGCGCGCAGCTGCTCGTCGTCCACCACGGCATCTCGTGGGGCGGGGGGATCCAGCGCCTGACGGGCGGCGTGTACAACGTCGTGAAGGCGGCGCTCGACGGCGACCTTGCGCTCTATGCCGTCCATCTGCCGCTCGACGCGAACCGCCGCTACGGCAACAACTACGAGCTTGCCCGCTACCTTGGGCTGCAGGACCTGCAGCCCGCGTTCGTCTACCACGGCGAGACGATCGGCTGCATCGGGACGCTGCCGAACGGGCGGAAGGTGGGCGTGTGCAGCGGCGGCGCGGGGGGCTTCGCGCCCGAGGCGAAGGCGCTCGGCTGCGACCTCTACATCACGGGCGAGGCGGACTGGGGCGAGACGATCGCGGCGGAGAACGTGGGCATGCGGATGATCTGCGCCGGGCACTACCAGACCGAGACGTTCGGCGTGCGGGCGCTCGCCCGGGCGATGAAGAAGGCGCTGAAGGTCGAGACGGCGTTCATCCCGCGCCCGGGCGCCGCGGGGCCGGGGGAGGAACTGTAAGGCAAGCCCCTAACGCATGCTTAACGGTCAAGGCGTATACTTCATTTGGCATTTCAAAAGGAGAATGAACGACATGGATCTGCAGAACGCGACAAGCCGCATCGCCGCGCAGGGCGAACTGGTGACGAAGATCAAGAACGAAGTGGGCAGGGTGATCGTGGGGCAGGAACGGCTCATCGACCGCCTCGTGCTGGCCCTCGTCTCGGACGGGCACATCCTCCTCGAAGGCGTGCCGGGCCTCGCGAAGACGCTGAGCGTGAACACGCTCGCGAAGGCGCTGGGGCTCGAATTCAGGCGCATCTCCTTCACGCCGGACCTTCTGCCGGCCGACGTGGTGGGCACGCTCATCTACTCCCCGAAGACGGGCGAGTTCTCGCCGAAGAAGGGCCCGGTCTTCACGAACCTCCTCCTTGCGGACGAGATCAACCGCGCGCCGGCGAAGGTGCAGTCGGCGCTCCTCGAGTCGATGCAGGAGAGGCAGGTCACGATCGGCGAGACGACCTATGCGCTGCCGAAGCCCTTCCTCGTCCTCGCCACGCAGAACCCGATCGAGCAGGAGGGCACCTACCCGCTCCCCGAGGCGCAGGTGGACCGCTTCATGTTCAAGTGCCTCGTCGAGACGCCCGGCCGCGCGGACGAGCGGCGCATCATGGAGCGCTTCGCCCAGCAGGCGAAGGCCCCCGAGGTCTCCGCCGTGTGCGGGATGGACGACATCCTCGCCCTGCGCGAGACGCTGAAGGAGGTCTACTGCGACGAGAAGGTCGGCGACTACATCCTCGACCTCGTCTTCGCGACGCGCGAGCCCGAGAAGGTGAAGGGGCTCGAAGCGCTCAAGGAGCAGATCCAGGTCGGCTGCTCGCCGCGCGCGACGCTCTGCCTCAACAAGGCCGCCCGCGCGAACGCGCTCCTCCACGGCCGCGCCTACGCGACGCCGCAGGACGTGAAGGAGGTCGCGCACGACGTCCTCCGCCACCGCATTCTCCTCACCTACGAGGCCGAGGCCGAGAACGTGACGAGCGACGCGGTCATCGACAAGATCCTCTCGACGATCCCCGTTCCGTGAAGGAGGCGCGTTGACATGGCGAGGTGGTTCAACATCGGCGGGCCGTGCAATCCGGCAGACCATTACATGCTTTCGGCGACGGAACGGCTGACGGAGGTTGCGTCGCTGATCGGCAAAAAGCAGTATTTCGTCGTCCACGCCCAGCGGCAGTGCGGCAAGACGACCGCGTTCCGGGCGTTGGCGAACGAGATCAACGCGAAGGGCGACGCGGTTGCGCTCTACTGCACGCTGGAGTCCGTGCAGATGTTCACCGACCCGGCCGTCAGCGTGCCGGAGCTCGCGGCGCAGGTCCGCGACGCCGTCCAGTGCGACGCCTCCGGGGCCTTCGGCGGCCTGACGGACGCCGGCCTCAAGAAGATGGTCGGCGACGTCGATCTCGCGAACGTCGTCAAGCGGACGCTGAGCGTCCTGGCGGAATGCGTGAAGAAGCCGCTGATCGTCTTCTTCGACGAGGTGGACTGCCTCTCCGAGGCCACGCTCGTCTCGTTCCTGCGCCAGCTCCGCAACGGACGGATCACCTGCACGGCCCCGGGGACGTTCCCGGTCTCCATCGCGCTGATCGGCATGCGGAACATCCGCGACTACAAGATGCGCGTCCGTCCCGACGGCGCGTCCACCGGCGAGGCGAGCCCGTTCAACGTCATCACAAAGGCGATGACGCTCCGCCTCTTCTCGGAATCCGAAATGCGCGCGCTTTACCGTCAGCATACGGACGAGACGGGGCAGGCCTTCGAGGAGGAGGCGCTGCGCAAGGCGTTCGACTACTCGCGCGGACAGCCGTGGCTCGTCAACGCGCTCGCGCGCTGGTGCGTGGAAGAGATCCGCCGCGAAGACTACTCCCTTCCGGTCACGGGCGCGGACATGGACGAGGCGAAGGAGGCTCTCATCCGCGAGCGCGGGACTCACCTCGACTCGCTCATGGAGCGGGCGACCGATCCGCGCGTCAGGCCCGTCGTCGAGCAGGTCATGCTTGGCGGCATGGTGCCGGAGAACGTGCCGGCGGACGACATCGCCTACACGCTCGACCTGGGGCTGCTCGTGGACGACCGGGGCGTCCTGAAGCCGGCGAATCCGATTTACGCCGAGACGATCGGCCGCTACCTCTCGCGCCGCAAGCAGGACGAGATCCTCGTCCGCCTGCCGGAGAACCCGTGGGCGCGCGCGGACGGGCTTGACATGGCGGGGCTGATGGCGGCGTTCCAGCAGTTCTGGCGCGAGAACGCGAGCGAGGCGATGGTGCCGTTCCACTTTCGCGAGGCGTATCCGCACCTTGTCCTCCAGGCGTTCCTCCAGCGCGTCGTCAACGGCGGGGGGCAGATCGTGCGCGAGATGGCGCTCGGAAGCGAACGGCTGGACCTCGGCGTCCATTTCCGCGGCGCGGTCTATGCTGTGGAGGTGAAGACGCGGACGTTCTACGAAAAGTCGCACGAGAAGGCCTATTCGCAGATTCTCTCCTACATGGACCGGCTCGGCGTGGACGAAGGCTGGCTGGTCGTCGCAGACCCCGACTTCGCGAAGCCGTGGGACGGGAAGATCAAGGCCGAGCGGATTGAGCGCAACGGCAAGGCGATCCATGTTGTCTGGTGCTGATAGGTCAATTGTTCTGGTCGGCACGTACCGGCCGGAGAACGCAGACTGGATTGCCGCGAAACGGCTCTACAATCTGCCGTTGCCGAGATGTGGCAAACTCGCGTTCCACGAGCGTGTCGGCGGCATCGTCCTCTTTGCCGAGGGGATGCGTCCGCTCGCGTTCAAGGCGCGCTTCAAGGAAGTCGTCGACCGGGCGAAACTTGCGGCGACGGGCTATTCCCTCGCCGAACCGGCGAAAGCCCACGGCGAGGCGTATGCGCTCTACGATCTGACGGAGACGGTGACGCCCCTGAAGGTACTTGGACGCAAAACGGCGGAGGTTTACGTCTGCTCGTCGCGTTGCCCCGTTGTCCGAATCGACGCGGCCTTCTACGCAAAGCCGTATCCGAAGACGGGTGGACGTTCGATGCCGTTCCTCTTCGACAACCTCAAGCCGTACATCAAGAAGGGATTGACGGTAACCGCGTTTGATCCCGTGCAGGATGAGTTGTTCCAGGACAATCTCGGTTTTGACTATGGCTGGAAAGTGGCGGACGGTCTTCTTGCGGAGGCACATGCGACGGGCGAATTGACGTGTGTCGAGATTTGCGCGGGGGCCGGAGGACAGGCCATTGGACTCGACCGCGCCGGTTTCTGCCATGTCGCACTTGTTGAATACGAGAAAGACTACTGTGCGGTTCTGCGGCACAATAAGCCGGAGTGGAATGTCATTTGCGGGGATGTGCATCAGTTTGACGGCACGCCGTATCAAGGCGTCGATCTCCTTGCCGGCGGCGTTCCGTGTCCGCCTTTTTCCGTTGCCTCGCGTCAGTTGGGCGAAGACGATGAACGAGATCTGTTTCCTCAGGCCATCCGGCTGATTTCTGAAATCCGTCCGCGTGCCGTGATGCTGGAGAATGTGCGGGGATTTCTCGATCCGAAGTTTGCTGCCTATCGCGCGCGCATCCTTGACTCGATTTCCCGACTTGGCTATCGTACGCAGATCAAACTTCTGCAGGCGAACGATTATGGCGTTCCGCAGATTCGTCCGCGCGTCATCATTGTCGGTATTCGCAATGACCAACCGTTTGACTTCGCTTATCCCGAATCGGACCGCAGCGCTGCGCCGACCGTAGGCGAAGCCCTGCGCGAACTGATGGGGGCAAATGGCTGGCGTGGACTGGATGCGTGGGTTGAACACGCGAATCGCATTGCGCCCACGATTGTTGGCGGGAGCAAGAAGCATGGGGGGCCGGATCTCGGTCCGACGCGCGCACGACGAGCATGGGCAGAGCTGGGTGTGGACGGGCTTGGCATCGCGAATGAACCGCCGTCACCCGATTTCGTCGGTTCTCCACGACTGACAAAGGAGATGATTGCGCGGATCCAGGGGTTTCCGGAAGCGTGGGACTTCGGGACGCGCAAGACGGCGGCTTGTCGGATGATCGGGAATGCGTTTCCGCCACCTGTCGCACAGGCTGTTGGCATACAGATTAGGAGGTGCCTAAACCATGAAGCGTGAGGTCGTATTTGCCGAAGCCAGAAGGGCTTTCCACCGTCGGCTTGTCCAGGACGGCATTCTCTGCCTTGACAAGGGTGGGGTGGCATCCAATGCCGACAAGAGTAATGCGTTTTCGTGTGCGATAGCCGAAGGGATCGCCAGAACCCTTGGCGCGAGATGTGTGTGTGCCAAGGAGAAGGGGCAGACGGCCGGAGCCAGTTTTGAGGATGCCGTTGCAAAGTTTGTGAAGGCGACGTTCCCGAAATTGCAGAATCTGCGTCCCGGTACTTGGAGTATAGCGAAGTTGGGAAACAAGAGCCGCGTCAAGACGGCGGATTTCGCCCAGTATGAACATCTCTTCGCCTTGGCGGAGGCCGTTCGCGACAACCCGAAGCTTCAGGCGGCGTTGGGCAACGACTACCTGGTGTCGCCGGATGTGATCGTGTCCCGTGCGTTGTGCGAGGACGGTGAAATCAATCGACTTGCGGATTTTGTCGATGATTCGCTCTGTCTGAAAGCCGATCTGCGCAAGAAGAATGGTGGCAGGCCAATCCTCCATGCATCGATTTCGGCAAAGTGGACAATGCGGAGCGACCGTGCGCAGAACAGTCGGACGGAAGCCTTGAACCTGATGCGTGACCGCAAGGGACGAGTGCCGCATATCGTGGTCGTTACGGCTGAACCGTCGCCGTCACGTATCGCGTCGCTGGCTCTTGGCACGGGAGACATCGACTGTGTCTATCACTTTGCGTTGTATGAACTTCTGGCGGCGGTCGGGAAATGCTCGTCGAAGAGCCGTGACGAGGCGATGGTCTTGCTGAACAACATGATTGACGGTAAACGCCTTAAGGATATTTCCGACTTGCCACTGGACCTTGCCTGTTAAAAGTAAGGAGAAAAGTAGGGAGAAAGGTAAGGAGAAAAGTAAGGTGGAAAATAAGGAGAAAATTCCTTAGGTGAGGGTATCGCGCGTAACGGCAGACCTTGATCATGGAACTTTTGACGGTGTTCGATACGGAGACTTCTGATTGTCATGACTGACGTTAAGGAACTGATGGCGAAGGTGGGGAAGATCCGGATCCTCACGAACCGCCTGATCGACGACCAGCTGGCCGGCGACTACCACTCGACGTTCAAGGGGCAGGGCGTCGAGTTCGACGAGGTGCGCCCCTACGTCGCGGGCGACGACGTGCGGTCGATCGACTGGAACGTGACGGCGCGCACGGGCGCGCCGTTCATCAAGCGCTTCAGCGAGGAGCGCGAGCTGACCGTCCTCTTCCTCGTGGACGTCTCGGGCTCGCAGACCTACGGCAGCGTCCGGCGCTCCAAGGCCGAGCTCGCCGCCGAGGTCTCCGCGCTCCTCGCGCTCACGGCGATCCGCAACCAGGACAAGATCGGCCTCGTCCTCTTCTCGGACCGGATCGTGACGTACATCCCCCCGCGCAAGGGGCGCCAGGGCGTGATGCGCCTCGTGCGCGAGGTCTTGGCGGCCGAGGACGGCGCGACGGGCGGCACGGACCTCGCCGGCGCGCTCCGCTTCCTGAACGGCGTGCAGAAGCGCCGCGCGGTCGTGTTCCTCGTGAGCGACTTCATGCTGCCGCGCGCGCAGGCGGAGGACGCCGAGAAGCTGCTGCGCGTCGCCGCCCGCCGCCACGACGTCGTGTGCATTCCCGTGGGCGACCCGGCGGAGAGCGCCCTGCCGGACGTGGGGCTTGCCGAGCTGGAAGACCCCGAGACGGGCGAGCTCGTGCTCGTCGACACGTCGGACGCCGCCGTGCGCGCGCAGTTCGCGTCCGTCGCCCGGGCCGAGCGGGAGCATCGCGACCGATTCTTCGCCCGCAACGGCATCGACACCGTGCCGGTCTCGACCGACCGCCCCTACGTCCAGGCCGTCCGCGCGCTCTTCAAGCGCCGCGCCGCGAAGCGGTGAGGCGGCTTTCCAAAGGAGATCTCGTCAATGTCAATGAGGCAGGTTCTTTGTTTGCTGGGCGCCCTGTGCGGCGTCCTCCCGCTGTCGCGCGGCTGGGCGGGCCAGGTGGTGGACCTGGGGCGCGACGGCGTGGACCTCACCGTGGCGGTGGAGCCCGAGGCGGTCGACGTGGGGCGCGACGTCGAGGTGACGGTGCGCGCGACGGCGCCGGCCGGACGGAAGGCGCTGCTGCCGGATCTGCGGGACCGCTTCGCCGGGTTCCAGGTGGCGGAGGACTTCGCCGAGGAGCCGCAGGTGGACGCCGAGGGCCGGACGACGCTCGTGACGCGCTGGAGCCTGCGCCCCGAACCGCTTGCGACGCGCTACCGCCTCGCGCCGTTCGTCGTGGCGGTGACGGCGCCGGACGGGCGGGTGGAGCGGACGTTCCACACGCGGGCGGTCGTCTTCAGCCCGCCGGCGGCCCGCGCGCCGGCGGCGGGCGGGATGGAGATCGCCCCCCGCCGCGACTTCCCGCCGCTCAGCTGGCGGCTCGTGGGGCTCGTCGCGGCCGCGCTGGCGGGCCTCGCGGCGCTGGGCGCGCTCGCCGTCCTGGCCGTGCGCCGCGTCCGGCTGATGGTGAAGATCCACCGGATGAGCCCGATCGAGCGCGCGCTCTACGAGCTCGGCGAGCTGCTGAAGAAGGGGCTGCCGGGGCGCGGGTTCTACAAGGACTTCTACGTGGAGCTCACGATGGTCGTGCGCCGCTACATCGAGCGCCGCCACGACGTGCGCGCGCCGAACCTCACGACCGAGGAGTTCCTGCGCGCGGCGCAGGCGAACGCCGCCTTTACGCCCGAGGCGGTCGCCGAGCTGAAGACGTTCCTCGAGTCGGCCGACATGGTGAAGTTCGCCGGCGTGGAGGCGACGCCCGAAATGGCCGACGCCGCCACCGGCCGGGCGAGGGCCTACCTTGAGGCGGACAACCGGAAGGAGAGGTGACATGGACTTTGCGTTTCCATGGAGCGTTCTGCTGCTGCTGCCGCTCGGCGCGGCGGCGTGGCGCATGCTGCGGCGCGGACGGCAGGCGGGGATCCGGTTCTCGGCGGTGGGGCGCCTGCCCGCGAAGACGGCGGGCTGGCGGGCGCGCGTCGCGAACGTCGCGCCGTGGCTGTTCCTCGTGGGCGCGGCCCTCCTCGTCGTCGCGGCGGCGCGCCCGCGCCGCGCGCTCGCGCACGGAAGCCGCAGCGTGGACGCGATCGCGATCGCGATGACGGTGGACGTCTCGGGCTCGATGGAGGCGCTGGACCTCTCGCCGAAGGGCGGGACGGCGTACAGGACGCGGCTCGACGTGGTGAAGGAGATGTTCCAGAAGTTCATCGCGGCGCGCCCGGACGACCTCATCGGCCTCGTCACCTTCGGCGGCTACGCCTCCAGCCGCACGCCGCTTACGGCGGACCACGAGACGCTCTGCCACGTCCTGAAGGGCGTGGAGGTGCCGAGCGTGGGCTACGACGCGAACGGGCGCCCCATCGACCCCGACGAGACGATGACGGCGGTGGGCGACGGCCTGGCGATGGCGCTCGCGCGCCTCAAGGACGCGGAGCCGACGTCCAAGGTCGTCATCCTCCTCTCGGACGGCGCGTCGAACACGGGCGTCGTCGAGCCCGACCAGGCCGCCGCCGCCGCCGCGAAGCTCGGCATCCGCGTCTACACGATCGGCGTGGGGACGAAGGCGAGGCAGACGCCGTTCAAGACGCGCGACATGCTCGGCCGCACGACCATCGCCTACGCGGACATGGCCTTCGACGAGTCCCAGCTGAAGGCCATCGCCGCGAAGACGCAGGGCCGCTACTTCGCGGTCAACGACGCCGGCGGGCTGAAGGCCGCCCTGGAGGAGATCGACGCGCTGGAGAAGACGACGCTCGACCGCACGGTCTACCAGCGCTGGCGCGAATACTTCGTGCCCTTCCTCCTCGCGGGCGCGGGCCTCCTGCTCGCCGCCGTCACGCTCCAGATGGCCGCCTCGCGCCGCCTCGTGTAGTCCCGCTCCCCGCTAAAACCTGAAACCTCAAACCTAAAACCTAAGACCATGAAGTTTGTCTATCCTTGGATGTTGGCGCTGCTGGCGCTCGTGCCGGTCATGGGCGCGGTGTGGCTGTGGCTGCGCGCGCGCACGGAAAAACGGCTGGACGGGTTTGTGGCGTCCGCGCTGCAGGGGCGCCTGATGCCGCGCAGCCCGGGCCTCTTCCGCGTGCAGGCGGCCCTCGTCCTGGCGGGGCTGCTGCTCGTCGTCTTCGCGGCGGCGCGTCCGCAGTGGGGCCATTCCGGGCAGGCCTTCCAGGCGCGCGCGCGCAACGTGGTGGTGGCGCTGGACGTCTCGCGCTCCATGCTCGCGACGGACGTGCGGCCGAACCGCCTGGAGCGCGCGAAGGCGGACGTCGTGGACCTCATCGACTCGCTGGAGGGCGACCGGTGCGCCCTCGTCGCCTTCCGCCGCACGGGCGTGCTGCTCTGCCCGCTCACGACCGACCGCGGCTTCCTGCGCGCCGCGCTGGAGGGCGCCACGCCGGACTCGGCCCCGCGCGGCGAGACGGACCTCGGCGGCGCGATCCGCACGGCGCTCGACGCGCTGGACCCGGCGGCGGACGACCACAACGCCATCCTCCTCATCTCGGACGGCGGCGACCTGCGCGGCAACGCGCTCGACGCGGCCCGCGCGGCGGCGAAGCGGAACATCCCGGTCTTCACCGTGGGCCTCGGCGACCCGAAGCGGGGAAGCGCCATCCCCGACGCCTCCGGCGCCGGCTCGCAGCAGTACCAGGGCCAGGCCGTGACGACGAAGCTGGAGGAGAAGGCGCTCGCCGAGATCGCCCGGGCGAGCGGCGGGCGCTACGTGCCGCTCGCGACGGCGGGCACGGCGGAGACGACGCTCGGCGCGATCTACCGCCGCTTCCTCCGCCAGGTCGCGGCGAAGGAGCAGGCCGAGGAGGAGGAACTGCGCGCGACGGAGCGCTTCGGCTGGTTCCTCGTCCCCGGCCTCATGCTCATGCTGCTTGCGGGGGGCCTCTCGCGGGGACGCTTCGCGGGACGCAGCGCGCGCCGCCTCGCCGCGGCCGCGGCGACGTGCCTCGTCCTCTGCTTCGCCGCGTCCGCCGCCGAGACGAACGCCGTCCCCGCCGAGCTTCCGCCGTCCTCCCCGTCCGCCCCGCCGGCGGCATCCGCCCAGCTCTCCGACCGCGAGATCTGGAACCGGGGGTACGACTTCTGGAAGGCGGGCGACACGACGAACGCGCTTGCGGCGCTGCGTCCGCTCACGCTCAGCCGCACGCACGGCGCGCGGGCGGCCGAGGTCGTCGGCGCGCTGCGCCACGCCGACCGCGCGGCCGCGCTTGCGAAGGCGAAGGCGGCGACGGACGTCCAGGCCGGCGAGGCGGCGCTGGAGCCGCTGCGCCGCGCCTGCGAGGCGGCGGAGGAAAGCGCGGCGATGATGCAGCTCGCCCTGCGGAAGGCGCCGGACGACCCGCGCGCCAACCGGAACTTCACGCGCGCGGTGGCGGGCCTCCGGGAACTGCGCGACGACCTGCACGTGGCGGAGGTGCTGGCCCGGACGAAGGGTCAGGACCCGAAGGCGCTGCTGGCCAAGGCCGCCCGCGACGCGCTCGCCCTCCTGCACGGACAGGAGGCGCAGGCGACGAACGACGCCGCCCGCGCCGTCGCGCAGGGCGACGCCCTCGCGCGGCGGGCAAACGCCCTCGCCGACGCGCTCATCCCCCTCAAGCGGCAGATCCTCCAGACGATCACGAACGAGCAGCAGGCGGCCACGCTCGTGGGGGACGTGGAGGCGACGCGCGACCGCGCGCTGCAGGCCGCGGAGCAGCTGGAGGACCTGTCGCCGGACGCGGCGGAGAGCGTCGCGGCCGTCGAGGCGGCGTTCCACCGCTACTGGAAGGGCGTCCTCGACCCGCCCTCCGCGCTCGCGGAGGGCCTGCGCGCGCAGACGAACGCCGTCGCGCGCGCCGCTCGGGAGAACGGACGCGACTGGCAGCGGGAGGCGGCCGAGTTCTCGCAGATCTTCAACGCCGGCCTGCAGGGCTGGGTCCGGCAGGTCTGCGCGCAGGACGTGCCGGCGGCGAGCAACCGCCCGCCCTTCACCGTGGAGGTGGCGCAGGACGTCGCGGCGGCGATGCAGGAGATCGCGAAGAAGCAGGCCGAGCAGGCGCAGGACCCCAGGCCGGAGGAGCAGGCCCGGCTCCTGACGGGGCTCGGGCGCGTCCAGGAACGCTGCGGTCTCGTCGCGGGGCAGCCCCCGCAGCTGAACGCGGCGGGCATCCTCGCGCAGACGAACGCCTACATGGACGTGGCGCGCACGGACGGCTTCGACTGGCAGCGGGACGCGCTGGACGCCACGCGCGCCTTCCGCGCGAAGTTCCCCTCCTGGGCGCAGCGGAAGGCCCAGGAGATCCAGCAGAAGATCCAGCAGGGCAGCACGAACGCCGCGCCCTTCACCCGGGAGGCCCAGGCCGAGATCGCGCAGCTCGCCGCCGCCGTCGAGGCGGACCAGGCCCAGATGGTCAAGGCCGTGCTGCCGCCGAAGCAGCTGGAGATCCTCGCGAAGCTCGCGCGCATCCGCGAGCTGCTGCCGAAGGACGACGGCGGCTCGAACAGCCCGCAGCAGAATCCCCAGCAGGACCCGCAGCAGCAGCGGAAGGACCAGGGCCAGAACCCGGAACCGCAGCAGGACCAACAGCCGCCGCAGGACGACCAGAAGGACGACCAGAAGGACAATCCGAAGCCGCAGGAGCAGAAGGCCCCGGAGCCGCAGGACCAGAAGGAGGTCGAAGACCTTCTGCGCAAGGTCCAGGAGCGGAGCGAAGAGCACGAGAACGAGAAGAAGGCGCGGATGAACAAGTCCCGCCTCGCGCCCAACGAGCGCGACTGGTAAAGCCGCCCATGCGCGCGGGAGGGCCGCAACTTGTTGCGGCCGCCGAACCGGGGAGGGCCCGGCGCGCACTGTCCCCGCGCCGCCCTCGGCGCGTGGCGTCCCCTCGGCCCATCTACGCCGACCCCGACGTTGGTAGGGGCGCGCGTCCCGCGCGCCCGCCCG
>CAVEVC010000050.1:0-6273 GCA_963618935.1 Clostridiales bacterium CCNA10 | reverse complement strand
GCCGCGAACCGCGCGCGCCCCCGCCGCGCGCGCGCCGACCTCCGCCGCCCGCGCAGCGGCGCGCCCTCGCGCGTCAAGGTGTCGCCCTTCGGCACGCTCAAGGACGGCACGGCGGTGAAGCTCTTCCGCCTGCACGGCGCCGGCGGGCTCATCCTCGACGTCTCAGACTACGGCGGCCGCCTCGTGCGCTGCTACGCGCCGGACAAGTTCGGCAACCTCGCCGACGTCACGCTCGGCTGGAACACGCCCCGCGAGTACGAGGAGCTGGGCTTCTCCATGGGCACGCTCATCGGCCGCTACGGCAACCGCATCGCCGACGGCAAGTTCACGCTGGACGGCAAGGAATACCAGCTGCCGATCAACGAGGAGAAGGGCGCGCGCCACTGCAACCTCCACGGCGGCCCGGACGGCTGGGACAAGAAGGTGTGGCAGGCGCGGCCGTTCAGCGTCGGCCCGGTCCAGGGCGTGGAGCTCACCTACGTCTCCAAGGACGGCGAGATGGGCTTCCCGGGCGCCGTGACCTGCAAGGTCACCTACCGCGTGCTGCCGAACAACACCTGGCTCGTCGAGTACGAGGCGACGACGGACAAGCCCACGGTCCTGAACCTCACCCACCACTCCTACTGGAACCTCGCCGGCGAGGCGAGCGGCAGCGTGCTCAACCAGCACCTCCAGATCTTCGCCGACGAATACACCCAGACGACCGCCGGCCTCATCCCCACGAAGAACGCGCCGGTGAAGGGCACGGGCTTCGACTTCACGGCGATGCGCCCGATCGGCGCCATGGCCGACTGGATGAAGGCCGAGAAGGCGCTCGCGCCGATGGACAACTGGTACGACCACAACTTCGTCCTGCGCGGCAAGCCCGGCAAGCTCAAGCAGGCCGCCGCGATGTTCGACCCCGCCTCGGGCCGCACGCTCGACGTCTGGACCACCGAGCCCTGCATGCAGATGTACGGCGCGCAGAACATGACGGACAAGGTGCCCGCCAAGGCCGCCGGGAAGTTCCTCTGCCCCTTCGCCGGCGTGGCGCTGGAGACCCAGCACGCGCCCGACTCGCCGAACCGCCCCGATTTCCCGTCCACGGTCCTGCGCCCGGGCGAGGTCTTCCGCTCCCGCACGGAATACCGCTTCGGCGCGAAGTGAGGCGCCATGCACGTCGTCGTCTGCGTCAAGCAGGTCCCGGACACCACGAACGTCCGGATCAACCCCAAGACCAACACGCTCATGCGCGAGGGCGTGGAGTCGATCGTCAACCCGTTCGACGAATACGCCCTTGAGGAGGCGCTGCGCCTGAAGGACCGCCTCGGCGCGAAGGTCACCGTCGTCTCGATGGGCCCGCCCCAGGCGGCCGCCGTCCTGCGCGAGGCCCTCGCGCGCGGGGCGGACGAGGCGTTCCTCGTCTCCTCCCGCGCCTTCGGCGGCGCGGACACGCTCGCGACCTCCTACACGCTCTCCCGGGCGATCCAGACGGCGTGCGGCGGCAGGACGCCGGACCTCGTCCTCTTCGGCAAGCAGGCCATCGACGGCGACACGGCCCAGGTCGGCCCCGGCGTCTCGGAGTTCCTCGGCGTGCCGCTCGTCACCTACGTGAAGGAGCTGGCGGTCGAGGAGACGGGCGCCTTCACCGCGACGACGGTGATGGACGACGGCGAGCACGTCGTCGCGGGCGACTGCCCGTGCGTCATGACCGTCCTCAAGGAGGCCGCGACGCCGCGCTTCGCGCCGCTTGCGGGCTGGATGCGGGCGGCGAAGGCGGCGATCACGGTGCTGGACGAGAAGGCCGTCGCGGCCGACCCGCTCCGCATCGGCCTCGCGGGCTCGCCCACGAAGGTCGTCACGATCTTCCCGCCGCCCGCGAAGGGGGGCGGCGAGACGGTCGACGCGCGCGGCGACGCGGCGGCGGGCGCGCGGGCGATTGTGGACTTCCTCGCGAAGAAAGGTCTGGTGAAGTGATGGCGGACGCCCCGATTTCCATCGACCCCAAGCTCTGCAAGGGGTGCGGCAAGTGCGTGAAGGGGTGCGGCTTCGGCGCGCTGAAGATGGTGGACCGCCCCGCCGCGAAGAAGCGCGGGGAAGCCGCCGCCGCCCCGGCCGCCTCGAAGAAGCTCGCCGAAGTGGACGCGAGCGCGTGCAAGGCCTGCGGGGCGTGCGTGAAGGCGTGCCCGTTCAAGGCGATCCGCGAGGTGCGCCAGAAGGTCTGCGGCACGGCGGACATCGAGGCGTACAAGGACATCTGGGTGTTCGCCGAGCAGAGCCGCGGCGCCGTCGCCGAGGTCGCCTACGAGCTGCTCGCGAAGGGGCTGGAGCTCAAGGCCCAGCGCGGCGCGGGCGCGCGCCTCTGCGCGGTCCTGCTGGGGAGCGGCCTCGCGGCGGACGTGGAGGCGTCGCTCGTCGCGGCCGGCGCGGACGTCGTCTACAAGGTGGACGACCCGGCGCTGGCGGACTACGAGGCGAACGTCTACGTGGACGCGGTGAGCCAGCTCATCGTGAAGCGGAAGCCCGAGGTCGTCCTCGCGGGCGCGACGGCCATCGGGCGCGCCTTCTTCGCGCGCGTCGCCGTGAAGGTCCGCACCGGCCTCACCGCCGACTGCACGATGCTGAAGGTCGAGGAGACGAAGAACAAGGACACGGGCGCCCTGCAGATGCTGCTCCACCAGACGCGCCCCGCCTTCGGCGGCAACATCATGGCCACCATCATGACGCCGAACCACCGCCCCCAGATGGCGACGGTGCGCCCGAAGGTCTTCAAGAAGGCCCCGCCCGACCCGAAGCGGAAGGGCCAGGTGCTTCTGGAGGCGCTGAAGCTGATCGCGCCGCAGACGAAGCTCGTGAAGGCCGTGCAGAACGCCGACGCGCTGGACATCACGGCCTACGACGTCCTCGTCGCGGGCGGGCGCGGCCTCAAGAAGGAGGAGAACTTCAAGCTCCTCTTCCGCCTTGCCGAACTGCTCGGCGGCGAGGTCGCCTGCTCGCGCGCGTGCGTCGACGCCGGCTGGTGCGCGGCCTCCCGCCAGGTCGGCCAGACCGGCAGGACCGTCGCCCCGAAGCTCTACCTCTGCTTCGGCGTCTCCGGCGCCATCCAGCACCTGGAGGGCATTCGCGGCGCGGACGTCGTCGTCGCCGTCAACTCGGACCCCCATGCGCCGATCTTCGGCGTCGCCGACCTCGGCGTCGTGGGCGACCTCTTCGAAATCGTCCCCGCACTGATCAAGGAGCTTGAGAAATGATCGAAACCGATGTGTTGGTCGTGGGGGCGGGCCCGGCGGGCCTCGCGACGGCCCTTGCGCTGCTGCGCCGGGCGAAGGAGGGGGCGAAGCCGCGCGTGGTGGTGCTCGACAAGGGGCGCTCGCCGGGCTCGCACGTCCTCTCAGGCGCCATCGTCGACCCAAGCGGGCTGCGCGGCCTCCTCACGGAGGAGGAGCTGGCGGCGATGCCCTGCGAGGCGAAGGTCTGCCGGGAGAGCTTCCGCTGCACCTTCACGTCGAAGCTGTCGCTGAAGATCCCGTGGGTGCCGGCGATGATGAGCTCGATGGGCTACCCCGTCGTCTCGCTCACGAAGGTCGCGGCCTGGCTCTGCGCGCTTGCCCGGAAGGCGGGCGCCGAGGTCTACACCGGCTACGCGGTGACGGCGCTCGTCGAGGAGGGCGGGCGCATCGTGGGCGCGCGCACGGGCGAGAAGGGGCTTGACAAGGACGGCAGGAAGAAGCCGAACTATTTGCCCTCCGAGGAGATCCGCGCGAAGACGGTCGTGCTCGCCGAGGGCGGCTGCGGCATCCTCACCGAGCGCCTGGTCGCCGAGAAGAAGCTGCAGGGCGTGCGCCCGCAGACCTATGCGCTCGGCATCAAGGAGCTCGTGGAGGTGCCGGCCGGCACGCAGACCGCCGGCGAGGTGATGCACACGTTCGGCTGGCCGGCGGACTTCAATACCTACGGCGGCGGGTTCGTCTACCACGTCTCCGAAACGCAGGTGATGGTGGGCTACGCCTACGCGCTCGACTACGCGCGCGCCGAGATCGACCCCTTCCGCCTTTTCCGGCGCTTCAAGGCGTCCTCCGCCGTGGCGCCGCACATCCGGGGCGGCAAGACCGTCGCCTACGGGGCGAAGGTGATCCCCGAGGGCGGCTTCTACGCGGTGCCGAGGCCCTTCTGCCCGGGATGCCTCGTCGTCGGCGACGGCGCGGGGCTGCTCGACTCGCTGCGCATCAAGGGCGTCCACATCGCGGTGCAGAGCGGCATCGCGGCGGCGGAGGCGATCCTGCGCGGGGGGAAGGACATTGGCGAGGCCTATTTCAGGCGGCTGAAGAAGACGGGCGGCTGGGCGGAGATGGAGCGCGTGCGCAACGTGCGCGCGGCGTTCTCCTTCGGGATGCCCTATGGCGTGATGGCGGCGGGCCTTGCATGGCTGACGCGCGGGACGTTCCCGCGCGGACGGGTGCCGGGGTGCGACGAGGGGGACGCCGCCGCCCTGCGGCCGCTGGACCGCGCGAAGCTCGCGCGGGAGGCGGCGGACGGGATCGAGGCGTCGCCGGTGCAGCCGGACCGCCTGACGGACGTCTTCATGTCCGGCACGATCCACGAGGAGGACCAGCCCTGCCACCTCAAGGTCCGGGACGCCGCCGTCTGCGCGCGGTGCGAGGCGGAATACGGCTCGCCCTGCACGCGCTTCTGCCCCGCCGAGGTCTACCGCCGCGAGGAGGGCCGCCTCCAGATCGACTTCTCGAACTGCATGCACTGCAAGACGTGCCGCATCAAGTGCCCCTTCGGCAACCTCGACTGGACCTTCCCGCAGGGCGGCGACGGCCCGCGCTATACGCGGATGTGAGGTGGGCGCGCGGTGATAATTGTCAGGTCTACCCGCCTTTGCTATAATGACTGAAATTTCAAGACAACAAGGACAACCGATGGAACTCAACCGCCGGAACTTCATGAAGGGCGCCGCCGTGGCGTCCGCGTTTCTGCCGCGCTTCAACATCCTCCGCGCCGACGACATCACGATCGGCCCCAAGGACGACACGATCAACGTGGCGATGATCGGCTTCGGCGCCGAGGGCAAGGTGCTCGCCGCGTCGCTCGTGCGCATCCCCGGCGTGCGGGTGCGCTGCGTCTGCGACATCTGGAAGTTCGAGCAGCAGCGCGCGAGGGCCTTCTTCAAGGGCTACGGGCACGACGTCAGGATGTACGAGGACTACCGCGACATGCTCGCGAAGGAGGACAAGAACATCGACGCGGTCGTGGTGGCGACGCCGGACTGGATGCACTGCGAGCACACGAGCGCCTGCCTGCGCGCCGGCAAGCACGTCTACTGCGAGAAGGAGATGTCCAACCGCCTCGAGCTCGCCGCCGAGATGTGCCGCGTGCAGCAGGAGACGGGCAAGATCCTCCAGATCGGCCACCAGCGCCGCTCGAACCCGCGCTACCGCCACTGCTTCGAGAAGGTCGTCCCGAACATGCTCGGCCGCATCACGACCGCGTATGCGCAGTGGAACCGCTCGCTCGCGCCGTTCTTCACCTACAAGAAGCCGCCGAAGCAGTCCGTCCTCGACAAGTACGGCTACACGAACCCTGAGCAGTTCCACAACTGGCGCTGGTTCTACAAGTACGGCGGCGGATCGATGGTGGACCTTGGCTCGCACCAGATCGACCTCTTTATCTGGGCGTGGGGCGTGCCCCCGAGCGCGGTGACGGCGATCGGCGGCAAGGACGCCTTCTCGCCGCGCCGCGAGGCATACGACCGCGTGATGTGCCTCTACGAGTTCCAGATGCCGGACGGCACGAAGAACGAGGCCTACTACCAGGTGATCTCCTCCAACGCGCGCGGCGGCTTCTACGAGCAGTTCATGGGCACGCACGCCTCCCTCACGATCGCCGAGATCTCCGCGCGCGGCAACACCGTGCAGCGCGAGCTGCGCGGCGGCGGCTGGACGGACCAGGAGTGGCAGGCCTTCATCGACAGGGGCTGGATCCTCCCCGGCGCCGACGACAAGATCAAGAAGGAGGTCTCGAAGGACGTCGAGGTCGATACGCGCATCTCCGCGCTCGCGAACGGCAACCCGCTTTCCGTGGAGCTGAACAAGCCCGCGCACATGCCGCACCTCGAGAACTTCTTCGCGGCGTGCCGCCACGGCGAGAAGCTGAACTGCCCCGCCGAGCTCGCCTACGAGAGCGCCGTCGCGGTCCTGGCGGCGAACGTCTCCGCCGACGCGCACAGGACGCACTACTTCAAGCCCGAGGACTTCAAGGTGCCGCCTCGTCCCGCCGCCTCCCCCGCCG